>CALVGM010000111.1 GCA_944327095.1 uncultured Desulfovibrio sp. | reverse complement strand
TCTGGAAAGCGTAGGGTGAGGTGGACTAGTGGGCTGCGCTCACCAAAGCGCCGGAAGCGGCAAGGGTAAGCACCACCACTTCGGCTACGGCTATGGAGCCCATGAGCTTTTCCTTGTGCTTGAAGAGGTTCCAGGCCAGCTGCAAAAAGCAGATGACTGTCAGCATGGCCAGAAAGACGATGCCTATGAAATTGCAGATGTCGCCCTTGTAGACCAGGCCGAGCCAGCCCCATCCCTGGGGAATGTTGGCCACCTCGCGGTAGTGCGCGGCGTTGTGCGTCCACAGTTTCGGCAGCTCCTCCAGGGGAATCTGGGGTTCGACAATGCCCGTGATATACAGGACATAGGTGACAATCATGATGACAAAGCCGATGGCTGCCCCGTAAAACAGTGTATTTGCGTAGTGAAGTTGGGCGGGTGACGCCTTGATTTCCTTGTTCAGATCCATGTTTGCCATTGCACTTCCTCCAAGAACTTTGCACCTACCAGCCAAGGCCCTTCATGAGCGCCTTGACCCCGGAGAAGAACAGCACGCAAATAACAAGATAGCGGATGAACTTCGGCTTGGCGATGGCGAGCAGGCGCACGCCCACAATGGAGCCGACCATGAGTCCCGCGATGGAGGGAATGGCCATCAGCGGAATCACACAGCCCTGATTGAGATAGACCCAGGCAGCCGAGGTGTCCGTTATGGAGAGAAGGAACTTGGAGGTGCCGACACTGACCTTCAGCGGTACGCCCATGACCAGGTTGAAGACAGGGACATTGGCCCAGCCTGCGCCAAGGCCGAACATGCCGGCCATAATGCCCACCGCGATAAAGAGCAGCAGGCTTGCCAGGGTACGGTGCGTCTTCCACTGCACCACTTCGCCTGTGCTCGGTTCCAGGAAGGCGCCGTGGATGCCGAGGGACATGCCGATGGCGTCCTGGCGAGTGACAATGGGACGAACGGAGTTCTTGGAAAAGAGCAGCAGACAGGCAATGCTGAGAATGACCGCGCCAAGGCAGATCTGCACCACGTCCGTGGGCAGGGCCAGGCCCAGCAGGGCACCGATAATGGCGCAGGTGGAGGCGATGAGGGCCACGGGCAGGGCCAGGCGCAGACTTGCGAGATTGCGCCTGAGAAGGCCCGGGCCTGCGGCAAGTGCGCCTGCCAGGGCCACCATGAGGCCCGCGCCGCGCACAAAGTCGAGATGGAAGGGGAAGAAGCCGCTGACCAGGGGCACAAAGAGAACGCCGCCGCCGACACCGGCCATAACGGCTATGATGCCGAGAATGAAGCAGAAGACAAGCAATGTCCCGGGCCAGAACCACCAGGGATGGGTATCGACAGCATCTGTCACATTTGCGATGGGATCAATCTGGGGCGCTTGAGCCTGCTGGGCTTGCGCTGGCGCAGCGGCAGTGGTGGTGGCAGCGGGCGCTGCCTGGGCTGTCTGGGCAGACTGCTGAACCTGGTTTTGTTCCTGCGCCTGGGCAGAGCCTGTGGAGCACAGGAGAAGACACAGGACAAGAGCCCCGAACAGCAGGGTGAAAACTGTAGTTTTCATAAAGTCCTCAAGGATGCGTGCAAAGACTCCCGCAGCGCGCAGCAGGGCTGCCCGCTGTCTGGCAAGCCTTTGGGCTGCCAGGCGGGAGACGGAGAAGAACTGGGGAAAGCGTTTTCGCGCAAAACGAGGAAACGCCTTGCGCAATGCGGGCGTTTGGGCAGTGAAGCAGTGCCGTGTTGGTACTGTCGCTTCGAGGACTTGCGCCTTACTTCGACTCGAGGAGGAGACTGAGGTACTTGTCCGTGGCGCTGGCCTTGCCGGACGCCTTCGCTGCTTCCTGTTCCGCTGCACCGGAACGGTTCAGATAGTCGATGATATCCTTGTGCCAGGCCTGAATCTTGCTTTCTCCCTTGCTTTCGTCAAAGAGCTCGAGCTGCTGGTGGAGGTTGAACACCGGGTGCGCCAGAAGGTCGTTGAGGCACAGCTTCGCGTCGTAGTCCTTGCCGGCCCATTCGAGGTAGAAGCGCTGGTATTCTGGGACAAGCTTGTCGAGGGGTTGCTTTTGCAAGAGATCGACAGTCTTGAGGTAGATCTTGAGGAATTTTGCGGTGATGTCGGGATGTGCTTCGGCAAATGCCGTGTCTGCGACAATCATGATGGGGTTGATCAGCTTGCACTTGTGCAGATCGCCAGCCACTTTCCAGCCCTTTTCTATGCCGGTAAACACGTAGGGAGACCACAGGGCAACGCCGTCGCCGATCTTGTTGTCAAAGGTGGCCAGGGCCTGGGTCTGATCCATATTGTTGATGATGACATCGGACCTTTTCAGGCCAAAGACATGGAGCCAGGAGCTCAGCGCGTAGTTGGAGGATGTCAGGGACGTGGAAAGAAAGGTCTTGCCCCTGATAAGTTCCGGGCTGCCGTAGATGTCCGGATAGTCCTTGTTCCATCCCTTGACCTTGAGGATGGGGGAGTCCTTGCGCACAAGAACCGCGCTGGTCATGCCCTCGTCATTGGCAACGGCAATGATGCTCGTGCCGTAGTGCACGCTGGCGTTCATGGCGGAGACATCGCCCATGCCGGCAAAGACCCAGGCCTTGGAGGGCAGGGCATCCACAATATCCTTGCCGGAGGCGAAATACTGGATATCGATGTCCAGGCCTTCTTCCTTATCCCAGCCGCGCTCCTTCGCATACCAGATGAGGAACGTTTCGTGCCTGTCTATCCAGGCCGTGGGGACCTTGAACAGTTCGGCTGCCTGCACGCCTGTTGCCGCTCCACAAAGACAGAACACGGCAAGCAGAAACACCGACAGGATTTTCTTCAAACGCATACAAACCTCCAAAAATATCTGTATTTGCAAGGGGCTTTTTTTGTGAAACATGTGAACAGGGCTGCCCGGGCGCAATGGGCTGGATGGAAGGCCGGACTTGTGCGAATGGGACCGGCCTGCACCGCAGGCAATGCGCTCTATAGCATGCTCAATCCGTCACGGCAACGCCGAAAGCGAAAAAAAACAGATTTTGACCATAAAATATTAATAATTTCAAATAAGTACCAATTTTCACCCAGGGCTTTGGCATACCCCCTCAAGGCTCGCGTGCCGGGTACGATCAATGCACTTTGGAAGAGATATGATGAACAATGTGTTTTACAAAAGGTAATATATCTGTTTCTTTGCTTGTGACAAGATGAACAAGCTGCAGTCTATCCTCCAGATGGATGTGACTGCACAGGAGAAGTCCATTTTCCACAGCAGAAACTTTTTTTTGTGTTCGGAGAGAAAAAGTCCCCCATATCCGTTTGCCGCAGGGTATGGGGGACAGGGAAATACTGTATCAGGCCGTTTTGCGTCAGGCCTTTTGCCAGGCATCGCCAATGGCCTTGGCAAGGCCGCCCAGGGAGGTTTCCTTGTAGGTGGCCTGCAAATCTATGCCTGTGCGGTACATGACGTCTATGACCTTGTCCAGGGGCACAACGCGCTGTCTGCCGTCTTCAAGAATGCTGAGCTGCGCGCAATTGACAGCGCGCTCTGCTGCCAGGCCGTTGCGTTCTATGCAGGGGATCTGCACAAGCCCGCCCACGGGATCGCAGGTCAGGCCCAGGTTGTGTTCCATGCCTATTTCGGCTGCCACCTCCACCTGCTTCACGTTGCCGCCTGTCACTGCGCAGTAGGCTCCTGCCGCCATGGAGCAGGCAACGCCCACTTCTCCCTGACAGCCCACCTCTGCCCCGGAAATGGAGGCGTTGAGCTTGTAGAAAAGGCCTATGGCCCCGGCAGTAAGCAGAAAATCCCGCTGCCCCTCTTCCGTGGCCTGGGGGTAGAAGTTTGTGTAGTACATGAGAACGCCTGGCACGACACCCGCAGCTCCCATGGTGGGCGCAGTGACTACCCGTCCCCCACTGGCGTTTTCCTCTGCCACGGCAAAGGCGTAGAGCATGGGCCACAGGGAAAGTTCCCGTCTGCCGGCTGCCATGAGAGCCGAGAGCTTGCGCAAAAGCTGCGGGGCCCTGCGTCGTACGCCGTAGCCTCCTGGCAAAACACCGTCCAGACAGCAGCCGCGCTCCACTGCCTCGCGCATGGCGCAGGCTATGGTGCGTATGCGGCTTTCCACCTCTCCCCTGCCGCGCCAGAAGGTCTCGTTGGCAAGAACTATCTCGGCTATGCTCCTGTTTTCCCTGCGGCACCAGTCGAAGAGCTCTGTGGCTGTCTTGTAGGGATAGGGCGGGGTCGGATAGGGTTCCTCTTCCTTGTCAAAGTCCTCCTCCGAGCGCACAAAGCCCCCGCCAATGCTGTAATAGGTCTTGGCAAGAAGAACATTGCCCTCATTGTCCAGAGCCGTGAGCGTCATGGCGTTGGAGTGGCGGGGCAGGAACAGTCCCTTGTGCAGGACAACGTCGCGCTTCATGTCGAAGGCGATTTTGCGCTCTCCGGCAAGGACAAGATCCGCGTTTTCCTTCAGCTGTGCCGAGCGGGTGGACAGGTGCACGGGATCCACTGTGTCCGGTTGCGCGCCCTCGAGGCCGTTCAAAAGGGCGCCAATGGTGCCGTGGCCCTCGCCGGTCAGGGCAAGGGATCCGTAGAGTTCACAGGTTACGCGCGCAACGCGGGGCAAGAGGCCTGTGCTGCGCACAAGGTCCGCAAAGTATCTGCCGGCCACCATGGGACCCACGGTGTGGGAGCTCGACGGGCCTATGCCTATCTTGAAGAGATCGAAGATGCTGAGCATGTGTTCTCCAGGCTTGGAAGGCCGGGCCGGGGGAGGGCCGGGCATGTGAGGTGGGTGATCAGCGCAGGATAATGTGCGTCCTGTTGTGCAGATCCTTGAGGTGCAGGCACTGGCGCCAGGTAAGCGGCCTGTACACGGAAATGAGCAGCATGCTGAAGATGATCATGGTCTGCAGGACTGCCTGCCAGAAGTTCTCGGGCAAAAGACAGGAGCGAACAAAGAGCAGAAGGGGCGAGAGGCCGTAGGGCTCGGCAAGGGCTATGAGTTCGTTGCCGTAGGGGCTCCAGAACAGTGTCCCCCAGAAGGCCGCGCACAGGGAGATGAGCCACTTGTAGCCTATCCAGAAGTAGTGCACAAAGCCTATGGAGGTGAAGATGGAGTAGAAGAGCCCTGTGAGGATGCAGCCGGCAAGGCCTGGCATGACAACCCATGTGTCGATAAAGTGCAGGGCAAAGGCCACGTGAGCCTGCCTTACCTCATCCAGCCCCTGCGTCAAACGCAGGTAGCTGAGCGCCTGCATGGAAAGGGAACCTCCGGCCCAGGCCGTGGCGCTCAAGAGATGCAGGGCCTTGGTGGTCTTGATGACCACGTTTTCCCTGGCGCTGATGCCCCTGCCCGTGGTGCCGTATCTGCGAACCTTGTCGCTCAGTATGCTCATATCCTTCTCTCCTGTCTGCGGGATTTTTCGCAGTTCCAAAGGCACTGTGCCACATTTTCGCTTCTTGTGCATCAGGGCCAGTGCGCCTGATCCCGGAAGGGCCGCGGGATGGGAGAATTTTTTTGGCACGAGGCCCCGGGAGGGTCTGGCATTTCGGGACAAGTGCGGGTACAAGACTGTCAGGAAAATGACACAAGGGAGCAGGCTTGCTCTTATGACCCCTGGGGATGCCGTGGCAGGCGGAGGAAAGCAGTGGCTGGGACTGGACAGGACGATGTCATCATAGGCCGGGACACTTCCCTGAAGGATGTCTTTGATGTGGTGCGCAGGGTGGCAAGAAGCGCCGGTACCGTGCTTGTGACAGGGGAAAGCGGTACTGGCAAGGAGCTTGTGGTCCAGACCCTGCACAACATGAGTGGCCGCAAGGGGCCTTTCGTGCCTGTCAACTGTGGCGCCATGCCGGAAGATCTTATCGAGTCGGAGCTTTTTGGTGCGGAAAAGGGGGCCTACACCGGCGCCTACCGCAACAGGGAGGGGCGCTTCGAGCTGGCCAACAGGGGCACGCTCTTTCTGGACGAGATAGGAGAAATGCCCCTGCATCTGCAGGTGAAGATTTTGCGCGCCCTGCAGGAAAAGGAAGTGCAGAGGATTGGCGCAAGCAAGCCCATCAAGGTCGATGTACGCGTGGTGGCTGCCACAAACAGGGATCTCGAAGAGGAAGTCAAAAAGGGCAACTTTCGCGAGGACCTCTACTATCGCCTGACCGTCATACCCATACATCTGCCTCCCCTGCGCGAGCGCGGGGACGATATTCTGGCCCTGGCAAGGCACTACCTCTCCCTCTTTTGCAGGGAAAACGACAGATCCCCTCTTTCCCTGACGCCCGAGGCGCAAAAGCTGCTCCTTGCCTACCCCTGGCCGGGAAACGTGCGCGAGCTGGAAAACTTCATGTACCGCGTGAGTGTTCTGACCGAAGGGGAGAGCGTAGGCGTTGACGATCTGCCGGAAAAAATTCGCGCCTGTGCCCATGGGGAGAGTTGCGGGGAGAAGAATGCTCAGAGTGATGGTGTCGGGCAAGACGCGCAGGCGCAAGGAGCTGCCCGTGCAGGCTCAGGCTTTGTCTGGCCTGGCATAGACGAGATGCGCGGCCTTGGCCTGAACCTGCGGGACTTTCTTGGCCGGATGGAGGAGCGCCTCATAGCCGAGGCCCTGGAGCGAGAGCATGGCGTGCACCACAGGGCAGCAGCCCTTTTGGGCATCAAGCGCACAACCCTCATTGAAAAGCTCAAGCGCAAGGCCGCAAGGGAAGCCTGACTGACCGGGCGGGCTGCGCAGCGAGATCGCGCAACGCGCAATGCCCATGCATCCCTGCCTTCTTGTGCATACCGGCAGGGCAGTCTATATTTTTCCCATCAGGATGTTTTCTGGCCCGGCATTGACGCCTGGCGAGAAAATATTACTGTATAAAAATATCCACATATAGCTAAAATAGTATATGTGGATATAGTCAACAAGCTGAAAACAGCCCCTTTTTTGTTTGCAGAGCCCGAGCACGCAAGCCATTTTGCGCGTTTTGGGGGTCCTGCATGTTTCTGAGAGGAGGAAAGGCGCTTTCCTGCCCCGACAGGGGTGGCTGCGCCTTGCGCATTGTATGAGAAAATTCCTTGTTCCGGCTCTGATTCTTGCGAGCCTCGCACTTTTGGGCTGCTCGGCAGCGCAGCAGCGCGGCGTTGCCGGTGATGCCTATGTGTCCACCTCAAGACCTGCCCTTGCCGTGCACGTGAAGGACATGCCCCTTGTGACCAGCGGTCGCGGCACAGGGCGTCTCCTGCGTCCGAACATGGCCGGCTCTGTACCGGTCACCGTGCGGACAGCCGTCTTTGGCACAAATGCCTCCTCGCCCATGGCCATTGTGACCCACGCCGAGCTTCCCAACGACCTCTGGATCTGGACCAGTGTCTACCCAAGGCCCCGCAGCTCGAAGCTCGTCACCGAGGTCATTGGCGGCCAGCCCTTTGCCGCCTTCACCTACCTTGTGCCCTGCAAGAACGATCCCTACGCGGGTCTTGTGGGCGATCCCACCCAAATCGAGCGTGAGGGCTACAGGGATGGTGACGATCCCGCACCAGCCTACTGGATAGCCCGCTACTTTGCCCTGCGCACCAACTTCAACCACGACAAGATCATTCTCGAGTACAGAGAGCCTGCTCCCAGAGGTCTTGTGTCCATGGACAGTGTGCCCTTCGGCATGGCGGACACTGTGCGGGAATTCGAGGATCGGGCGCGCAAGGCCTTTACCCTGGGTCTGCCAGGCCCTGAGCTTGGTCCCATACAGAGCGGCTTTCCCAAGGGTGTGCGCTGGCAGTTCATGTCCGATCCCTATCTTGGCGATGTCCTCTACCAGGAGCCCCTGGACAGATTTTAGAGGATAGAGTTTATCCTGGCCCCTTCTTCGAAGAAGCTGACTGGAACACGGGGGCCCCTTGCCGGGGGCCCCGCACCCTTTTGCTGGCTAGTTCTGGTCTGGGCCTTCCTCTGGCTTTTTTTCCGGGAACAGGGCACCGAGGCTGCCCCGAAAGATGAGCTTGGTGGCTGTCTCGTCCGCGAGTTCCGCCACGTCCATGAACTTTTCCAGCAGATTGAGCAGGTAGAAGCGGTCGTTTTCGCAGCCGTCCTTGAAGTCCTGCTCCATGGCGCCGGATTTCATGTAGGTCGCGAATTCGTCCAGGTCCTTTTCCGTGAGCATGCCTCGTCCTCCAGGATAGGCCGCATGAGGCGGCACATACGCCTTGCCGGCCAGTCGTTTGTGGTGAGTTATGAATGTCGTGGCCTTTGACATAGGCGGCACCAACTGCCGCGCTGCCCTGGCCCAAATGCGCGAAGGCCAGGTTTGCCTTGTGGCGCAAAAGAGCCTTGAGGGCAATTCCTGGCGGGATCTTGCAGATCTTGGCCGCCTGTATTGTGCCGTACTTGAGGCAGGCGGACAAGGGGAGAAGGACGTACACGCAGTCTGTCTTGCCCTGGCAGGCCCCACGGACGGGAAGACTGCAAGCCTCACCAACCGCTCCCTTACCCTTGTGGCAAGCGAGGTCGAGCGCGTTCTTGGCAAGCCTGTCTTCCTTGTCAACGATTTCGAGGCCGTGTCCATGGCCATGGAAAGGGAGTCCGGAAGTGTCAGCGAGCATGTGTACGGACAGGACCCCGATTGTACGCAGGTGCGCGCCTGCGCGGGAGCTGGCACAGGCTTTGGCTGCGGTCTTCTCTTGCCTGGCGGCGTCTTTGTGCCCTCGGAGGGCGGGCACATGGCCCTTGCCCTGGTCTCCAGACAGGAGCGCGAGCTTGTCCATGTCTTTGGCCCCATGCCGGAAACAGACGACATTGTCTCCGGGCGCGGCCTCGAGGCTCTGGCAAACATTGTCTGCGGAAGAAGCATGAGCGCGGCCGAGGCAGGCAGACTCTGTCTGCAGGACGAGGAAAACGAGCTGTGCGTCTGCTTTGCCCGTCTGTTCGCCAGGGCCTGCAGAAACTGGGCCCTGGCCACCCTGTGCCGCGGCGGGCTGTGGATTGCCGGCGGTATTGCCATGAAAAACCCGCGCCTGATTCACTCGCGGCACTTTCGAGCCGAATTTGTCCGCGGGACCGGTTCCCTAGCCACCTTTCTCGAACACGTTCCTGTCTCGCTTTTCAAGGATGAGGAGCTTGGCCTCAAGGGTGCTGCGCTCATAGCCTTCAGGAAGGCAGGGCACTGAGCCTGCACAAGGACGCACAAGCGGCCCTTTCCTCAAGCTTGAGGAAAGGGCCGCTCTTGCTTGGTCTTCAGGCTGACCCTAGGCCTGTGCCCAGGCAGCCAGGGAGGAGTGCAGCTCTGGCGAGGGAGCCACGGAAAATTCCTGCCCCAGAGCCACGTGGTAGATGCGGCCGGGATCGAGCTCCACTTCCGCCACTACGGGCACAGCCCCCTTGTGCTGTTCGAGAAGCTGGCGCAGGGAGAGGATATCATCCCTGCCAAGGCGCGAGGGCGGCAGCACAAAGTGCAGGGGATGGGTGTCGTTCTTGCACACATCCGCGAGCAGCGCCCCGTCCGAGGCAATGAGCTTCAGGGTGCGGGTGCTTTCGCCGTCCTCTGTTTCCTCCTCTTCTTGGTTCTTGTCCACGCGCACCTTGAGCCAGATGGGGCTTTCGGTCTGCAAGAGATCCTGTATGGCCGGTGTGTAGCTTCTGGGGAAGAAGGTAACTTCTGCCCTGCCTGTCAGATCTTCCACCACCGCAAAGGCCATGCGCTGGCCCTTGGACTTGGTCACCACCTCGCGCACCTCGTTGACCAGCACAGCCACGGCGAATTCCTGGCTTGGCAGTGCCTCCATGGCGTTTTCCAGCGTCCTGCAGCCTATGCGGCGGATTTCGCGCATGTAGTTTTGCAGGGGGTGCGAGGTGAGGTAGAAGCCCAGGTACTCCTTTTCGTACTTGAGGAGGAATTCCTCGGAGAATTCCGGAAGGCTGGCTTCCTCGCAGTCCAGGCCTACGCCCTTGAGTTTTTCCACCTCCATGTCCTTGGGCATGAAGTCGAAGAGCGAAGGCATGCCCTGGCTCGAGGTCTTCTGCTTTTTCTGGGCCTTGGCCAGGACAAGGTCCAGGCTCGCCAGCATGGCCTGGCGGCTTGCGCCAAAGTCGTCGCAGGCACCGCTCTTGATGAGCGCCTCGAGAACGCGCTTGCCCACCTTGCGCAAATTGACCCGCTCGCACAAATCGAGCAGGGAGACATAGGGGCCGTCCTTCCTGTTGTGGATGATGTTGCGCACAGCCTCGTCGCCGCAGCCCTTGATGCCCGCGAGCCCGAAGATGACCTTGTCGTTGTGCGCAGAGAAGGACAGGGTTGAGTAGTTCACGGACGGGGGCTGCACGTCCAGCCCCATGTCCAGGCAGCAGGAGATGTACTTGAGCAGCTTGACCTGGTTGCCGAGTTCGCTGGTGAGCAGCGCTGCCATGAACTCTGCCGGGTAGTGCACCTTGAGGAAGGCCGTGTGGTAGGAGATCACCGCGTAGGCTGCCGAGTGGGACTTGTTGAAGCCGTAGGCCGCGAACTTTTCCATAAGGTCGAAGATCTCGTTGGCCTTGTCCTGGCCTATGCCGTTCTTTTCCGCGCCCTGCACAAAGACCACGCGCTGCTTGGCCATTTCCTCGGGCTTTTTCTTGCCCATGGCGCGCCGCAGAAGGTCAGCACCGCCCAGTGTGTAGGAGGCGATGATCTGCGCTATCTGCATGACCTGCTCCTGGTAGACAATGACCCCGTAGGTGTCCTTCAGGCAGGTTTCCAGGGTGGGGTAGGGGTAGACGACCTTGCGTTCGCCGTGCTTGCGGTCGATGAACTCGTCCACCATGCCGGACTTGAGGGGACCGGGGCGGTAGAGGGCCAGCATGGCTATGATGTCCTCGAAGCAGGAGGGGCGCAGCTTCCTCAAGTACCCGCGCATGCCCGAACTTTCCACCTGGAAGACGCCGTCCGTGTCACCCCGGCAGTACAGATCGTAGGTCTTCTCGTCCGTGAAGGGGAGGGTATCGAGGTTGGGCACTTCCTTGCCGCTGCGTCTGATATTGTCCAGGGCGTCCTGGATGATGGTCATGGTGCGCAGGCCGAGGAAGTCGAACTTCACAAGTCCGGTCTTTTCCACCATGGGGCCGTCGAACTGGGTGACCTGTTCGTCGTGCTTGCCCTTGAACAGGGGCAGGTAGTGGGTCATGGGCAGTTCCGAGACCACAAGGCCTGCCGCGTGCATGCTGACCTGGCGGGTAAGCCCCTCGAGGCGCTGGGAAATGTCGAGCACCTTGCGCACGCGCTCGTCGCTCTGGTAGAGGGTCTTGAGGTCCTCGTTCTCCTTGAGCACCTCGCTGATGTGCACCTTGGGATCGTTGGCCGGGATGAACTTGACTATGGCAGCCCGCTCCTGGAAGGGGATGCCCAGCACGCGGCCCACGTCGTGTATGACAGCCCTGGCCTTGAGCTTGCTGTAGGCTGCGATCTGCGCCGCCGAGTCCTCGCCGTAGATGTCTGCCATGTGGCGTATGACCCTGGTCCTTCTGCGTTCGCAAAAGTCCACGTCGATATCGGGCAGGCTCACGCGTTCTATATTGAGGAAGCGTTCGGAGAGCAGGTTGTAGGGGATGGGGTCCAGGTTGGTGATGCGCATGGCCCAGGCCACCAGGGAGCCGGCAGCGGATCCGCGGCCGGGGCCTGTGGGCACGCCGTGGTTCTTGGCCCAGTTGATGAATTCCTGCACGATGAGGAAGTAGTCCGGAAAGCCCATTTCCAGAATGACGTCCATCTCGTACTTGAGGCGCTTGCGGTAGAGGTCCTTGTCCAGCTTGTCGCCTTCGGGGTGCTCGCGAAACCTGCGCTCCAGGCCCTCGGTGGCCAGGCGGCAGAATTCGGACTCGATGGTGGCGTTGGCTGGCAGGGCGTACTGGGGGAAGAAGTGCTTGCCAAAGGGAATGCGGTAGTCGCATTCCTCGGCAATGCGCACAGCGTTTTCCAGCGCCTCGGGCGCGAAGGCGAATTCGCGCTCCATCTGCTCTGGGGACTTGTAGTAGAGTTCCGTTGTGCGGAAGCGGAACCTGCGCGTGTCCTGTATGGTGCTGCCTGTGCCTATGCACAGGAGAATGTCGTGGGCCTCCACGTCGTCCGGGTTGAGGTAGTGGCAGTCGTTGGTGGCGACAACAGGGATGCCCTCGCTTTGGCTGAGCTCGAGGAGACCGTTGTTGACAATGGTCTGCTCGGCTATGCCGTTGTGCTGCAGCTCAAGGTAGAAGTGGCCATCGAAAAGCTTCGAGCAGTAGCGGGCAAGGCTTGCTGCCACATCCATGCGCTTGGAGAGAATGGCCTGGGGGATCTGGCCCTGCAGGCAGGCCGAGAGGCAGGTAAGCCCCTTGGCGTGGGTGGAGATCACGTCCCAGTCCACCCTGGGCTTGTAGAAAAAGCCTTCCTGCCAGCCCGCAGTGACGATCTTGAGCAGGTTGTGGAAGCCCTCGGCGTTGCGCGCCAGAAGGATCAGGTGGTTGCGGCGCCTGGCAGCGTCCGAGGTGGTGTCAAAGCGGTTCTGCGTCACATAGACTTCGCAGCCGAAGATGGGCTTTAAGCCATATTCCCTGCAGGCTTCCTGGAACTGGCCGGCTCCGAACATATTGCCGTGGTCCGTGATGGCGCAGGCGGACATGCCAAAATCCTTGGCCCGGGCGCACAGATCCTTGAGCCTGATGGCTCCGTCGAGCATGCTGTATTCGGTGTGGCAGTGAAGATGGACAAAATCGGACATGGTTGTGACTGACTCCGCTGACTCTGGGGATGGGGAAAGAGGGGATGCCCGGCTCTGGGCATGTGCCTTGGGGCACGCTGTCTCTCTTTTGCCCCAGCTGCCCCCTTTTTGCAAGGCAAGGGGTGTGAAGTGCCAGATTTGTCAGGTATTGGCAAATGGTTATGTGACTGCACAGGTTTGCGGGCGAGCATCCCGCCCAAGGGCTAAAAAAATTCGTCCCTGCACCTTTACAGGCTGAAATGAGGAACTATCTTCTTTTGCGAAAGCAATGGATGACAGCAATAGAAAAGAACCGAAAGGTCCGGGTCATAGCGGGCTTGAAAAGGTACTCTGTCTTTTGATGTCATTACTTCCAATGCAGTTTTTATCCTGCAAATTTTCCAATACAGAAAAAGAATAGCCAAAACATATTTTATGGAGCCCAACCATGCCGTACTTCATTCCTGTCAGAAAGAACATGCGTGACAATTACCAGGGCGTCTCCCGCCTGCACGATGACATAGATCGTCTTTTTGGCGGCAACATGTACCCTGGCCACTGGATGCGTCAGAACTGGCCCGAACGCGTGGCCGAACAGCCGGACATCACGCCTCAGCTTGACGTGACCGCCAATGGGGAAGCCTACTTTGTGCACATTGAGCTGCCTGGCGTCTCCCCTGAGGACGTGAACATCAAGGTCGCGGACAATGTGCTCACCATTTCTGGCGAGAAGAAGAACGAGACCGCCGAGGGCGTGCGTGTCTTTGTACAGGAACGCGGGTACGGAACATTCTCGAGGGCCCTGTCTCTTCCCGAGGACGCTGACGCGGAACGCATCAGGGCCTTTGCCAAGGACGGCGTGCTCATGGTCGAGATTCCTCGCAGAAAACCCGAGGAAGCAAGGACCAGGACCATCGAGGTCCAGCGCGGCTAGGACATTGACCCTGGGGGAGCAGGAGCGTTCCCCCACTCCTGTTCCCCTGCAGCACTTGCTGCAGGAGAACCTCCAAGCGGACTCCCGGAGACGGAGTCCTTTTTATTTTCTGCAAAGAGACGCAAGGTTGTCAGCTAAAGACAGCAAAAACAGAAAACAAGAAAAAAAGTTGATGCAAGCTCTTTACAGAGTGCAAAACATATTTATCTATAATCCTGAAAGAAGGAAAGCATGGAGCGGCAAGAACCCCATGAATGATTCCCTTCAAGAATAACTTTGAAAGATATTTTTTGGAGGATATTATGGCCAACTTTATGACAGACAAAAAGCTCCCCACAGTTGCAGGTGTGCGTGGCGTCAATCAGTTGCACGATGACATTGATCGTCTTTTTGGCGGCTTCTTTGGCAGGGATTTTCTGCCCGAGTTCTTCACCAGGGACGAGAAGGCCCTGATGCCCCAGATCGACTTCAAGAGCGATGACAAGGCCTACACCATGTCCGTGGAACTGCCTGGTGTTGCTCCCGAGGACGTGAAGGTCGAGGTCAATGGCAACGAGCTCACCGTTTCCGGCGAGAAAAAGGAAGAGGTGAAGGAAAACGGCAAGACCCATGTGCAGGAAAGGCGCTATGGCTCCTTCATGCGCAGCATGACCCTGCCGGAGGACGCTGATTGCGACAGCATCAAGGCAGTCACCAAGAACGGCGTTCTTTCCCTGGAAATTCCTCGCAAGGCGCCCGAACAGAGCAAGGTCAGGAGCATTGAGGTTCAGAAAGGCTAATGAGCCTTGAGTTTGCGGCCTGATTGCCAAAATTGAATGAACAAGGGCCAGGAAGGCATCCCCAGAGTGAGGATTGCCTCCCTGGCCTTTTTTGTGCCCTGTCCCCACCAGGACAGAGCCCTTGCACAGTGCCTGAGGCTGCTCTCCCTGGCCGGGTTTCTGGAACTGCAGTAACTGAAGACATACGGGAAAGGGAACTTGAAAAAAGATGTAGAAAGGCTCTTTACAGACTGCAGAATTGCCTTATCTATAGTGCTGAAAGAAGGAAAGCGTGGAGCAGTTAGAGCTCCATGAACGATTCCCTTCAAGAATAACTTTGATAAGATATTGTTGGAGGATATTATGGCTACTTTTATGACAAACAGTTTGTTTCCCAGTGTTGCAGGTATGCGTGGCGTAAGTCAGCTGCATGACGATATTGACCGTTTGTTTGGCGGCTTCCTTGGCCGGGACTTCTTCCCCGATTTCTTCACCAAGAACGACATGACCCTGATGCCCCAGATCGACGTCAAGAGCGATGACAAGGCCTACACCATGTCGGTGGAGCTGCCTGGTGTTGCCCCCGAGGACGTAAAGGTCGAGGTCAATGGCAACATGCTCACTGTTTCCGGCGAGAAAAAGGAAGAGGTGAAGGAAAACGGCAAGACCCATGTGCAGGAAAGGCGTTATGGCTCCTTCATGCGCAGCATGACCCTGCCGGAGGACGCAGATGCCGAGAACGTCAAGGCAGTCACCAAGAATGGCGTGCTGAGCCTGGAAATTCCTCGCAAGGCCGAAAGCAAGGCCAAGAGCATCGAGGTTCAGAAAGGCTAATGAGCCTTGGGCTTCTTGCCGCAGCCTGATTGCCAAAATTGAATAAACAAGGGCCAGGAAGGCATCTCCTGAGTGAGGATTGCCTCCCTGGCCTTTTTTGTGCCCTGTCCCCACCAGGACAGAGCCCTTGCACAGTGTCTGGGGCTGCTCTCTCTGGCCGGGTTTCTGTAACTGCAGTAACTGAAGACATGCGGGAAAGGGAACTTGAAAAAAGATGCAGAAAGGCTCTTTACAGACTGCAGAATTACCTTATCTATATTGCTGAAAGAAGGAAAGCGTGGAGCAGTTAGAGCTCCATGAACGATTCCCTTCAAGAATAACTTTGATAAGATATTGTTGGAGGATATTATGGCTACTTTTATGACAAACAGTATGCTTCCCAGTGTTGCAGGTATGCGTGGCGTAAGTCAGCTGCATGACGATATTGACCGTTTGTTTGGCGGCTTCCTTGGCCGGGACTTCTTCCCTGATTTCTTCACCAAGAACGACATGACCCTGATGCCCCAGATCGACGTCAAGAGCGATGACAAGGCCTACACCATGTCGGTGGAGCTGCCTGGTGTTGCCCCTGAGGACGTAAAGGTCGAAGTCAATGGCAACGAGCTCACTGTTTCCGGCGAGAAAAAGGAAGAGGTGAAGGAAAACGGCAAGACCCATGTGCAGGAAAGGCGCTATGGATCCTTCATGCGCAGCATGACCCTGCCGGAGGACGCTGATGCCGAGAACGTCAAGGCAGTCACCAAGAACGGCGTGCTGAGCCTGGAAATTCCTCGCAAGGCCGAAAGCAAGGCCAAGAGCATCGAGGTTCAGAAAGGCTAATGAGCCTTGGGCTTCTTGCCGCAGCCTGATTGCCAAAATTGAATGAACAAGGGCCAGGAAGGCATCCCCAGAGTGAGGATTGTCTCCCTGGCCTTTTTTTG
Organism: uncultured Desulfovibrio sp.; assembly: GCA_944327095.1. Lineage (GTDB taxonomy): Bacteria > Desulfobacterota > Desulfovibrionia > Desulfovibrionales > Desulfovibrionaceae > Desulfovibrio. Next base: position 11,155 of record CALVGM010000111.1, on the reverse strand, counting down.
TACCCTGAAAAAAGGCATGCATGCCTGTCGCGTTTACCGTTTTATGCGCAATTCTCTCATGGTCGCATGTTGCCAGAGGCATGGCCCATGGCTACGATACCACATGGTGTTTCGAGCATACCACCGTCATAGCCCCAGTCTTGTGGCAGGGGCATGGGGATCATGTCCACAAGGAGGGACAACGCATGGGAGACAGCACACAAAAAGAAGGTATTGTTCCTGTTGTTTCTGCCATTGACTGGAGCTATGTCCCTGTATACAGCGTGTTTCTGGCTTCCTTCCTTGATCACGCAAGTCCGGACAGGAGATACGAGCTGATTTTGCTCACGGACAACGTGCCCCAGGCTGCCATAACAGCCCTGAGGGTACAGGCGCATCGGTACGCAAACGTCTCTTTGCGCACCATTGATATGAGCAATTATGCAGTGCCAGACTTCAGCGTGCATGGCAAGTACACAAAGGCAACCTTTTTCCGTCTCATGATACCCGAGCTTCTGCCAGAATATGGCCGGGTAATCTATCTGGATTCGGACATAGTTGTCCTGAGTGATGTGGCTGAGCTGTTCGATGCCTATTCCACAGGGCTTGCAGCGGCTGTCCTTGATTTCGAGATGCAGGGCATGCTCAGAGACAGGACGTTTTGCATGTCGTCATCCTTGACCTGGACTGGACGTGAATACCTGGAAAAATACTGTGGTATGACGACAGATCAAATGCTGCGCTACTTCAACGCCGGAGTACTTGTTCTGAATCTGAAAGAGATACGCAAGTACAAGAAGACACAGGATTGCCTTGAGCTGTTGAACTCGAAGGTTTTTGTCCATGTTGATCAGGACATTCTGAACATAGCATTTGCGGGGCAAGTCCAGATATTTCCCTATGGATGGAATTTCGTCGCAAATCCGAATCAGGAAATTGTCTTCACTCCGGATCTTCTTGCCGAAAGGGAAGAGGCTGCTTCACATATCAAACTCTTGCATTTTGCCGGGCTTCAGCCATGGCGAGAAGCAAAAGACTTATCCTATGAAGAATTTTTCTAGTTTTACGCGAGAAAATCCATGTACTATGAGATATTGAGAGAACAAAAGCACAAAATTCAGAACATTGAACAAGAGGATATGGAAAAAGAACACTATAAAATCATATGACCTTTTGACAATACCTCACCTCAAGATATGCCAACCAATTTATAAGCATAAGGAAAACCAGAGCACACGACAAGGCTTGCCCTATCCTGTAGCATGGAAAGACCACCTGTATGCAGACCTGAAGCCAGACTCAAGGCCATCCTCAAGACAATCATGTGCATCCTGCATGCCCTCAACCTCAGACTTGAGGTGAAGGCAGTCTCCTAAGCGCACACATCTTCCCTTATCTCAGCACCCTCGCTGGCGCACGCGCCTTGCGGGGGTGTCTGCGCATACGCGTGTACGGGCCTGCTCAATCCCTACCCTGGGCGTATGTTTTTTTTTGAGTAGAGAAAAATTTCACAATATTGTAAAAATCATGTGATTTCATTGTGTTGTTTTCAGGAAAGAAGCTGATTTGGCACATTTTGCAGTGCATAAAAGGCTTTTTTTCACAAAATCACTTGACTGTTTGACCAATCAAGCGTAGCTTGAGTCCCGGTTGAGCGGAAATGAGTTTTCCGGGACAGGGCGATTGCCAGGTTGCGGTGCCTGACGCGTCTGTATCTCCTCTGGCAAGCTCGGTTCTGGCACTCTTCCACATTCCCTCCTTTGGATAGACACGAAAAAAAGGGCTCTCTCTGATAAGCGGCAGAGGGAGCCTTTTTTTGATGTGTGCAAGAAGAAGGGCAAAGTGGGCTACTCAAGGCAAATCATGTCCATCTCGGTGCCTGTCAGAGGCTCGGGACCATCGGTCTGCACAAGATAGGTGTGTTCTATGCCGGCCATGCCTTGCCCTGGCACGGAAATCTTGGGCTCAAGCGCTATGGCCATGCCCTCTGTGAGGGGCTCGTTGAAGGATCTGGCTATGGCAGGCCATTCGTCCAGGACAAGGCCAATGCCGTGTCCGAGGAAGGGCACCTGATCGCGGCCAAGCCCCATGAAGCTCTCCCTTGCGCCTGCTTTCCCTGCCATGTCCAGAGCGTTGTGCCAGAGCGTGGCCGGCGTGACACCCGGTCGCAAAAGTTCCAGAGTGGCGCAGAGGATGTCCCTGCAGATTTTCTGTGCCCTGTCCAGTTCGGCAGGGATGGCCGAAGGGTGCCCCGACCAGTACACCTGGGTGCGGTCCGTGTGGTAGCCCTGTTTTTGGCAGCCCATGTCCAGGGAGAGGATCTGGTTTTTCTCCCACAAGCGCTCTCTTGTGCCCAGGAAGGGCACTGCAGGATGCAGTCCGCGGCACCCCAGGGGGCCGTTGTAGGGAGTGGGGTAGAGGCCGCTTGTGCCAGCCGAAGCGTAGCCAAAGAACATTTCCTCCCCATGCCCCCTCATGCGGCACAGGCCGTCACAGCCCCTGGACATGACTTCCGTGATATAGGTGCAGGCCAGTTCCTGCTCGCTCATGCCAGCACAGAAAAGTTCCGGGAGCACATAGTCGTACACCTCGGCGTGGATTTCCCCACAGGCGCGCATCCTTTCCTGCTCCCAGGGGGATTTCACTGCCCTTGCCCTGTTCAGAACCTGGTCCGCTGCCACGTAGCGGCAGTTGGGCAGACGCTTTTGCAGCATTTCTGCCATGGTCCAGCTGAAGTTGTCCTTGTCCACTGCCAGAACCTTCCCCAGGGGACTGCCTGCCTCGGCAGCAAGCGCGGGGATCTCCCTGTAGGAGACAAAGGGCAGGATGTGGCGCCAGGGAGACTCTGCCCTTGCGCGCTCTGTTCCCTTGCGCAGCATGAGCACAGGCTCGCCTTCCAGGGGCAGCCAGAAAAGACCTGTGCCAAGGGTACCCGTGAGGTAGTAGATGTGGACCTTGTCGGAAAGAAGAAGGCCGTCAGCTTCTGGCTGAAGCCTTGCCAAAAGCTCGCGGCAGCGGTTGCAGCGTGCCTCGCACTCGGACAGGGGCAGGGTCTCCAGAGCGTCGAGAACGGGTTCGCAAGGGGATTGGGGCATGGACTCTCCTCATGGGCAGCGTGAAGACTGGAAAAAACGGCCAAAGACCGGCAATAAACCGGCACTTGCGACACTATCCCGAAGCCCTTTGCCCTGTCCAGAGAGCAAATTTCGGATTTTGGAACAGATTGGCTCTTGCGTGTCTGCCTGCGCAGGGCCTATGTTCACCTTTCGCCCTGCAAACCGCACCTTTTGCCGCTTTCCCCACACGCTTGGCAAAGCGGCATCAGGGGCCTGGGCAATCCTGCCCTGTGCGCACATTTTTTCGAAGGAGGTAGGTCTCGGCTTATGCAAGCCTTGCTGCAGAGGATCCTGTCCGCAGCTCTCGCGGACAATAGCTACGTGCTGGAGAGGGAGGAAGCCTGTGCGCTTTCGTCCATCCCCTGGGAAGACAACCTGGAACTGTTGGCTGTGGCCAACACGGTGCGCCAGCTGCGCGGCCCAAGGGGCACGGGAACATGCGCCATCATCAACGCCAGGTCCGGCAAGTGTCCGGAAAACTGCGCCTTCTGCGCCCAGTCCGCGCACTACCACACAAACGCGCCAGTCTACCCTCTGATGGGCACGGACGAGCTTCTTCGCCACGCGGAAGAGATGGCAGCGCACGGCATCTCGCGCTGCGGCATAGTCACCAGCGGCACAGCCCTTTCGGACAGAGACCTGGACAACTTGTGCGCGTCCATCGAGACCATGCGCGCACGGGTTGGCATATCCCTGTGCGCCTCCTTGGGGCTTCTCACCAGGGAAAAGGCCACAAGACTGCGCGAGGCAGGCATCAGCCACTACCACCACAACCTGGAAACCTCCCGCTCCCACTTTCCGGCCATCTGCACAACCCATGCCTATGACCAGGACATTGAAACCCTGCGCATTGCCCGCAAGGTAGGCCTTCAAGTGTGCAGCTGCGGCATTTTCGGTCTTGGCGAGACATGGGAGCAGCGCGTGGAGCTTTTGGGGGACCTTGCGGATATTGGCGTAGACTCCCTGCCCCTCAACTTTCTCTGTCCTGTGCCCGGCACACCCATGGGAGAGCGCTCGCCGCTCGATCCCGGAGAAGCCCTGCGGGTAGTGGCCCTTGCAAGGCTCATGCACCCCACACGGGAAATCATTGTCTGCGGGGGCAGGCTCTCCACCCTTGGCGAGGAGCAGTCCTGGGTGCTTGCCAGCGGAGCGAGTGCCATCATGACAGGCAATTACCTGACAACGCGCGGCTGCGGCTTTGACGACGACGACGCGCTTTTGGCTCACCTTGGCACAGTACGCAGGTAGGTTTCCCCGTTCTCGCTGACTCAGGGTCGGCCACAGGCCACCTTGCAAGGGTTTTTTAAGGAGGTTGCGCCCTGTAAGGGCGCAGGACAACAATGAAGGGAGTATTTGTCACTGCCACGGACACGGAAGTGGGCAAGACTGTCACAAGCTGCGCCCTGTCTCTCTTGCTGCCCAATGCCCGCGTCATCAAGCCCATACAGACAGGCTGCCTTGAGGGTGAAAGGGGCATGCTGGTTCCGGACGTGGAGATGGTCCAAAGCCTTGGCGGCAGGGCCAATGCCCTGCACTGCTTCTATCCGCCCTGTTCCCCGCATCTTGCCATGGAGCTTGCCAGGACGTCCCTGACCTGCGCGGACCTTGCCGGAGAAGTACGGGCCATGGCGGACAGGGAGCCGGACGCACCGGTCATAGTGGAAGGAGCAGGGGGCATATACGTGCCCATCAATGCCAACGAGACCATGCTGGACCTCATGCTGGAACTTGGGCTTCCCGTGCTTTTGGTTGTGGGCAACAGGCTTGGCTGCCTCAACCAGGCAAGGCTGAGCCTCGAGGCCCTGCAGTTGCGCGGCCTCAGGGTGCTTGGCATGGTCCTGAACCGCGTGCAGCCTGCCAATGTCTGCGATCCAGGCTGTGGAAGCCAGGCCGTAGGGGAGGATGAGGAACGCATCCTGACGGACAATGTGCGAAGCCTGAAGGTTCTTGGCGAAAAGACAGGCGCACCGCTTCTTGCGGACATCCCCTACCTTGGCGGGGACATAGCCAGAGACAGGCTTGAAACCCTTTTTGCTCCTGTCGCGCACACCATCGCGAGCAGTCTGCGGCCCCTTGATCGCAAAAGGGATGAGCAGGACCTTGCCTTCGACAGGGAGCATTTGTGGCACCCCTATACCTCGGCCACCAATCCCCTGCCTGTGTACGTGGTGAAGGACACGCGCAAAAACCGCATCCGTCTTTGGGACGGGCGCGAGCTTGTGGACGGCATGTCCTCCTGGTGGTGCGCTGTGCACGGCTATGGCAACGAGCGCCTTGTGCATGCCCTGCAGGCCCAGGCTGCCCGCATGAGCCACGTGATGTTCGGAGGCCTCACCCACAGGCCGGCCATAGACCTTGCCAGGCGCATATTGTCCCTTGTTCCCCAGGGCCTCACCCATGTCTTCTTTGCGGACTCGGGCTCCGTTTCCGTGGAAGTGGCCCTCAAGATGGCCGTGCAGTACCAGATCTCCCTTGGCCGCGCCAAAAGACGCCACTTTCTCACCCCCATGGGCGGCTACCACGGGGATACCCAGGGCGCCATGAGCGTGTGCGATCCCATAAACGGCATGCACACGCTCTTTACAGGCCTTTTGCCAAGGCACTATTTCATGGAGCGGCCTTCCTGCCGCTTTGACGCACCCTACGATCCGTCCAGCCTTGACGACGCAAGGGCCAAGATTTCGGCCCTGAAGGACGAGATCGCAGCCGTGATCCTCGAGCCCGTGGTCCAGGGTGCAGGGGGCATGTGGTTCTACCATCCCCGCTATCTTGTGGACCTGCACAAGCTCTGTCGCGAGCACGACATTCTCCTCATAGCGGACGAGATAGCCACGGGCTTTGGCCGCACGGGCAGGCTCTTTGCCTGCGAGTGGGCAGGGATCACGCCGGACATCATGTGTCTTGGCAAGGCTCTCACAGGGGGCATGATGACAGGGGCAGCCACTCTCGCAACCGAGCGCGTGGCCCGCGGCATAGGGTCTGCCAGCCCGGAACTTGGCGGAGGCCTGCTCATGCACGGGCCCACCTTCATGGCCAATCCCCTCTTCTGCGCAACGGCACTCGCGAGCATCGAGGAGCTTTTGGCCTCTCCCTGGCAGGAGCGCGTAGCCCATCTGCAATCCCTTCTCGAAGAGGGCCTTGCCCCCTGCAGGGGCAGGGAAGGGGTAGCAGATGTGCGCGTGCTTGGTGCCATAGGCGTTGTGGAAACACAGCATCCCGTGGACATGGCAGCGCTGCAGCAGTTCTTTGTGGACAGGGGCGTGTGGATACGGCCCTTTGGGCGCCTTGTCTACCTCATGCCGCCCCTTGTGACCCCGGATGCGGATTTGCAAAGGCTTTGCAGCGCTGTGGTGGAAGCAGTGGAAAAGGGGCTTGCGTAGGGACAGGCGAAGGAACAAAAACCGTACACCAGGGAGAAGGGGCCTGCGGCAAAATCCCGCCACAGGCCCTGGCATGGGGAAAATGAAATGGAAAGGCAGACAGAGGAAGAGCGCAGAGAAAAAATGCGGCAGCTGAGGCGTCGTGCGGAAGCGCGCAGGGTCGTTGTGCGCGTGCAGGAAAACCTGCGCCTGCTGCGCAGGGAAAGGGGCCTGACGCCCGGAGAAATGGCTGCCCTGCGCGCAGCGCGGCCAAACTTGAGCGCCCTTGAGGCAAGGGCTGATATGGAGCTTTCGACCCTGGCCTCACTTGTGACAGCGCTTGGCGGTACACTGGAGATCACGGTCCGCTTCCCGGACAGAAAGGAGCTGCGTCTTGTCTGAACAAAAAGGCTCCGGGGTATCCGGAGCCTGAAAAATGCGTAACGCGCGCAGCCTGTGCTGCCATGCCTTTGGGTTCAGCTGTCAGCGCCTGGCAGCAAGACGTTTGGCCAAGTCCCTGGCAGCCACTCTGGCCTTTTTGCCCGTTTCCGTGAGGGGGATTTCCTGGACCTGCAGGTAGGCCCTGGGCACCCAGTAGCGGGGCAGCACATGGCGGCAGAGCTTTTCCAGGTTTTCCGCTGTTTCGCTGCCAGCGAAGAGCATGACCAGCTTTTCACCCAGGCGCTGATCCGCCACAGAGGTCACGCAGAAGGGAAAGCGCACAACAGGCTCGAGCAGATCCTCTACCGCTTCCAGCTGCACCTTGATGCCGCCTGTATTGACCACGTTGTCGCAGCGCCCCAGTATCCTGAAGCGGCCGCTTTCGTCTATTTCGGCCAGATCGTTGGTCACAAGTTCCCCGTCTGCCACGCGCGGGGCCCAGATGGCCAGGGTGCCTTCCGGGGAAAGGCGCACGCTGACCCCAGGCAGGGGCGTGTACCACTCGGACGCGTCCGGGCCGTTGAGCCTGCGCAGGGCTATGTGGGACAATGTCTCGGTCATGCCGTAGGAGCACCAGACTTCATGGGGAAAGTCCGCCAGCTTGCGGGCCAGGGGGCCGGCTATGGCGCCTCCGCCTATGAGCAGGCAGTCTATGTCCCTGAGTCTTTGGGCTGTGGTCTCGTTTTGCAGGCTCTCGTAGACCTGCATGGCTGTGAGGGGCGCGAAGGTCACGTGCCTTGTGAGCGTGGCCAGAGGAGAGGATGTGGGCTGCTCTACAATGAGGTTCAGGCCCCAGACCAGGGCGCGGACCACCATCATGCGCGCCGCTATGTAGCGCAGGGGCATGGCCAAAAGCGCAGTGTCCCCTCTCTTGAGGCCCAGAAACTCGCAGGTGAGGCGCGCGCTGTCCGCCATGCGCGTCTTTTCCACGGCAATGGGCTTGGGCGTGCCGGTAGAGCCCGAGGTGAGCACTGTCAGGGTCGGGCTTGGCTTGCGCCATTCAAGCAGAAAGCGGGCCAGATCGCCCAGATGGCCCTCGCGCTTCACATAGCTTTCGGTAAAGGCCGTGAGGGTCCCGCCAGCCAGCTGCACGCCGTCCATGATGAGCGGCAGGCTGGCAAGCTCTTCCAGGGCAGTTGGTGCAGCATCGCCCAGAACGCAGTTGTTGTCCGTCATAACAAGCTCTCCTTGCAGGCGCACTTTCTTTCGCAAAGGCCAGGCCGTCCTGCGTGTCAGGTCGTTTCCGGCTGCTGCGCGGGTCTTGGCGCCCAGTGCAGGAAGGCCGCAAGGCTCGCAATGGCAGCGACTATGCCCAGACAGCTTGCCAGGGGCAGGCCAAGACCAAAGCCTATGGGCGCGTTGCACAGGTAGGTGACGCACACGGCAGTCATGAACACGGCAGGCAGGGTGGCAATCCAGTGCAGGCGCTCATGCCTGGCCAGGTAGACGGACACGGCCCAGAGGGTCACGCAGGCCATGCTCTGGTTTGCCCAGCCAAAGTAGCGCCAGATGACCGCAAAATCCACCATGGTCAGGGCAATGCCAGCTGCAAAGAGCGGAACCGTGAGCAGAATCCTTTTGGAGGCCTTGTCCTGATCCATGTGCAGCGCGTCCGCCAAAAGCAGTCGCGCGCCGCGAAAGGCCGTGTCGCCGGTCGTTATGGGCAGGACCACGACCCCCAGGATGGCCAGGGCGCCGCCAAAGGTGCCAAGCAGACCCACGGAAATTTCCTTGACGACCAGCCTGGGCGAGCCTGCGGCAATGGCAGCCTGCAGGGCCTGCGAGGACTCGTAGTAGGAAAGCCCCAGCGTTACCCAGATAAGGCCTATGACTCCTTCGGCTATCATGGGGCCGTAGAAGAGCAGGCGGCCGTGTTTTTCGCTTTCCATGCACCGCGCCATGAGCGGGGACTGGGTGGCGTGAAAGCCGCTGATGGCGCCGCAGGCTATGGTGACAAAGAGCAGGGGCCAGCGAGGGATGCCTGAAGGATCTGCGTTGCGCAAAAAGTCGGTGTTGGGAAGAACAGGCCTGTCGCCAAGCATGAGGGCAACCACAAGGGCAATGGTCATGACCAGAAGCAGCAGCCCGAAATAGGGGTAGATGCGGCCAATGATCACGTCAATGGGCATAAGGGTTGCCAGAAAGTAGTAGGCAAAGATGACGCAGGACCAGAAGAGAATGCCAAGGGGTGTCATGCTCGCCAAAAGCGCCGCAGGACCCAGGACAAAGACCGCGCCCACCATGATCATGAAGCAAAGGGTGAAGATCTCCATGACGCGGCGCACCTTCTCCCCAAAGCTGTTGCCTATGAGCTCCGGGTAGGAGGCGCCCCCAAGGCGCAGGCTCATCATGCCGGAGCAGTAGTCGTGCACTGCGCCGGCAAAGATGGAGCCAATGACAACCCACAAGAGGGCCGAGGGGCCGTAGAGGGCACCAAGTATGGGCCCGAGCACAGGGCCAAGGCCAGCTATGTTCAGAAACTGGATGAGAAAGATCTTGTACCTTGGCAGGGCAACGTAGTCGACGCCGTCGCACTTTTCCCTGAGCGGCGTGGGGCGCCCAGCGTCGGCGCCAAAGATTCTTTCCACCAGGGAACCGTAGACAAGGTAGCCTGCCAGGAGCAGAGCCAGACTTCCCCAAAAATACCATACTCCCGACATAGCATCTCCTTGTGGCTGTCTTTGCAAATAGGTTCGGCCTGCTGGCAGTGCCCCCATATTTTCGGGACACAGGGCGCAGACTTTTTGTCGTAAGGCAATGGGTGCCCCGCAGGGACACACACAATGCAACGGGCCGCCCTGGCAAGGGAAAGCAGGGCAACGCCATTCTCGAAGAATCCGGAGTGCGAATCAGACCTGAAGGCCAAGCCAGGAGAAGAGATCCGGCTCGGGAAGCTGCGGATCGCAGTGCAGGGCCGTCCCCTCCATGCGCACGGGCATGAGTTCGCAGTTGTCCGCAAAGAGCTTTCCTGTGCCAAGACCCTGGGGCAGGGGGCAGTCCAGGGTTCCGCACCACTGGGCTATGGCGTTGAGGCCAATGTTGGATTCCAGGGCCGAGGTCACCCAGAAACCCGCGCCGCTCCTGATGGCCAGGTCTATCCAGCGCTCGCAGCCCTTGAAGCCGCCGTGCAGGCTTGGCTTGAGCACAAGGAATGCAGGGGCTATCTCCTCCATGAGCCTTGCCCGCTCGCTCTTGGGCACGCCGATGAGCTCCTCGTCCAGGGCTATGGGTATGGGGGAAGTGCGGCACAGGCGCGCCATTTCCTGCCACTGCCCCTTGCGTATGGGCTGCTCTATGGAATGGGGGGAAAATCTGGCCAGAGCCTCGAGCTTCTTGTCCGCCTCCTCCGGGGCAAAGGCACCGTTGGCGTCGAGACGCAGCTCGACCTTGCGCGGATCCGGGGCCAGGTCGCGCAGGAGCTTGAGCATCTCAAGCTCGCTTGCGAAGTCTATGCCGCCAATCTTGCACTTGATGCAGGAAAATCCCGCGGCAAGCTTTTCCTCCATGCGGCGGATCATGGTCTTCTTGTCGCCCATCCATACAAGGCCGTTGATGGCAATGTCTTCCTTGCCCCTGGCAAAGGGGGTCTTGAAAAAGCGCACGGACTTGGCCTTCACGTGCAGATGGACTGTTTCCAGAGCCATGCGTATGGAAGAGGGCGTTCCCGCGGCAATGGCCGCCGAGGTACAGGCCCCGCTCGCAAAGGCGCGGGTGGCCTCCGTGAGCCTTTCCTCAAGGGCCTTCAGGTCCGCCTCTTCCGTAGTGGGAAGCTCTGGGCTCAAACCCGGCAGGGGAGCGCATTCGCCAACGCCGAAAACGCCTGCCTCCCTGTCGTGGAGGACAACATACCAGACGTGTCTTGTGGTGTAGACGCCGCGCGAGGTGCCAGCGGGTTCGTGAAAGTGCAGGATGCGGTGCTTGATTGCGTACTGCCAGGACATGTTGAACTCCCGGGAGCCTGCGGCTCTTCCGTCATGAAGTGCGAATGCGAAACGTTCGGGCTTAGGGAAACTTGGGATAGTCCTTGAAGTTGGGCTTGCGCTTCTCGAGAAAGGCCTTGCCGCCTTCCTGGGCCTCGTCCGTCAGGTAGTAGAGCAGGGTGGCATCCCCGGCAAGCTCCTGTATGCCGGCCTGGCCGTCCAGCTCGGCGTTGAGGCCGACCTTGATCATGCGCAGGGCCATGGGGCTCATCTCCATCATGCGCATGGCCCAGGCCATCACCTCGTCCTCGAGCTGGTTAAAAGGCACGACCTTGTTCAC
>CALVGM010000110.1 GCA_944327095.1 uncultured Desulfovibrio sp. | reverse complement strand
TTCCTCGATGTCTCCCAGACGGTCCTCGCGTCTGGCCGGGCGTTCGGGATGTTCCGCGTCCTTGTCAATGCGGTAGATGGTAAAGATGCGCGGCGGATCAATGGCTATGCCGCGGTAGCGGAAGGGTTCCATGCCCACAATGAGCAGATCCACTTCCTCCTTGAGCTGCTGCGGGGCTATGCTCGCCAGGATGCTGGCGTTGACAGCGTCCACGATCTCGCCCATCTCGGCCGGATCGGGCGTCTTGTCCCTGGCGGCAGTCTCCCCGTCCCTTTTGTCTGCGCCCTTGTCCGCTGTCTTGGCAGTGGCCTTGTCGGCTGTCTTGTCTGCTGTTCTGGCGCCGTTTTTGGCCTCGGCCCTCTTGCCTTCCTCGGCCTTGCCCTGGGACTTTGCTCTCTCACCCTGGGTGTTTTCCGTGCCGGCTGTTGCCTGGGTAACGGAAAGCGAGGATTCCACGCTGGGCTTGCTCGGAACAAGAAGCGTTGCCCTGGAAGCCGAGCATGGGGTAGCAGGCACAAGGGTCAGGGTCACAAGGAGGGCAAGTACCGCAAGGGGGGCTGTCAGGGGGCGGATTGGACGTGTACAGGAACAGCGTCTCCGGGCAGGCCTGAAGGTGGGTATGGCAGTGGGGATGAATGGCATGAAGACCTCTGCCCGACGGGCACAGGATACAAATTGTGCAAGGGGAACGCTTTTTTCTTGATCGCAATCACCATTCCTGTCAACGCTCTGGCAAGGGGCCTCAGGAAGGAAAAGTGTGCCGTTTTGGGGACAAAAGCCGCCAGACTATCACGCTTGGAACTTTTTTCGTGCTTGTTTGCGCATTGGGGCCACACTGTGCCATAGTGGGGATTGATCCAATGGCCGGGGAAGGCGCTTTTGCCTTGCGCTCCCGTCTCCGGCTATGTGTCAGCCTCTCTTTATTGCCTATGAAATACCTTGACGCCGAAACCCTCACTCTCCTCGACAGAACGTGGAACGACTGGCTTGCCAGGGCGCGCACGCTCAAGCAGCGGCGCATTCGTCTGCGCCTGTACTTTGTCTATCTGCTCATCAGGCACGGCGGCCTGCGTCTTGGAGAGGCTCTCGCTCTGGACGACAAGAGGGATCTGCTCTATTCCGCCTCGACCATACGCGTGCCCAACGACCGCGACATACAGATACAGGACCAGGCCATGGCAAGCCTTTTGCGCATTGTCGAGGACCCGGCAGTGAGCGAGCTTGCCGGCAGCCTCTCCCATGTGGATCCCGGCTACGTGCGCAAGAACTTCTATCTTGTGGCCGGCATGTGCGGCATAGAAAAGGCCCTTGGGGGCCCAAGGGTTTTGCGCCACTCCCGTGGTGCCGAGCTTTTGAACAACGGCATCCCCGTTTCCATAGTGCAGAAGTTTCTTGGCCTGCAAAGCCCAGCCCAGGCCGTGCAGCTCAAGGATTTCCAGGACAGCGAGGCAAGGCAGATCCTCCACGCCCATCTGCGCAGGGAAACCCTGCGCCACTCCTCGGCGCGCAACGCCTTTGCCGGCAGCATCACGTCCATACGCGAGGGTTCCACCATGTCCCTGGTGGTCGTGACCTCGCTTTCGGGCCTGGAAATCAGGGCAGCAGTGTCTGTGGAGAGCATGCGCAGCCTGTCCCTGCGCAAGGGGCAGACGGTTACGGCCACGGTCAAGGCCCCCTGGGTTGTGCTCTCCAGCGAGGGGACTTCCACAAGCCTTGCGAACAACTACGCGGGCACAGTGCTCTTTGTGCGCGAGGGCGAGCTTGAGGCTTCGGTGCGCCTGAAGCTCGACGATGGCACGGGCATGGCAGCGCTCATGGATCTGGACGCTGTGCACAGGCTGGCCATAGCCGAAGGCACGCGCTGCAGCGTGAGCTTTTCCGCCATGGCCGTGGCTCTCCTGCCAGGCTGATCCTCTCCTTCCCCCAAGGGAAAATTCCCCCCAAAAGAACAGGGCCTGCCCCGCCTTGCGCGGAACAGGCCCTTCGAACGTTTATGTCTCAGCCCTGCGGCTAGAGGGCCATTTCCAGCTTCTCTATGCCGTGCAGGGAGGTTGCGCGAAAGAGTTCGCTGCACGAGAGGATCCTGGCAAGGCCGCACAGCCTTTCCTCCACAAGCCTGCGCCCAAGAAGGAAGTCCAGGCACACGCTGTCCCTGGCCCTTTCCCCCCTTGGTACGCAGAACAATCCTGCTCCCTGTCTGCTGAGCAGCGCGCCGTAGCCTGTGCCTGCCACCACAGCGCAGCGATTGACCACAAGGGCGTCGTCGAGCTCGCCTGCAAACACCCTTGCGTAGATTTCGTCCGTGTCCTGCAGGGGCCTTGTTGTGTCGAGCTGCCAGGCATCGCTGCGCTCGTCAAGGCAAGAGCGGCAAACGCCGCATTTGCGCGATCTGTCCTCGTCCAGGGAGTGTGTGGCAAAGCGCACCTCGCCATCCCGCAAGAGTTCCATCTCAAGGGCCGAGGCTCGCTCCATGTCCGTGCCAGCGTTCTTGAGCTCTTCTTCCACTTTTGCCGGCAGCATGCCCCAGGGGCAGGGCAGGCCCCCGCTCCACAAGGCTTCGGATCCCGGCATGGGCAGCTCCACCGAGGACACTGCCCTGACCAGGGCGTCCGCGTTTTCGCTGGGGATGGCGTGCTCCCTTGCCAGGCGCGCCAGGCGCGTCAGATGCTCTGCCAGAAGAAGGGCCCTGCCGCCCTCAAGACGGGTAGCCGCGCGCAGGGGATCCTTGGGCAGGCAAAGGTCTCTTGTGATCTCCGCCCTGTCCCTGTCCCGGACCAGCAGGTAGAGATCCCGGCTGCGGGCCTTTCTGTGCAGGGCCAGGGTCGAGGGGCAAAGGCTTGCCCCCTTGGGGGAAAAGTGGCCCATGAGCACGCTTGCGTCCCCAAGGGCCGTGGCAAGGAGCTCTTTGACGGGCGTTGCATTGTCCGCGTCAAGGGCCGCTTCCTCCCTGCCCAGGAAGACCAGGTTCTCGAAGGCGTCGGCAAAGTGTGCGGAACAGGCAAACTCCCCAGCCAGGGTCTGGTGCACGAAGGCTCCAGGGCAGTTGGAGGCTAGCCTTGTGTAGCCCTCTTCCATGCCCGTAAGGGAGGGGCAGAAGACCCAGGGTCTGGCCTCCGGCTCTGGGGCCTTTTTCTGCAGCCTGTAGAGGGTGAACTTGAGCAGGGCAATGGGCTGTTCCTGGGGCTGTTCCTGAGACTGTTCCTGGGAATCCTGTCCGTCCATCTCCTCGCTTGCCTTTTCCAGGGCCTGGAAGGCTTCCTTGCGCACGTAGCCCACAAGATGGGCGGATCTGCGCAGTTTTTCCATCTGTTCGAAGGCAGGGGGGAGCTGTGCCCTGTTGTAGGCGACAATAGAATACATGGGCTTGTCGTAGACAAAGCCGTTGAAGATAAGACTCACTGTGTCATCCCCTGTGTGCAGCTGCTGATGTGCTGATTTGGGTGTGGATTGAGGTACTGGAAGACGAGGTGCCGGATACGGTACAGGATACGGTGCCAGAAACAGTGCCAGAAACGGTGCTGGATGAGGTGTTGGCCCGGGTGTGCCCTGGCGAGCCAGGGTCTGCGTCCTCGAAAAGGGGACAGGCACAGGCTATGCTCTGGACCGGGCCCGCAATCGCGCCTTGGTAAAAACCGGCAATCAGGGCCGCTGCGTGCGCAATCTGGCGTTCTTCCTCTGGTCCCATGTCTGCAGGCTCTTCCAGGCCCCGCAGGGCAAGGGAGCCTGCAAAGTCAAGGCCAAGGGCGGCAAAAAAATACCTGAGGGCCAGGTGCGAGCCTGTAAAGAGGTGTTTCCCCCTTGTTCTGCCGGCCACAAGGAAGGCCAGGGCCCGTGGACGCACGGGTGCGTCTTTGGCGTGGCAGGCCATTGCGGCCTCGTAGAAGCGCTGGCTTCTGTCTACCAGGGCCTTGGCCTGGGCTGGCAGGCCGTAGAAGTAGACAGGAGAGAGCCAGATCACAAGGGAAGCCTTGCGCATGGCCGCAAAAATGGCCTCGCACTCGTCCCTGTCTTGCAGGACACAAAGGCCGTCTTTCTTGCAGGCTCCGCAGTGCAGGCAGCCGGCAAGGCTTTTTCCCGCCAGCAAGATCCGGGAGACCGAAGCGTGGGACGCAAGGCCCTTTTGCAGGAGACGCGCGAGCTTCTCTGTTGTGCCCCCCTTGTGGGGGGAGGCGCAGAGCAGGAGAATTTCCCTGGTCTCGGGCATGTCCATGGCCCTTAGGCAAAGTCTCCCACAAAGGGATTGTGCTGCTTCTCGTCCCCTATGCTGGTCTTGGGGCCGTGTCCCGGGTAGACAACGGTCTCGTCCGGAAGCGTGAAGAGGTTCTCGCGCACGCTTGCGAGAAGCTGCTGATGATCGCCCATGGGAAAGTCCGTGCGCCCGATGGAGCGGTAGAAGAGGGCGTCGCCCGTAAAGACACAGGGGCCTTCCTCGAAATAGTAGGAGACACTGCCTGGTGTGTGGCCAGGCGTGCTCAGCACAGTGATGTCAAAGGATCCCAGGCGCAGCCTGCCCAGGGAAAGGGGTGTTTCCGTAAAGGCAGGGACCATGGGCATGCCCCAGATGCCGCCCCGGGCTGCCTCGCTGTCCCGCATGATATCCTCGCCTGCCGGCACATAACAGGGCACATTGCAGGCCTTTTGCAGGGCAGCCACACCGTAGAGATGGTCAAAGTGCCTGTGGGTTATGAGAACAGCCGCAAGGGAAAGCTGGTTTTTGCCAAGAAAGTCCAGCATCTCGGCCGGATCCCCGCCTACGTCTATGGCCAGGGCCGATCCTTCCTTGTCCAGAAGGTAGCTGTTGGTGCCCAGGGGGCCCAGGGGAAAGGAGGTTACGCGCATACATGCTCCTTGTTTGCGTGGATGTTTGCGTGGAATGTTCTCTGGCAGGGGTAGTCCCGAAAAAAAAAGGTGTCAATGCGTGGCCTGGCAGGCTCGGGGCCAGGATTTGCCCTTTGGGTGGACATGGGGAATTTTCACAGGACTTACCCGTGAGCGTCGGGCTTTTCCTGCCCCTTGTCATGCTTGCAGGCCGGGCAGGCACGCAAAGCCATGCGCGCCTGTCCGGCCTTGAGGATTTTGGGGCAAGGGGCAGAACCCTGTCCGCTACACGTCGAAGAGCATTTCCAGATCTTCCCTTGTGAGGGACTTCCAGGTCTCCTGGCCGGGAATGATGGAGGCTGCCACATTGCGCTTGGATTCCTGAAGTTTCAGGATCTTTTCCTCCACCGTGTTCTGGCAGATGAGCTTGTAGGAGAAGACCTGCCTCTGCTGGCCTATGCGGTGCGTCCTGTCCGTGGCCTGGCTTTCCACAGCCGGGTTCCACCAGGGATCGTAGTGTATGACGTAGTCCGCGGAGGTGAGGTTCAGTCCCGTGCCGCCTGCCTTGAGGGAAATGAGGAAGATGGGGATGTCCGGGCTGTTGTTGAAGCGGTCCACCTGCTCGAAGCGGTCCTTGCTTGCGCCGTCGAGGTAGCAGAAGGGCACCTCGCTGAAGGTGAGCCATTGGCGGATGATCTGCAGCATCTGCACAAACTGCGAGAAGACCAGGACCTTGTGGCCGCCTTCCACGATTTCCATCACCATGTCCTTGAAGGCCTCGAACTTGCCGGAAGGCAGGTTGTTGGAGAAGCCGGGCATGTCTATCTTCAGCAGGCGGGGGTGGCAGCAGATCTGGCGCAGCTTGAGCAGGGCGTCCAGAATGGACATCTGGCTCTTGGCCATTCCCTTTTCGTCCACGTCCGCCAGCACCTGGTCGCGCAGCTTGTGGGCCACTGCCGCGTAGAGCTCGGCCTGGGCCTCTTCCAGAGCGCAGCAGGTGACGCTTTCCACCTTGGGGGGCAGATCCTTGGCCACCTCTGTCTTGGTACGCCGCAAGATGAAGGGGCGCATGCGCGTGCGCAGGTACTCCAGGGTCTCGGTGTCCCCGTCCTTGATGGGGCGCACTATGCCGCGCTGGAAGGCGTGCTGCGAGCCGAGGAAGCCTGGCATGAGGAACTCGAACAGGGACCACAGCTCGAAGAGGTTGTTTTCGATGGGCGTGCCGGACAGGCACAGGCGCATGCGCGCGGCAAGGCGCCGCACCGAGCGGGCCGTGATGGTGTTGGGGTTCTTGATGTTCTGCGCCTCGTCCAGGATGACCGTGTTGAATTCGAACTTCTGGATCTCCTCAAGATCCCTGCGCAGGAGCGCGTAGGTGGTGATGACCAGGTCCGAGTCCGCTATCTGGCGGAACATGTTCTCCCTGTGCGTGCCGTAGATGATGAGGCGGCGCAAGTCTGGCACAAATTTTTCCGCTTCCCTGTCCCAGTTGGGCAGAACCGATGTGGGCACCACAATGAGGTTCGGGCCCTCGAGCTTGGATTCCACCATGTGCTGTATGAAGGCCAGGGTCTGTATGGTCTTGCCAAGACCCATTTCGTCGGCCAGGATGCCGCCGAAGCCATATTCCGAGAGGAAGTTCAGGTAGGCCAGGCCCTGCAGCTGGTAGGAGCGCAGGGAGGCGCGCAGCCCCTTGGGCTGGGGCACAACGCGGATTTCCTTGAAGGAGTGGATCTTTTCCCGCAGCTTGCTCCAGAAGGAGTCCGTCTGGGCATTGGGCAGATCGTCCAGCAGGCTGTCCAGCATGGGCGCCTCGAACTGCTTGAAGATGGTCTGCGGAGGCTTGGTGGGATCCAGGCCCAGGGCGGAGAGCTTGTGGGCAATGCGCTGCAGCCATTCCTCTGGCAGGGAGGTGTAGGAGCCGTCCTTGAGCTGCACGTAGCGCTTGCCGCGCATCCAGGCCTTCCAGATCTTGTCCAGGGCCAGGCTCTGGCCCTCGTAGTCCACGGTGAGCTCCAGGGAGAAGACCTTGTCCTTCTCGTTGCTGACCACTTCCGCGTTGATGGTGGACTTGGTGGAGCGCACCTTGTAGCGCGAAAGCGCCCGCTCGCCGTAGACGCGGTAGGTCTCCACCAGCTTGGGGTAGGTGTCGAGCAAAAAGGCTATGGCCTCCTCCGGTTCCAAAAACCACAGCTTGTTTGATCGGGGCTGGAAACCTATGGAGGAGAGGGTGGACATGAGGTTTGCCTCTTCCTGCTGGTGGCGGCGCACAAGGAAGGTCTGTCCCTCGTAGGTGTAGCTGCCTGTCTGAAAATCGGGGTTGGGACCGCCCAGGGAGAATTCCCCGTGCTTGGTTTCGTAGATGTTGTCGATTTCCAGGGTGAGCAGGCTTCCTTCCTCGTCCAGGAAGAGCTTGGGATTGTAGGTGGCAGGCTGGAAGACAGGCTCCATCATCTTGAGGAATTTTTCCGGCTCGAAGAGTTCCGAGGAGGGGAGCCTGGTCCACACGCGGTCCAGGAATTCGGAAATTTCCTCGTGGGGCACCACAGGGCGCTCGTAGATGAGGCTGCGCACAAGGGCAGGATCAAGGCCTGTCTGCACGGGATAGAAGCTTCTGTGGTAGCAGACCCACAGGGGCATCTGGCCGTGGAAGGTGACAGGCGGCTCTGCGGGCTCGTCGCTGGCCTTCTTGTGGCTTTCGTCCTCGTCGCTGGTGCTGATGTAGATGAGCGGGCGACCCTCGCGCTTGAGCAGCACGTCAAAGCAGAAACCCTGGGCGTCCAGGTTTGGCTTGAGCTTGAGGGCAAAGGGTGTGGACTCGATGCGGCAGGGCTTGTCCGTATCCTTCCAGAAAATGTAGTACTCGTGGCGCACGGCCCAGAAGAACCAGGACACAAGCCCGTCCGGGATCTCCACGCGGTGTCCGAAGTAGTCCACGTGCAGGCCAATCTGTCTCGCGACCCTGGGCAGCTCCGGGGAGGCCTCGCACCATTCCGGGTGGGCTATGATTTGCTCGAGGGTGATCTCGTTGTGCACTGTGGAGAGGCCGGACTTGTTCTGGCGCGACCTGAAGAAGGAGACCAGCAGGCGCCCCTCGTCCGGCTCGAAGCGGAAGACAAGGTAGTGCTTGCCGGGCTCGGGCTCCATGCTGGTGCTGAAAAAGCCGCGAAAGCTCTGCTTCCAGTCGACCACAGGCACGAGATCGTCTGTTTCCTGGCCTTCCTCCTTGCGCAGCTCGTCCACAAGATGCATGGTCAGGGCGGCCACATGGCTGCAGACGCCTGTGAAGGCGTCCGAGCAGTTGCACATGGACTTGACACTGTGGTCGAAGATGGAGAAGGTCAGCTGGGGGGTGTAGACCTGAAAATCATCGCCCTGGATGTTGCCCGTCACTTCCCAGGTTTCTCCTTCCTGGATGTGGATTTTTTGCACACCGCTCTCGGAGAGAATGTGACTTCCAGCATCGCGAATGTATTCCGGGATTCTGTCGTGCAGAAATGCCTGGCTTATCTCCAGGATGACACTGTGTTCGGATCGGCTCATGATTCCTCGGCCAGTCTTGCCGTACGGCGGCAAGATACGGACATGTCTGATTGGGTTTGCGGCTTTGAAAAAACACGGGTATTTGGGAAAAATGCGTCACGCAGGTTTAATCCCAGTTTTTGACACGGGCAAGGTCCATATGGAGTACATGCAAAACGAGGTGGACTGCTTCCCTATTGTGTGGCTACGCCCTGGAAAAACATGGTGCAGCAACTTTTTTCGGAATACGAAGGGGCCTGTTGTCTGCGGATCGCAGGCTTTGGGGAGAGCGCAGGTTGGGCTTGTGTTCCGCAGAAAAAAGGCTGACAACCGGGTGCGCCAGTTCTCCCATGGCTGTTCTGGAGCGTCCGGAGCAAGGCAGAGTGGATTTCTGGCGCGATTGTACGAAAGAGATCTGCAAGGATCTTGCGGACCATATATCAGGAAGGGCAAAATGATCAATACACCTGCAGCAAAAAAGATGTGTGCGCGAGAAGGGAATGCGCCGGGCCTTGTCCCTGTACGCCTTCTTGTGTGCCTTGTGCTCCTTTTTGCGACCCTGGCAGTGAACGTCCGGGCGCAGGAAGTGCCAAAGGCTGTGCCAAGAGATGGCGGCAACCTTGTACTTGGCAGCATAGGGGAGCCCTCGAACCTCAATCCCTACATCAGTTCGGACTCTGCCTCTCACGAGGTGGCGGATCTCCTCTTCATAGCCCCCTTGCGCTACAACAAGGACCTGGATCTTGAGCTGTGGGCCGCGGATCGCTTTGACATGTCCGAGGACGGCAAGCGTATCGTCATTGGCCTGAAAAAGGGCATACTGTGGGAAGACGGGGTGGAGCTTACCGCGGACGATCTGGTCTTTACCATCAGGCTTGTGGCGGATCCGAAGACCGGCAGTCCCTACGCAGAGGATTACATGCGCATCAGGGACGTGAGAAAGCTCGACCGCTACACTGTGGAAGTCAGCTACGACACCTACTACGCCAGGGCAAAGGTCAGCTTTGCCCAGTCGATCCTGCCCGAACACGTGCTCAAGGGGCAGGACGTGCGCACGGGAAGCTTTGCCCGCAAGCCCATTGGGGCTGGCCCCTTCAGACTCGCGTCCTGGTCCAGCGGTTCCGAGGTACGCCTTGCTGCCAACGAAAACTACTTTCTCGGCAAGCCCCATATTGCCACCATCACCTACAGAATCATCCCGGACATGGCCACCATGTTCATGGAGCTCAAGGCAGGGCGACTAGACATGATGGGTCTTTCCCCAGAGCAGTATCTGCGCCAGACAAGGGGCCCTGCGTGGGAGAAGAACTTTCGCAAGTACCGCTACCTGTCCTCATCCTATACCTACCTTGGCTTCAACATACGCCATCCCTTCTTTGCGGACAAGCGCGTGCGCTGGGCCATTTCCAAGGCTCTTGACAGAAACGAGCTCATCAAGGGCGCGCTCCTCGGCCAGGGCGTGCCGGCCTTTGGTCCCTACAAGCCCGGTACCTCCTATTACCATCCCACTCTTCAGCCAGTCAGCCAGGACATCGAGGGTGCCAAAAGGCTTTTGGCAGAGGCCGGCTTTGCGGACAGGGACGGAGACGGCGTGGTGGAAAAGGACGGCAAGAGGCTCGAGTTCACCATTCTCACCAACCAGGGCAATCAGGAGCGCATTTTGTGCGCCATCATCATGCAGCAGCAGCTGGCCAGGGTGGGCGTGCACGTCAGCGTGCGGACCGTGGAATGGGCTGCCTTTATCAGGGAGTTTGTGAACAAGGGCGCCTTTGACGCCGTGATCCTGGGCTGGACCATCACCCCGGACCCGGACCTGTACCAGGTCTGGCACTCCTCAAGCGCAGTGGAAGGCGGTCTCAACTTCACCTGGTTCAGGAACAGGAAGCTGGACGAGCTTCTGGAGCGCGGGCGCGCCACCAGCAACGAGGAGGAGCGCAGGCAGATATACTTTGGCGTGCAGGAGGTCCTGGCCGAGGAACAGCCCTACTGCTTTCTCTACGTGCCTTGGTCCCTGCCCATACTCAAGAGCCGCGTGCGCGGCATTGAGCCTGCGCTGGCAGGCATAGGCTGGAACATGGAGAAGTGGTGGATTGCCGAACCTGCCCTGGTGCAGTGATGTTGCACAATGGTTTGATTGGTGGCATAGACTGATCCCTTGCGGCAGTGTGCCGCAGGCCCGGTCCATGCCTGCGCCATCCCTGGCAAATCCGCAGGTTTTGCGGGGGCCTGGCCGGACTGTTTCTTCATTCAACCAGAGCGTGCGCTCGCAAAAACAGAACATCAGAAGTACAAAGATGCCCTTTTCCACCACACCCCTGCAGGATCAGCACGGCCTGCGCTTTGCCTGTACCACACTCCTTCTGTCCTGGCTCACGGCCTTCGGGCCCCTGTGCACGGACATGTACCTGCCCACTCTGCCGGACATAGCAATCGACCTTGGCATTTCCACAGCCCTTGCGCAGTCGAGCCTTACAGCCTGTCTTCTGGGCCTTGCCCTGGGACAGCTTTTTGTGGGGCCCATCTCGGACAGCAGGGGACGACACGGGGTGCTCGTGATTTCGCTTGCACTCTACACCGTGGCCTCCTTTCTCTGTACCCAGGCGCAGGACGCCACGACCTTCATAGTGCTGCGTTTTTTGCAGGGTTTTGGGGGAGCAGGCGGGGCAGTGCTCGCAAGGGCCGTCTGCTGCGACATCTTCCACGGCTCAAGGCTTACACAGTACATCTCCCTGCTCATGGCCATACACAGCGTGGCTCCCATCCTGGGGCCTGTGGCAGGCGGCTTTCTGGGGGGCTGGGCTGGCTGGCGCAGCGTCTTCTGGGTGCTTGGCGGCATAGGCGTCCTTCTGACCCTCTCGACCCTCTTCTTTCTGCCCGAAACCCTTGCCAGGGAAAAGCGTGTGCAGGGCGGGCTTGTGGCCTCTTTGGCCAACACGGGCAGGCTTTTCAAAGAGAAGGCCTTCTTGTGCTACACCTGCGTGCCGGGGTTTACCTTGGGCGGCTTTTTTGCCTCTGTCGCGGCCTCGCCCTTTGTCTTCCAGAACATCTACGGGCTCTCCATGGAGCGCTTCAGTCTCATCTTTGGCATTAACGCCCTGGGCATGGTGAGCACCTCCCTTCTGGCAGGCTGGCTGTCCAAGAGGTTTGGCGACAAGCGCCTCTTGCTTGCCGGAGACATTGCCCGCAGCATATCCTGCGCGGCTGTCTGCTACACATGCATCGTTGTCCCGGCTTCGCCCTGGCCGCTCATAGTGGCCCTGTTCTCTCTGCTTGCCATGCAAAGCTTTACCCTTTCGCCCAGCTTTTCCCTGGCCATCTGTTCCCAGGCTGTTGGAGCTGGCGCTGCATCGGGCATCATTGGAGTGGCGGTCTTTCTGTTTGGCGCCTGCACCTCGCCCCTCACCGGCCTGGCAGGTCCCCAAAGCGCGCTTTCCCTGGGCATTATCGTGCTTGTGACAGGGCTGTGCTCCCTGTGCTCGTCCATCCTGGGCAACAGGCTCTACTAGACTAAGATTATTTCGTAGGAGACTGGAAAGACCAGGGGCTTTGCGCAAGGCCCCTGACACCTGAGGGCTGTCCCTGATGAACTCTGCCGACTTGCCAATTTGGCGCTACTCAACTCTGCAAAAACTCAACAATGCAGAGTTGAGTCTGGCAAGTGTTGAGTTCCCAAATACGACAATTATTCAAAGAAGTTGACTGGTGACACCGGGCTGCCTTGGCAGTTTGAACTTAACAATTGTCAAGTTCATGCACAGTATGAAGCAGGTTTGTTGTTGAGTTGGCTTGACGCACAAGAACAATATTTTCAAACTGTTGACTCACATATGCTGCCAAGGGAGATTGACGAGTTCAGTCTGCTGTCAGACTGTACTCGGCACTTAACTCAACAATGCCAGTCAGTGCACTTGCATGTGCAGGTGTCAAGCGAAAGTTCCACTGACCCCCAAAACGAACGATAATTGACCCCCCCATGTTTGGCGAAGAAGAGCTTGCGCGCCTTGTCGGCAGATTGCGAAAAGCGGGCAAAGGATGGGCGTGACGCAAGGTCAGGGAAGTCACGAGCAAGGCCGGGCCCTTGATTTAACCATGGCTGCCTTTGCCAACGCAGACGGTGGCATCTTGCTTTTGAGGCTTTCCGAGCGCCTGGCTTCATTCCGGCCGAGATAGGGCACAAAAGCACAGACTGCCGGCACAAGACTGTAGAATGGCAGCTTCCAGACAACAAGGAGAGACTCTGCGGACTTGCCAATGTGTCTGCTGCTCAATTGAACATGAACGTTCAGGAACTTGTGGAACAGAGCGGCTATTCTCGCTCGAGTGAGTGTGAGCAACAGCCTGCGCAAGCTGCAACAGGACGGAAAAGTGGAAGCTACCGGAGCCAGGAACAGCCCAAGGCGAAGGTACAGGCTCGCAAAAACGTAGTCTCCCGGATGTGTGTCCCTTTGGTCTTGCAGGTTCGTATTCCCCGGCAGGGCCCCTTTTTGGGCAAATTTCGCCTGGAAGGGGGCTCAGCCATCCTTTTCCAGTCTTGGCAAGGACTTTCATTCAGGCTACAAGAAAGGAAGGTATGAGGAATAATGGGACAATCCTGTCCTGCCTGTCCATTTGGGAGACATACATGATTCGCATCCAGGAAATACTCGACAAGGTGCAGGCTGCGCACAAGGACGCCGATCTGGAGATGATCCAGAGGGCCTATATTTTTGCGGCTACGGCCCATGCAGGACAGACAAGACTCTCCGGAGAGCCCTATCTGTCCCATCCTCTGGCTGTGGCCAACATTCTGGCCGAAATGGGCTTTGACGAACCCACCATTGCGGCAGGCCTTCTGCACGACACAGTGGAAGACACAGGGGTGGACATCGACACCATAGCCGAAAACTTCGGCGACGAGACAGCGGACATTGTGGATGGTGTCACCAAGATCAGCCGTATCCCCTTTGACAGCAAGGAAGAGGCCCAGGCCGAGAACATACGCAAGATGATCCTGGCCATGAGCCACGACATGCGTGTCATCATGGTCAAGCTGGCCGACCGCCTGCACAACATGAGCACGCTGGACTTCCAGAAGCCCTACAAGCAAAAGCGCATAGCCCAGGAGACCATGGACATCTATGCTCCCCTGGCCAACAGGCTCGGCCTCTACAACATCATGCGCAAGCTCGAGGATTTGAGCTTCAAGTACCTGCGGCCCGACGTGTACAACATGATCACCCACTGGCTGGAAGAGCACCAGGTCGTGGAAAAGAAGATCATCGAAAACGTCGTGGGCATGCTCAAGGACTTTCTGAAGAAGAACGACATCAAGGGTCAGGTCTACGGGCGCATCAAGCACCACTACAGCATCTACAAGAAGATGCAGGCCGAGTCCCTGACCCTGGACGAGATGCACGACATCATGGCCTTCAGGGTCATCGTCAAGGACGTGAAGGAATGCTACGCGGTCCTTGGTCTTGTGCACCAGCAGTGGAAACCCGTGCACGGGCGCTTCAAGGACTACATCTCCATGCCCAAGGCCAACGGCTACCAGAGCCTGCACACCACGGTCATAGGCCCGGACGGCGAGCGCATCGAGGTGCAGATACGCACTGAGGAGATGCACAGGCAGGCCGAGCACGGCATTGCGGCCCACTGGCTCTACAAGGAGCACGGCCGCATCAACAGCAAGGACTTGGCCCAGTTCTCCTGGCTCAACGAGATTTTCGAGCGCCAGCGCGACGAGGCGGACGGCAAGGAGTTCATGCACTCCCTGAAAATGGACCTCTTCCACGACGAGGTCTACGTCTACACGCCTGCCGGCGACGTGAAGGAACTGCCCGAGGGGGCAACCCCCCTGGACTTTGCCTTCCACATCCACACCAAGGTGGGCCAGCACTGCGCTGGCGCCAAGGTCAACGGCCGCCTTGTGCCCCTGGGAACCCCGCTCAAGAACGGCGACACTGTCGAGGTCATCACCGATCCTGCCCGCAATCCCAACAGGGACTGGCTCAAGATTGTCAAGACCGCCAGAGCCCGCAACCGCATTCAGCACTACCTGCGCACAGAGGAGCGCATGCGCGCCATACAGCTTGGCAGGGAAATGCTGGAAAAGGAAGGCCGAAAGGTCAGCATCAATGTCACGCGCTGCGCCAAGGAAGGCCAGCTCAACATTGTTGCCCAGGACATGAATTTCGACGGCATAGAGGATCTGTACGCGGCTGTGGGCTATGCCCACGTGACCCCGCGCAAGGTCCTGAACAGGCTCTATGCGGTACTGCATCCGGGCGAGCCGGCCACAGCGCAGAAGGCCGAGCCTGCGCCCCAGCCGCCTGCCCACGAGGAGGGCAAGGGCAAGCTTCCTGCGGGCGGCGTTGCCGTTTCCGGCGTGGACGGCGTGCTCATGCGCTTTGCCCGCTGCTGCAACCCTGTGCCAGGCGACCCCATTGTGGGCTACATCAGCCGGGGTGCCGGTATTACCGTGCACAGGGCGGACTGTCCCAATGTCCCCAACATGGAGCCCGAGAGGCTCATTTCCGTGCACTGGGAAGGGGACGAGGGCGAGCAGGGCAAGCCCTTCGAGGGCGGCATCTTCGTGCTGGCCAAGAATCAGCGTGGCGCTCTGGCCTCCATTGCCACGGTTCTGGCCGAGGCCGATGTCAACATTCAGTCTGCCAACATCAAGGCCCTGGTGGACGGCAGATCGACCCTGCACTTCGTGGTCGAGGTCAAGAACGCCAACCAGCTCTACGAGGTCATCGAGCGCATAGGCAAGCTGCCCAATATCGTGGAGGCAGTGCGCGACAGCGAGGACGCGGACACGACCGTGGCCGATGCTGCGGCCACAGCCTAGCTGCACAGGGGATACACAGGGAAACAAGGGGGTTTCATGGCGCGTATTTTGTATGGGGTACACGGCACAGGGCATGGTCACGCCATGCGCGGGCTCACCATTGCCCGCAGGCTCAGGCAGCACGACTTTCTCTTTGTCTGCTCGGACGACGCCGTTTCCGTGCTCAGGCCGGAATTTCCCGTGCACACGATTCCCAATCTGGGTACAGCCTTCAAAAACTACAGGGTGGACTTCAAGACCACCATCCAAAGGGCCGTGCCGCTGCTCTGGCACAGGGAACGCTACATACGCGAGGTCATGGATCTCATCCACGCCTTTGAGCCGGACGTGTGCATCACGGATCTCGAGTACTTTGTGCCAAGCGCTGCCAAACGCATGCAGGTACCCTGTCTCACCCTGGATCATCAGCACGTGATTACCTGCTGCAGGCACAATCTGCCAGGCAACATGTGGTGGGACACCATGGTGCAGGGCCTGACCCCAAAGTATCTCTTCCGCCCAACGGAACAGAATCTCATTGTCTCCTTCTACCAGCCGCCTGTGCTGTCACAGTACAGGGCAAGGGTTGTGCCCCCCATCCTGCGCGACAAGGTCCTGGCCGCAAGGCCCGAAGACAAGGGGCACGTCCTTGTCTACCAGAGCAACAGCACAAGCCCGGCGCTCATCGAGTTTCTGAAGGGAGCCACCAAAAGGACGTGCTATGTCTTTGGCTACAGCAGGGAAGAGGGCAGGGACGGCAACATTGTCTTCATGAAGAAGAGCGAGGATGTCTTCCTGCAGCTGCTGGCAAGTGCGTCCTATGTTGTCCAGGGCGGAAGCCACACGCTCATGACCGAAGCCTTGTATCTTGGCAAGCCCATACTGACCATTCCCCTGAAGTCCATGATTGAGCAGCGCTTCAACGCGCTTTACATAGAGCGCCTTGGCTATGGCATGCAGGCGGACATGGAAAGGCTTGCTCTGCAGCTGCTCACGGAATTCGAGGCCAGGCTGCCCAAGTTCCAGGAAACCATCGCCAGGGGACGCTTTTGCGGCAACGAGATTGTGTTCGGCCTTGTGGACACCTTCATACGGACAAAGGAGCTTCCCCTCACGGGGGAACCAAAGGTGCTCGACGCTCCCAGGGAAAAGGAGAGCCTGCGCCTTGGTTCTCCTGAAGAGACCCTGGCGCTCTTTCGCGAGCACAAGTAGCCAACCGGACAGTATGTCCCGGACAAATTCCCCATCTTTCCCGGCCACGGCCGGGATTTTTGCCCCCATCGGAGGCAAGAGGGCGGGCCCTTTCCATTGGGCCTGCCTTGTCTTTCTGCCCTTTGGCAGGGCAGGGACAGTGTCATTCGGACTGCACTTTCAGGCAAGGTGAAACATATGGTTGACGCAAAAGGGAAACACCCATTGCAGCGCTTGCTGATTCTTCTTGTGGTTGCATCTATGCTTATTCTTTCAGGTTCCATGGACAGGGCGCAGGCTGCGCAAGGCGCGGCGGACAGCGGGGACACGGGCTTCGAGACCAGTTCCCCCAATGAAACGATCTTCATGCTTGCCAACGGCCTGAAGGTCTATCTCATCAGGGACACACGCTTTCCCATGGTGTGCACAAGGCTCTATGTGCGCACAGGCTCGAGCAACGAGAAGCCAAGGGACTTTGGCATAAGCCACGTGCTCGAGCACATGGTTTTCAAGGGCACCACCACGCGCCCCAAGGGCCAGATTGCCAGGGAAGTGGAATCCCTTGGCGGCTACCTCAACGCCTACACAAGCTTTGACAAGACCTGCTATCTCACGGACATGCCCGCGCGCCACTGGCAGACAGGCATTGACATTGTGCGCGACATGGCCTTCCATCCCCTGCTCGACCCAAGCGAGCTGGAAAAGGAGAAGCCCGTCATCATCTCCGAAATGGAGGGCAACGAGGACGAGCCAAGCTACAGGCTCTTTCTTGAGGTGCAAAAGGCCGGTCTTGCCGGCACCCCCTACGCCCATCCCATCATAGGCACAAGGCAGAGCGTCAACGCCGTGACCTCGGATTCCCTGCGTGCCTACATCAACACCTGGTACCAGCCCCAGAACATGCTGCTCGTGGTGGCCGGCGATCTGGACCCCGAGGCTGTGCGCGCCTACGTGGAGAAAAACTTCTCCTCCCTTGCGAACAGGGGCGAGCTCAGGTACCAGGCGCCCATTGAGGCGGACAGCCTTGAGTTTGCCGACAAGGGCCGGGTGGAAGTCATCAGGGGCAAGTGGAACAAGGTCTACCTGAGTCTGGCCTTCCCTGTGCCCGGCCTGCGCGACTACACTTCCCTGGATCTGGATCTTCTGGCCTATCTGCTTGCCGGAGACGGCACAACGCCCTTCGAGCGCAAGTACCGCAACGACCTGCAGCTTGTGGACAGCATCTCCGTGAGCAACATGAGCCTTTCGCGCATCGGGCTCTTTACCATTTCCGCCATTCTGGACGCGGACAAGACCGAGAAGTTCTTTACCGAGCTTGTGCGCGACCTTGCCAGGTTCAAAACAGGGGACTTTACGGCCGGCGACCTTGCCAGAGCCAAGTTTGTGACCGAGGACGAATACGACCGCAGCTCCGAGACCCTGAACGGCCTGACCTCGTGGCGGGCCCAGATGGAATTCGAAATGGGCGGCCGCCTTGGCGAGGCCAACATGCGCAAGGCCCTGCGCAGCGTGGACTTTGCCCAGATTGAGAGCGCCTACAAAAAGTACATCCGTCCGGAAAGGGTGAACGTGCGCCTGCTTGCCCCGGAAAAGACCGCCATAGGCGATCTTGCTGCCATACTCGAGCGCGAGTGGCCCAAGGGGACTGTCGCTTCCGGGCACAGCACTGCAGCCACAGAAAACGGGCGCGAGAGCATACACCTGGAAAACGGTGTGCAGCTTGTGCTCATCAGGGACAACACCATCCCCTATGTGTCCGTTGACATGGCCGCTGCAGGCGGCAATGCCCTGCTCAACGTCAAGACCCAGGGTCTTGCCACCCTTGTGGCCGACAGCTTGAGCGACGGCTGCGGCGAACTCGACAGGGTAGCCTTTGAAAAAGCCCTGGCCTCCAGGGCCCAGTCCCTGAGCGCCAAGTCCGGGCGGCAGACCTTCCGCATCAGCGCCAGCACGCCCTCGCGCTACACGGACGAGCTCCTTGCGCTCATGTCAAGCTACGTGACTGCTCCCCGCTTCGAGGAGAGCGAAATCGCCAGGGCCAAGAAGGACATGCAAAGCGCCAGGGTCATACGCGACGACGACAGCATGTCCAGGCTTGTGGCGCGGCTGTGGCCAGCGCTTTTTGGCACGCACCCCTACGGCCTCGATTCCCTGGGCACGGAACAGGGTGTGAATGCCCTGACCAGGGACGATGTGGTTCGCTACTGGAAGGAACAGATGGCCCAGCCCTGGGTTGTGGTCTTTACCGGAAAGTTTGACAGGGACAAGGCCATTGCCTGGGCAAAGACCCTGCCCAGGGCAACAGCCAGGCGCCTGGATGTCCAGGCCCCGGTCTGGGGCAAGGACAGGGCACTGACAGTGCAGGCCCCGGACAGGAACAAGGCCCATCTTGTGGAACTGTGGCCCACTGTGCCGCAGACCCACCCGGACGCGCCTGCCCTGACGCTTCTGCAGGCTGTGCTTTCCGGCCAGAGCGGCCTGCTCTTCTCCAGGATGCGCGACGAGGAGAGCCTTGGCTACACTGTGACAGCCCAGAACATCTCCTTCCAGAAGACGGGGCTCATGCTCTTTTACGCAGGCACCACGCCGGATCGCGTGGAGGAAGCACGCAAGGGCTTTGCGGCCATAGTGCAGAACCTCAAGGAGAAGGAACTCGATCCTGCCTTGCTGGAGGCTGCCTGCAACGTGCTTGAGGGTCGCTATGTGCGCTCGCGCCAGAGCCTGTCCGCCAGGGGCGGAGAGGCTGCCATGGAAGAGCTCTTCGGCCTGCCCAGGAACTTTGCCCTGCAGCAGCTGGAAAAGGCCAGGAAGGTCACTCCGGCAGACATCAGGGAAGTGGTCAGGCGCTATTTTGGCGAGCCCTACGTGGCTGTGGTGCATCCCTAGCTTTTTGCCTATAGTTGTGTCCGGCACGTATGCCGGACACACAAAAGGGCCTTGTGCCCGGGAGAACGACTATGAACAGAGAGGAGCTGCTGGGCCTTCTGGTTTGCCCGGTGTGCCAGTCAAGGCTTGAGCTTCTGCCAGACGCGGCGCACTGCGAGGGCCTTGCCTGCGAAAAGTGCGCGCTCGTCTACCCTGTGCGCGAAGGCATTCCCGTCATGCTGCCCGAAGAGGCGCTGACAAGGGACGCCTGGAACAGCAGGGACAAGAACAGCGCGGCCTGGGGGGAGTAACAGTATGCGCATGCTCATCGCATCGGATTTGCACGGATCCTCGGAGAGCCTTGACTTTCTGCTTGCCAAAACCGGGGAGCTGAAGCCGGATCACGTGGTCCTTCTGGGGGACATCCTCTACCACGGCCCGCGCAACAGGCTTCCTGCCTCCTATGGGCCAGGCGGCATGCCGGACAAGTTCCGCAGCCTCATGGACATGGCGTCCGTGATAGCCGTGCGCGGCAACTGCGACGCCGAGGTGGATCTCTTTGTCCTTCCCTTCCCCATGCCCGAAAGCGCCTGGATGGTGGACGGGAACATCGAGATCTACGCAAGCCACGGCCACCGCATCCCGGAAATGCCCCCCATGCCTGGCTTTGCGGCAGGAACGGTCTTCCTGCGGGGGCACACCCACGTGCCCAGGGCAGAGGAGATCGATGGCTACCATTTCTGGAATCCTGGCTCCATAACGCTGCCCAAGCAGGGCTACCCCAGATCCTACGCCCTCTATGACAATGGCTGTTTCACGGTCCTTGACCTGGAAGGCGCAGTCATTGCCCAGGAAGCGCTCGGATCCTGATGTATCCCCACTGTCTTGTCGGAGGTCTGCCATGAAGCCGCTTTTTACCCTTGCCGCAAACACGCACCTTGTCCTTGCCTCGGGATCGCCGCGCAGAAAGCAGTTTCTGGACGATCTGGGCATAGCCTACACTGTGCGCCCAGTGTCCGGGGAGCCGGACGCCATCCTGGGCCAGGGCTCGCGCGAGTTTGCCCTGCACTGCGCCCTGTTCAAGATGTGGGCGGCAAGGCAGGCCGACAACGAGGTTGTGCTTGCTGCGGACACCATAGTCACGCTGGACGGCCGCATCATGGGCAAGCCCGCGGACAGGAACGAGGCGCTTGAGATGCTGAAGAGCCTGAGCGGCAGGGACCATCAGGTTGTCACTGCCGTGGCCCTGAGCCTCGCGGATCAGAACACCGTCACTGTGTGCGATGTGTGCAACGTGCACTTTCATCCCTGGGGCGAGGATATCCTGCGCGCCTATGTGAACACGGGCGAGTGCGACGACAAGGCCGGAGCCTACGCCATACAGGGCAAGGGAGCCTTCCTGGTCGAGAAGATAGACGGCTCCTGGAGCACTGTGGTTGGCCTTCCCATGACCTGGGTTGTGCAAAGGCTTTTGCAGGGAGGCGTTCTTTTGCCAGTCTGAGACAGTTTTCGGACAAAAAGACAACAGCGGGCATGGTGTGAAATCCCTGGCACCATGCCCGCTGTTGTCCTTGGCGTCTTGTGCCAATGACGGCTCTGAACTTTGCGATAAGAAAGGAATTTCTGGAGGGGATTGCCGAAGCGATAGCCGAATTGTCGCACAGTTGCCTTTTTTTCGTGCAGTCCCATGTCAGAGAAAAAACGCTACACCCTGGATGGCGTTCGCTTGGCCCTGATGGCCGCGACCAGTGTCTCGTCCAGAGTGGGGTGGGCCACTATGAGCGAGTCGAGCTTTGAGGAGTGGTACTGGCCTATGAGCAAGAGCTGGGCCGAGAGGGTCAGCTGGGAAACGTTGGCGCCAATGGCCGCTATGCCTGCCATCTTGTCGCCTCGCCACACCACCTTCACAAAGCCGTAGGGATTGCCTGTGGCCTGGGCAATGACGTTGGAGGCAAAGTGCGCCTTGGAGATGGTGACGTTGTTGCTTAAGGCAGTGGCCTCGCGTTCTGTCATGCCCACGCGCATGATCTCCTGGCTGCCATGGAAGCACGAGGGGCAGGGCCCTGGCTCGTAGGGAGCGCTTTCCAGGCCCAGAATGCTGCGGGCAACGTATTCGCCCTGATGGGTTGCCGCGTGCGCAAGCAGGATTTTTCCGTTGACGTCGCCTATGGCCCAGGTGGTCTCCGAGGAGCGCAGGTAGTAGTCTGTGGTGATAAAGCCTCTGCGGTTTAGGGCGCAGCCTGCGTTTTCCGCACCCAGTTCCTCTGTGTTGGGCATGCGTCCAGAGGCGATCAGGCCCTTTTGGGCCATGTACCTGGCCCCGTCCGCAAGGGTGAGCACAGCGTTTTCCCTGTTCTTGTCCGGAACCAGAGATACTGCCCGCACGCCTGTCAGGCAGATGACGCCGCGCTTTTCAAGGTGCATGCGCAGCTGCATGGCAATGTCGCTGTCCTCTGTGGGCGCAAGCTGCGGGGCAGCTTCGGCAATAATGACGCGCGTGCCCATGTGCATGAAGAAGTCGGCCATTTCCACGCCTATGGTGCCGCCACCGGCAATGATGAGGCTTTCGGGAATGACGCGCTGCTGCAGGATGGTTGTGGAGCCCAGGATGATGCGCCCGTCCGGGGTGAGGTCGGGGTAGGTCGAGGTGCGCGAGCCGCAGGCCAGGATCATGTGGCTGCCCTCGATGGTGAAGGAGTGGGCGTCGCGCTCTGTTATCCTGACCCTTGTAGGCGAGAGACAGTAGGCCGTGCCCTTGAACAAATGCACGCCAAGGCTGATGAGCTCTATGGCAAGGGCCTTGCGCGTCCCGCTCACAAAGGTGCGCACCTTTTCGCGCAGGGCAGCGAAGTTGACGTGCTCGCTTCCGTGCAGGATGTTGCCCCTGGCAAGATCGTCCATGACGCTCAGGGGGTGCACTGCCCCGAGCAGAAGCTTGGTGGGAACGCAGCCGCGGTTGAGGCAGGTGCCTCCCCAGCTGCGGTTTTCGACCAGCGCGACCCTCTTGCCTGCCCTGGCCAGGATTCTGGCTGCAGCAAGGCCGCCTGGGCCTGCTCCTATGATGATGACGTCAAATGCATCCATGGCTCTCTTGCTCCGCCTTGTGTTGCCAAATTGCAATGGTGGTTCAGGGTACGACTGTGCACAGCCAATTGCAAGGGAGTGAAACACTGCACAACGGCACGTAAAAGAAATCGGGATGCCCGGCAGAACCGAACACCCCGACAAAATTGTATCTGTTTTTTGCAAAAAGCGTGAGCAGACTGGTCGCGACTAGTCCTTGAAGGGGGAGAGGTCGCGCAGGGTCTTGATGACCGCAGGAATATGCTCGATGGCGAAGTCCACTTCCTCTTCCGTGTTGTAGCGGCACAGGGAGAAGCGGGTGGAGCTGTGGGCGTACTTGAAGGGCACGTTCATGGCCTTGAGCACGTGGGAGGGCTCGAGGGAGCCCGAGGTGCAGGCGGAACCCGAGCTTGCGCAGATGCCAAGGCGGTCGAGCATGAGGAGCACTGCCTCGCCCTCGATGTTTCTGAAGGCAATGTTGGTTGTGCCGGGCAGACGGTGCGCGGGATCGCCGTTGACCTTGCATTCGGGAACATGGGCCAGAATGCCGGCCTCAAGCCTGTCGCGCAGGGCAGCCACGCGGGTCTGCTCCTCTGCCATGTGTTCCTTGGCAAGCTGGCAGGCCTTGCCGAGGCCCACGATGTAGGGCACGTTTTCCGTACCGCCACGGCGGCCGCTTTCCTGGTGCCCGCCGCGGATGAAGGGACGGAAGAGCACGCCCTTGCGGATGTAGAGCATGCCTATGCCCTTGGGGCAGTGTATCTTGTGGCCGGAAATGGAGAGCATGTCCACCGGAACCTTGGCAAGGTCGATGTCCACCTTGCCTGCTGCCTGCACAGCGTCCGTGTGGAAGAGGATGCCGCGCTCCTTGGCCATTTCCGCCATCTTGGGAATGGGGTAGATGTTGCCTACCTCGTTGTTGGCGTACATGATGGACACAATGTCCGTGTCCGGGGTGAGCGCGTTGGCGTATTCCTCGAGATCCAGGTTGCCCTTCTCGTCAACGCCAAGACGGGTGACTGTGTAGCCGTTGCGTTCCCAGAAGGCTGCGGTTTCCAGAATGGCCGGATGCTCCACTGCCGTGGTGACAATGTGCTTCTTGTCAGGCTGGGTCTGCAGCGCGCTCCAGATGGCCGTGTTGTCGCTTTCCGTGCCGCAGGAGGTAAAGAGTATTTCCTGGGGCTTTGCGTTGAAGAGATCCGCTACCTGCTCGCGGGCCTGGTCCACGTACTTTGCGACCTGGCCGCCAAAGGTGTGCATGCTCGAGGGGTTGCCCCACAGTTCCGTGAAGAAGGGCAGCATGGCCTCGGTCACTTCCGGGGCGACCTTGGTCGTTGCATTGTTGTCGAAATAGATGACTTGCATCAGGCTTTGACCTCTTTGACAACGATGTCAGGCTCAACCTGCATGCGCAGGATGGATTCGATGATCTGGTGAAGGGTGGCCTGGGAGGCAGGGCAGCCGCCGCAGTGACCCGTGAGCTGCACGCTCACCACCTTTCCGGAAATGTCCACAAGGCGCACGTCGCCGCCGTCTGCCTGCAGCTGGGGACGGATGAGCTGCATGGCGGCCATGACCTTCTGCATGCGTTCGATATTGGTGAGACCGCCTGTGGCCTCCTCGGCGTGGGCAGCCGCGACCTTCTCGTTGTGGGCCACGTCCTCGGCAACGCTGGCAGCAGCCGTGCCCTTGCCCTGACGGCGGAGTTCTGCTTCGAGGATCTCCGAAATCTCGTCCAGGCAGGATCCACAGGCACCGCCGGCCTTGGTGAAGGCCGTGATGTCCTCAAGGGTGGTCAGGTTGTTTTCCCTGATGGCCTTGATGATGGTCTGGTCCGTCACGTTGAAGCACTTGCAGACAAGCTTGCCCTCTTCCTGGGCGTGGGGCACAGCCGGCTCGCCCTTCCAGTTGCGAATGGCTGCCTCGAGGGCTTCCTGGCCCATGACAGAGCAGTGCATCTTTTCCCTGGGCAGGCCATCGAGGGCCTTGGCAATGTCCGCGTTGGTGATTTTCAGGGCATCGTCCACCTTCATGCCAATGACCATGTCGGTCAGGATGGAGCTGGAGGCAATGGCGCTGGCGCAGCCAAAGGTTTCGAAGGAAGCCTTTTCAATCACCCCCTCATCGTTGATCTTGAGGTACAGCTTGAGTGCGTCACCACAGGCAAGGCTTCCCACCTCGCCTATGGCGTTGGCATCTTCCATGGGGCCGGCATTGTGCGGTTTGAGGAAGAAGTCCTGAACCTTCTGTGAGTAGTTCCACATGTGATGTATCTCCTTGTACCGCAAGAGCAAGATGGGCGCCTGGGCCGGGACTTGCGGCGAGAGTTCGGATGAGCTCGATTCCTGCTTTATATATGTCCCGCTTTGCAAAAGGGAAGTCCCCGAAACATGCAAATGCGGAAATGAAGAGGCCCGTCCCCGCGAGAGCACGGCTCCCGGGAAACAGGCAGAATGTGTGCGAAGGCCCGCTGCAAGGGGCGAAAGAGGCCTTTCCTATTCCTTTTGCAGCTCCTTGTCCGCCTTTTTTTTCGGCGTGCAGATGGGGGAGCAAAGATCCTCGCAGGGCACAACGGCCGGCTGCTCCTCGTCCCCTGCGTCGTCCCGGAAGGTCTGATCCGCGCAGTTGCCCAGATCCTTCAGAGTCTTGGAGCGCAGAAAGCTGCGCATGTGATCGTCAAACTGCTGCCAGAAGGAGACTGTCTTGCACATGTCCTTGCGGGGGCAGTTGTCGGTGAGGCAGCGCACAGGGGAAATTTCTCCCTCGAGATGCACGATCACGTCCTCCAGGTTGATCTCCTCAGGAGAACGGTTCAGCCCGTAGCCACCCCCTGCGCCGCGCACGGCAGTGAGGATGTTCAGGGGGCGCAGGGCCCGTGCGATCTGCTGGAGATAGCCGGAAGAAATGTTTTCCTTTTCACCAACCTGGCTCAGCTGGATTCGTTCCCCCTGGGGAAGTTCAGCAAGGCAGAGAAGAAAGCGCAGCCCGTAGCGTGTTCTTGTCGAAAAATGCATAGGCACCTCTTTGGGACTGTGTCTGACAGGCCTTTCTGCCCTGTTGCCAACTGCTCGGCTGCCAATTGCGTCCCTATTTTCTGAAAGGTGTGGAGAGGAAACGGGAAAACGTGTGGTAGCCCGGGCTAGAGGGTGAAGGTGTAGGGAGTTTCCTGGTAGACGTAGTAGTTGAGCCAGTTGCTGAAGAAAAGATGCGCGTGGGCGCGCCAGTTCATGACCGGGCAGGCGTCCGGATTGTCGTTGGGGTAGTAGTGGCGGGGCATGTTGATGGGAAGACCCTTGGCCATGTCCCGCTTGTACTCCAGGTCCAGTGTCTCGCGGTCGTACTCGAGGTGTCCGGTCATGAAAACCTGGGAGTGATCGTATCGCTCGACTAGGGCTAGACCGGCCTCCCTGGAGAGGGAGAGGACGTTGAGTTCGGGAACCTTCAGCACGTCCTTGAGCAGAACCTCTGTGTGCCGCGAGTGGGGAGCGTAGAAGACGTCGTCAAAGCCCCTGAACAGGCTGCAGGTGGGCATGAGGATGTTGTGCTCGAAGACACCGAAGCGCTTGGATGGCAAATCGTGCTTGGGGATGCCGTAGAAGTGGTAGAGAGCGGCCATGGCAGCCCAGCACAGGTAGAGCGTGGAAAAGACGTGCCCACTGGCAGCAAAGGTCATGATGCGCAACAGTTCGTCCCAGTAGTCCACCTGCTCGAAGGGAAGGTGCTCTACCGGAGCGCCTGTGACGATCATGCCGTCAAAGTGCCTGTCCCTGATCTCGTCGTAGGTCTTGTAGAAGCGCTCGAGGTGCTCCAGGGGGGTGTTGCGCGAGACGTGCTCCCTTGTGCGCAGGAGAGTGATATTGACCTGTATGGGCGTGTTGGAGAGAACGCGCAGAAGCTGCGTTTCGGTTGTGATCTTGGTCGGCATGAGGTTGACGATCACAATGTCGAGCGGGCGTATGTCCTGTGAGGACGCGCGCTCCTCGCCCATGACAAAGATGTTTTCCTTTTCAAGGGCAGCCTTGGCCGGCAGATCTGAGGGAATATTTATGGGCATTGAATTGGAACCGGAGAAAAAAGAATGCCTTGCCCTGAAGAGGCAAAGGATGCTGCTGAAATCTGTAGGGTGCGAAACGCTTCCCCAATCTGTCGCGGATGGAGTCTTCTTCTGGAACAGAAGACTTTTCGCCTTTTTTTTGCGGGCTTTTGCCAGGAACAGGGAGCCAGGCTCTTGCTTGTTGTCGGGCAAGGGGAGCCTTGGGCATGTATTTGGGCTGGCGCAGGGCAGGCCGCATAGCATAGGAAAACAATTGTCTTGCTATTCTTAGGAAAGGCAAATGCAGTGCCCAAACCATCGGGACAGGAAAAAGAGCGTAGCTATTTTGTAGCCTAAATGGTTGGACCGGTCAAGGTACCAAAAAGAGACAGTATTCACAGTCCCACAAGTTCCGAGGGGTGGTGCACGACAACGTCTGCGCCATTGTCTTCAAGCTCCTTCTTGTCGCGAAAGCCCCAGGTGACTCCAATGGCAAAAAGGCCTGCGTTGCGCGCTGTCTGCATGTCTGTGGCAGTGTCTCCCACATAGGCAACATCGCCTTTTGCGAAGCCAAGCTCGTCTATCATGGCCAGCACAGCCTCGGGGTTCGGCTTGAGGGGCACATTGGGCCTTTGGCCGCGCACAAGGGCAAAGGTGGAGGGGAAGAAATCCTCGGCAAGGGAACTGGTCAGAGGATCAGGCTTGTTGGAGAGTATGGCAAGGACCGTTCCCTGTTCCCCAAGCGCGTGCAGCATGGGCACAATGCCCTCGTAGGGTTTTGTGTGGACGCACATGTGCTCGCTGTAGAAGGTCTTGGCCTCCTGCATCAGGGCCTCGAACTTTGGAGAACCCGGGGCAGGATTTCCTCCCAGAGCCCGTTCGATGAGCTTTTTGAAGCCATTGCCCACAAAGACCCTGTAGCTTTGCACAGGATGCACAGGCAGATTGTGCCTTTCAAGCATGGTGTTGCAGGCAAGGGCCAGGTCTGCGAGGCTGTCGAGCAGGGTGCCATCCATGTCGAAGACAAAGCACTTGTGGGGAGTCGAAGAGACTGGGCTTGAAGACATTGTCGTGTTCCTTGGCGTTTGCGCGCACTTGAGGGGAGGACCTGTTTTGTGATTCCTTCTGTCGTTTGTGTCCCGTTGTTTTCTGTGGGGACACGGGAGAAGGCATCGCGCAGCGTTTGCCCCAAGGCCCTGGGCTCGGCGGGCACGCACTGCGCTTGGCACAAAGACTATACATATTTGTTCCTCGTTGCCAAGACCCGCAAAAGGCTATAGAAAAGGCCACAAACGCCACTTTTGTTTGTTTTTGGGAGGGAAGGGTGCGACTCTTGGCCTGTGATTTCGACGGCACCATATTCTGCGGACACAAGATTTCCCAAGGCGACCTTGCGGCCATTGCCCAATGGCGTGCCAGGGGCAATATCTTTGGCATTGTCACAGGAAGGGGCGCAGGGACTTTGCTTGCGGATCTTTCCCGCTTCCCTTTGGAATACGACTTTCTCTTGTGCAACAACGGGGCCCTTTTGCTGGACTGCACGGCAAAGCCTGTGGCCGAACGCCCCCTTGGGCTCGAGATGACCCGCTACCTTCTGGATCACGAGATACGTGCGCACTGTTCAAGCTGCGCGCTCTTTGCCGGAGCAGCCATGTATGTCCTTGCGGAAAGCGGCCCCTGGATAAACCCTGTCTACACGCCATCCCCCCTGGCGGTGCAAAGGGCCAGGGACATCAACTTCCTGCAGATAAGCTTTGGCTTCAGGGAGCGAGAGAGAAGCATGTTCTGGGGGGAAAGACTACAGGCGGATGTGTCCGACAGGGCCAGGGTACAGTGCTCTCTTTCCGTTGCCGACGTGACAGCCCCTGATGTGGGCAAGGCAACAGGCATAGCCTGGGCCATGGAAAGACTCGGGCTGAACCCCGGGGAAATCCTGACTGCCGGCGACGACGGCAACGACAGGGAGATGCTCGCAAGCTATCAGGGCTACGCCATGGAAGGCGCTGCGCCAGAGGTACAGGCAGCCGCGGGCAGAAGCATAGCCTCC
Organism: uncultured Desulfovibrio sp.; assembly: GCA_944327095.1. Classification (GTDB taxonomy): domain Bacteria; phylum Desulfobacterota; class Desulfovibrionia; order Desulfovibrionales; family Desulfovibrionaceae; genus Desulfovibrio. The sequence continues at coordinate 17,441 of CALVGM010000110.1, read as the reverse complement.
GTGGCGGACCTTGTGGAAAAGAGCCTGTAGCCTTGGGGCAGGCATGCCCGGCAAACCAAAAGACGAGAGACTTTGCCATGAAATACAAGCAGGAACTGGCCCTGTGCCTCATCACCATGATCTGGGGCGCGACCTTCATTGTCATCCGCATGGCCATGGAGAGTTGCGGACCGCTGTTTTTTGTGGGCCTGCGCTTTGGAACCGCTGCCCTGATTCTTCTGGGCCTCTCCTCGCCCATTTTGCGCGGGCTCACCAGGGAGGAAGTTGTGGGCGGAGCGTTGCTTGGCTGTATTGTCTTTACAGGCTTTGCCCTGCAGACAGCTGGGCTCGCGTCCCTGGATGCGGCAAAATCTGCCTTTCTGACCGCCTTCTATGTGCCCCTTGTGCCCCTGATAGAGTGGCTTTTCTTAAAAAGGCGCCCTTCAGCCAGATCCTTTGTGAGCCTTGCCCTGGCCTTTGTGGGCGTTGTGCTGCTGTCCGGGGGCTTTCAGCTGCACTTTGAGGCAAGCAGGGGCGAACTGCTGACGCTTTTGTGTTCCCTGATCTTTGCCCTGGAGATTGTCTGCACAGGCATCCTTGCGCCGCGCTCCAACGCACGGCGCCTGGCCTTCGTGGAGGTTTTGGTCACTTCTCTGCTCTCCTTTGCCCTCATGCCCGTGACAGGGGAAAGCGTGCCCGACTTTTCCTGGTTTGTGGTGCTGGCAGCCTGCGGCCTTGGGCTGAGCACTGCCCTCATACAGAGCGTCATGGTTTGGGCCCAGAAAACCGTTCCCCCAAGCAGGGCGACTCTCATCTACACAGGCGAGCCTGTCTGGGGCGGCATCTTTGGTTATATGGCGGGCGAAAGGCTCTCGCCAGCTGCCCTGCTTGGCTGCGGCCTTGTGGTCAGCGGTCTTCTGTTCGGCATTGGCAGGAAGAAGGAGAAAAGAGACGAGGAGGCTGTGGGGTAGGGGAGTTTGTTTTTCCACGCGGTTCGATGGCTTTGCGCTTGGGATACCTGTTGCCCGCTGGTTCAGACTTTGCGTCAGTGAGCCATAGGTTCGTGCCAGATGAGTTGCCCTGATTGCAGCCACCCCTGTTCCTGGAGCACTCTGACGGCAAGGGCAATTTGTCGTTCTGAAAATTTTTGGCTTTTCGGGGGGATTTGTGGATAGGTACTCAATCTCCCTCATTAGCCTTTTCCGCCAAGCGCTGTTTGCGTCTGTGTGGGGCGCCACAGTTTACGACACAAAGACATTTTCTGATAATTTGGTCAATAATACTTTAAAGTTGAGGATCCAATGTCTCAGGAGTTCTTCATTCCATCCCTTCAAGTCAAATAGCCGCGAGGGCTCGGCCGGTTTGAGTTATCCACGAGAAAGCCACCATGTGAGCTGCTTGCCAGTATCTTTTCTCCTGCCGACACAGGGGACAGCGTCCTTTGAGTCATGAGTGCGGAATGCCCTGCAGTGTCACTTTTGCCTGTGCCTTGCATTTTGCCTTTTCCTGTGGGAAAAAATACAGGTGTTTTCGTCCATTCACAGGAGGAGTCAGCATGGCACGTTTTATTACCACACTCAAGGATCTCGGCAAGGATTTGACCTGGACATTGCTGCAGCAGGCACGGGGCATCCCTGAAGCCAAGGGCATTGACGACTATCTCGAGGACAAGACCTTTGTGATGCTTTTCGCAAAGAGCAATCTGGCCGAAAGGCTGTGCGTGACTGCAGCCGTTCGCCAGATGAGCGGCCATGTGGTCTACATGGGGCCCGAGGAAAAGTGGGAGGAAAGCGTCTCCCAGTTTCCGGCTGCCCTGATGGGCTCCATCCGCTACTACATGGATGGTGTCATTGTGCACGGCATGCACGCCAGTACATGGCAACCCGGTCCGGAAGTGGACTTTCCCGTCATGAATGTCGGCTCCAAGGACGCGCATCCGGCCCATGCCATAGCCGACATTGCCTGCATGATGCGTTATTGCCACGACGACTTGCGCAAGGTGCGCGTTGCCTGGATTGGAGCGCCCACAGGCACCCTGTTCTCACTTATGGAAGCGACCATGTTCTTTCCCTTTGCCATGCAGATTTCCCTGCCCGAGATGTACCGCAACCCGTCCTACGAGGCCCTGGCAAACGACTACATGTCGGACATTACCTTCCACGAAACACCCGAGCAGGCTGTGAAGGGCTGTCAGTTTGTCTATGCAGGCAACAGCGGGCGCGGCATGCTGTCCCTGGAACAGATCAACAAGTGGTCTCTGACCCGCCAGATCATGTCCCATGCCGAAGACAATGCCCATGTTCTGCTTGGCACCTCGCCCATGAGGACCATACCCATTGAAAGCGAGGTGCTGGGAAGCAAGAACGCGCTGATTCTTCTGCAGTCGGAAAATCGCCTGCGCGTGTACAAGCGCATGCTGCACTGGCTCTACGAACTGTAAGCTGCAGGTTTTGTGCTCTTGGCACAGGCCCAATAGCAGGAAACCGGCCCCGCACCGCGTTCTTTTCGCGATTCGGGGCCGGTTTTGCGTGCAATGGTATTTCTGTGTGTCTTCTGGGTGCAGGGATTTTTAGCCTGCGTTCTTCCCGGCTGGTGGCCAGAAATCCCTGGAGTTTGCCGGCGCGTAGCCTGAGGAAAAGGCGTCGAGAAGGGTTCCGAAGTACATGCGCAGTCTGGGCTTTATCTGCTGGCTGCGCACGTCGTTGCCCGAGTAGAAGAGCCTTGTCTCCGTGTTGCCTGTCCAGGGCAGTCGTGCTGCCTCAATTTCCAGTATCTTCCCCCAAAAGCCTCTTCTTGCCTGCATGGCCCTGTGCTGCAGAGCGTACAGGGCTTCGAGATAGCCCTTGGGAAAATCGGGATCGTGGACTACGTAGGCAAAGCCGTTCTCCACCAGAAAGGCTGCCAGGGAGGTCCCGTTCTCGAGCACCACGTCTGCCACAAGGCGTCCCTGGGGATCCTTTTTTCTGATCTTGGCGCGCAGGGTCACATGCCTTTTTAAGGCAAGCTTGCGCAAGGCGTCCCTGGCCTCCAGGGCAAAGTACTGGTTCACATGGCGGCGCGCGTCTTTCTTGCGCAGGGCTTTCTTGTCCGCGTCCCCGGCAGCCTTCCCGTTTTCTCCTTCCACGCGGAAATTTTCCTCGCGCAGCTCCTGGTTGGCAAAGTGCGTAGGCTGCGAGAGGGCAAGGTCCGGGGCGTCCACGCAGGCAAGGCGGATGACGCGCCTGTCCGTGAGACGCAGGGTATCGCCATCCGGAATCTGGAGCACAATGGCCCTGGGCCTAGGCTCAAGATTGGGAATGTCCGGAAGGACAAGGCTGTCCTCGGCCCGAGTCGGCACAGGCGAGGAAAGGATGGCATTCGTGTCTGCCGCCAGCGCCTGTGCCTCGAAAAAAAGCGGGACGCACAGAGCGAGCGAGGCAAGCAAAAGGCTTCGACCAGCCTGGGGTTCTGCCATGCCTAGTTCTCGTAGTAGGAGCGCAGGGGTTGGCTGCGGATGGGATGGCGCAGCTTCCTCAGAGCCTTGGCCTCGATCTGACGGATGCGCTCGCGGGTCACGTTGAAGAGCTTGCCCACTTCCTCGAGGGTGTGGTCGCTCTTTTCGGCAATGCCGAAGCGCTTGCGCAAGACCTGCTCTTCCCTGGGGGTGAGGTCCGAGAGCACCTGGGCCAGCTGTTCGGAAAGCTTGGTGTTGATGACCTCTTCCGCAGGAGCCACGGCCTTCTTGTCCTCGATGAAGTCGCCAAGGCTGGAGTCTTCCTCGTCGCCAATGGGGGTTTCCAGGGAAATGGGTTCCTTGGCGATCTTGAGGACCTTCTTGACCTTCTCCACAGGGTAGTCCATGCGCTCGGCAATTTCCTCTGGCGTGGGATCGCGGCCCAGCTCCTGCACCAGGTAGCGCGAAGTGCGGATGAGCTTGTTGATGGTCTCGATCATGTGCACGGGGATGCGTATGGTCCTTGCCTGGTCCGCGATGGCGCGGGTAATGGCCTGGCGGATCCACCAGGTGGCGTAGGTCGAGAACTTGTAGCCGCGCTGGTACTCGAACTTGTCCACAGCCTTCATGAGGCCGATGTTGCCTTCCTGGATGAGGTCCAGGAACTGCAGGCCGCGGTTGGTGTACTTCTTGGCAATGGAGACAACAAGGCGCAGGTTGGAGCGGATGAGCTCCTGCTTGGCCTTCATGGCAGCGTTGTTGCCAGTCCTGATGCGCCAGAGGACCTCTTCGAGATCGCCCACGTTCTGACAGCACTTTTCCTGCAGACGCTTCAGAATCTCGATCTTGCCCACGATCATTTCCTTGAAGGAAAAGACCTCGTCCACGCTCATGTGCAGGCTCTTGGCAACTTCCAGGGGCTGGATCTCGCGGTTGTCCAGCTTGTCGAACAGGGCCTGGATCTCCTCCTGCTTGCGGCCTGTGGAAAGAATGTAGGCGGAGAGATCGCGCTGGCAGTTGTGCATCTGGCGCACGTAGTCGTCCACTGTCTCGATGACACGATCAATGAGGGTCTTCTCGAGCTTGATGTCCGAGAGGCGCTTGACGACCTCTTCCTTGTAGGCAAGGACTTCCTTCTGCACATTGATGGCCCGCTTGTCCTCGTGCCCCATGGAGTCGTTGAGCTTCTTGTAGAGCTTGCGCTTCTTGCGGTAGATTTCGCGGATCTCGTCGAGCAGGAGAAGCACGCGCGAGCGCTGGTTCATTTCGTCCTCGCTCGGGTCGTCTTCCTCTATGGTCTTGACCACGTCCTTGAGCTTGATGCGGCTCTGGCGCAGCTCGTCGCCCACGTTGATGAGTTCCTCCACGGCCACAGGCACTTCCACCAGCGCGTAGAGCACATCCATCTCGCCCTGCTCGATCTTCTTGGCTATGACCACCTCGCCGTCCCTGTCCAGCAGGGGCACTGCGCCCATTTCGCGCAGGTACATGCGCACGGGATCCGTGCTGCGCGAGGAATAGTCTGCGGCGTCATCGTCGTCGCTGATGTCCAGGCTGTCCTTTTCCGAATACTCGTCCATGGACGGGCGCGAGAGCTTTTTCATCGCGTCCTTTTCGTTATCGACAACAAGTATCTTTCTTTCCTCGAGGGTACTCAGGATCTCTTCGTACTGCTCGGGACCATGATCTTCTGGCAGAGAGTGCAAGACCTCTTCATGGGTGAGAAAGCCCTTTTCCTTACCTCTGGCAATGAGATCGTCGATGAGTGCCTGGTAATGTTGAACTTCCTTAAACTTGGTCATTGTTTTTCAGCTCCGAAAGAGGTTCCTGAAGTGTGTCAAGAACATGCATGCCGGCGTTGAAGTCGCCCTGTGCATCGCTCTGACGCAGGAGCGCGGAAAAAGAAGATTTTTGAATAGAATGTAAATATTTGTCAAGGCTTTTTTTCAGGGCCCCCAGTTCGGCCTCGGGATTGGAGCAGGGCGGAGCCTCCAGGCCGCGGTGCCTGTCCCACAGGGCGCGGGCCTCGCCCTCGAGCCCGTAGCCCGCGTTTTCTCCCTGTTCCAGAATCTTTTTCCACAGGGCGCTGGCCAGGGGGCTCTTGAGCAGAATGTCCGCTCCCATGTCGCGTATTTCCCTGGCCCGTGCCGGGTAGCGTATGGCTGTGCGCAGGATTTCCTGCTCCATGCGGGGCATTGTCCCGCAAATAGCCTTGTTGTCCGCAGCCCTGGCCGCGGCCTGCGGAGCAGGCTGGGCTGCCATGTCCTGTACAATGCCGTCGCGCAGGCTCTGTTCGTCGAAGTTGAGCCAGCGGGCCAGGTAGGAGATGGTCGGGCTCACAAGCTCGGGGATCTGCATGCCGCGAATAAAGGATCGGCACCACTCGAGCGCGTCCCTGGGGGCCATGCCGTAGAGGGTTTCCACGCAAAAGCGCAGGCCCGGCAGGGACTTGTCGCAAAGCTCACGGAAAAAGTCCGGCCCCTTGCCGCGCAAAAGCGTGTCTATGTCCTCGCCCTCGGGCTGCAGGATGACCCTGACCGAGGCTCCGCGGGACAAAAACTTGGTGGCAGCAGCCATGGCCGCCTTGCGGCCTGCGTTGTCCCCGTCGTAGAGCAGGTTCACCTGCGGGCCGTAGCCAAGAATGCGCTGGACCTGCTGGTCCGTCAGGGCCGTGCCAAGGCCTCCAACCGAGTTTTCGAAGCCGAACTGGTGCAGGGTCAGCATGTCCATGTAGCCTTCGGTGAGAAAGACCTTCTTGCTCACCCGTATGGCCTTGGCCGCCAGATCCAGGCCGTAGAGGTGCTCGCCCTTCTTGTAGATGGGGCTGTCCTGGCTGTTGATGTACTTGGCCGCGTCGCTGGCCTTGTCGATGATGCGGCCGCCAAAGGCTATGGTTTCCGAGGCCGTGTTGCGTATGGGAAACATGAGCCGCGCGCGGAAGGGATCGTAGGGTTTGCCTGTCTTTGCGGACTTGCCGAGCAGGCCTCCTTCCATGGCGAGATTGAGATCGCACCCCCTTGCCTGCAGAAAGGAGGAGAGATCGTGCCAGCCGTCCCTTGCCCAGCCAAGGCCAAAGCGCTTGGCAAGCTCGGGGCTTATGCCGCGCTCCTCCATGTACCTGCGGCAGGCTGCGCCGTCCGGGCCATCGAGGTTGGCCGCAAAGTGCCCCTGGGCCAGACGGTACATGAGCAGAAGATCCTTTTTCCTGTTCTTCTGCTTGGCTGCTCCGGGGCGCTGCCTGCGCGGCCCAAAGGCTGCCAGATCCACCCCGGCCTCCTGGCTCAGCTGCTCTAAGGCGTCGCGAAAGCTCAGGCCATGGTACTCCATCATGAAGGTGAAGATATCGCCCGATTTCTGGCAGCCGAAGCAGTAGAAGCGCCCGTCCGGGGTCACGTTGAAGGAGGGCTTGGTCTCCTGGTGGAAGGGGCAGGGTGCCACAAAGCGGTTGCCCACCTGCCGCAGGGGAATGTAGCGGCCAATGAGATCCACTATGCTGATACGCTGCTTGATGAGCTCCACAGCGTCGTTGTCTGCCATATCCTTCCCCTGGGTTGTGTAGCCCCCGCAAAAACAGCTGTTTTCGCGGGGGAAATGTCCTGTTGCTACTTGAGCGTGACTATGGTCATGCCGTCGCCGCCGCGATCCGCGGGCGCAAGCGCGTAGGAAGCCACCTGGGAGCAGGTGGCAAGGTAGGCGTGCACTGCCTTGCGCAAGGCACCCGTGCCGCGGCCGTGAATGACCTCAAGTTCCTTTTGTTCCGCGAGATAGGCCTTGTCCAGGCTGGCCTGCAGCATCTGCAGGGCGTCCTCGGAGCGCAGCCCGCGCAAATCAACGCTGAAGGCCGCCTCTTTGGCGTGTCTGGCGCTCTGAGACGAAGCGTCGGCTGCGTAGCGCGCGTTTTCGCGGATCTGGCCAAAGACCTTGCCCTGGGGCTGGGCCTGGGCAGGACTTTGGGAACCCGCACTCTTGGGCGTCCAAGAAAGGACGTTCATGTCCGCCCACAGGGTCACGCCCCCCATGTCGATGCGCACGCGCTTTTTCTTCTCGTCCACGTCCCGTACAATGCCCTTCTTGCGAAAGACCGTGTGCGTGACCGTGTCTCCCACAGCCAGGTCAAAGGCAGGCTTGTCCTCTGCCTTTTCCTCTGTCTTCTCCTTCGCGAGATCTGCCCTGAGGCTTGCCATCTGTTTCAGGGCCTGCTTGTGGGTAACGCGTTCCTCCTTCCAGGCCTGCATGAGTTCCTGGGCCTTGGCGCGCACCTCGTCGTAGAGTCTGGCCCTGTCCTGTTCCAGGCGTTCGCGGTAGCGCTTGGCCGCGTTTTCCGCCTGGGTCTGCCTGATTCTGAGCTCCTTGAGTTCCTCCTCCCGTTCCAGCGCCAGGGCGTTGAGCCTTGCCAGAAGGTGCCCTGTGTCCTCGCCGTCCTGCAGAAGGTAGTGTCTGGCCCGCGCGAGTATGCACTCCGGCAGGCCGTGCTCCCTTGCCACGTCCAGGGCCTGGCTCGATCCTACCTGATCGTAGGCCAGGATGTAGCGGGGCTTGAGGGTTTCGGTATCGAAAAGCATGGAGGCAGCGCGCGTTCCCGGCGTGGCCAGGGCGTAGCCCTTGAGGGCAGGAAAGTGCGTTGCCGTCAGCACAAAGGTATGCTTGACCAGCAATTCGTCAAGGAGGCCCTGGGCCAGGGCAGCCCCCTGGGCGGGATCCGTGCCGGAACCAAACTCGTCGAGCAGGACAAGGCTGCGGCCGTCCAGATGCTTCCAGGCCTTGGCAAGGTGGTCGATCTGGGCCGTGAAGGTGGAGACATTGGCCTCAAGGCTCTGTTCGTCGCCGATAAAGGCGTCCACGCGCTGCAAAAAGGGCAGGTGTGAGGCTGCCCCTGCCGGTACGGGCAGGCCTGTCAGAATCATGGCCGCGCACAGACCAAGGGTTTTCAGGCATACGGTCTTGCCGCCAGCGTTGCCGCCGCTCACAACCAGCGCCCTGTCTCCAGGGCGGAAGATGATGTCCAGGGGGCGTATGCGGCTCATGCTCTCGGCATGCACGCGCCCCTTGGGGACGCCCTTGCCGGCAAGCGCGTCCTGTTCTGCAAAAAGCAGCAGGGGATGGCGCGCTTCGGCAAGGCAGATGCCCTCGGCAACGTCGCCAAGCTGGACCATGCGGCCTTCCACTGCCTCGGCCAGGCGCTGCTTGGCCTGCAGCAGATCGAGTTCCGTGAGCAGGTGTACGGCAGCCTCGGCCCCGTCAAGGCTCTGTTCGAGCATGTTGCCCAGAAAGAGCAGGACCTTGCGCTCTTCCTCGCGCTCCTCGCGCTTGAGCTCCTGCACGCGGTTGTTGAGCTCCACCAGGAACAGGGGCTCGAAGTAGCAGGTTTCCCCTGTCTGGGACCAGTCGTGGATAATGCCCTGCAGCCTGTTCTTGTAGGTGGCCTTGAAGGGCAGCACGTAGCGGTCCGAGGAGAGCGTCATGAACTCGTCCTGCAGGTAGCCCAGGATATTGTACTTCTCCGCGTAGGAGCGCACCCTGCGCAGAACAGTCTGGTGTATGCTCCGGATTTCCGAACGGATCTGGAACAGCTCCGGCGAGGCCTCGTCGCGGATGTTGCCGTCGTCGCCAAGGCAGCGCACAAGGGCGTTGTGCAGGGCCTGGGGCAGGGGCGGGTTGGTGGCAAGAGCCATGAGGCCAGGCCAGGACTTTTCCCCTTCGGGCACGCAGATGGCGTCTTTGAACTGCATGGCGAGGCCAAGGACAGTGCGCAGGGCCCAGAAGGCGTCGCTGTCCAGGTTGGCCCTGGCAGCGCCCCTCTGGGACACGGTCTGCAGGAAGCCGGACACATCCGGGAAGTTGCCGAAGGACAGGGAAATCTTGCCGTTGGCCGCAAGGGTCAGGCTCTCGTCGTAGAGGCTTTGGGCAGCCAGGACGTCCGCCTCGCGGTTGAAGGGCAAAAGATGCAGGGCCCGCTCCCTGCCTGTGTCGGACTGGCAGAAGGCAGAAAGGCGCTGCAGGATGCGATCGTACTCCAGGGCGTGGAGGGTGCGTTTGTGAATCACGGTCTTGTCCTGAGGCTATCCCTGAAGCGCGGCCAGGCGTGCCTTGACGGCAGAGGAGAGCTTGCCTCCGTCCACGCGGCCCTTGTAGGCCTTCATGATCGGTCCCATGACCTTGCCCATGTCACCAGGCCCCTTGGCGCCCACCCTGGCTATGGCTTCCGAGATGACAGCTGCCAGCTCCTCGTCGCTCAGGGCTTTGGGCAGATAGGTCTCGAGCACCGCAAGCTCGTCCGCTTCCTTGCCGGCAAGATCTTCTCGTCCGGCCTTTTTGTATTCGGCTATGGAATCGCGGCGCTGCTTGGCTTCCTTGATGATCACGTCGAGCACTTCCTCGTCCGTGAGTTCGCCTCCCGGGCGGCACAGATCCACAAGGCGGTTCTTGATGGCTGTCTTGAGCATGCGCAGGACAGAGACCTTCAGGCTCTCCCTGGCCTTGTAGGCGCTGATGTAGTCCGCTTCTATCTGTTTTCCGAGACTCATACGGCTTGTTCTCCCTGCTCTCCGGTTTCCTGGGGCCCCAGGGAACCGGAGAGGTATGTGCATTTTTTGCGAGAATTTGGTTCTGTGCCAGAAGGAGGGCCTTGCGCTGCCACCATTCTTCCGGCTGTCTATTTTTTGAGCATTCCTGAAGGTGCCCTGTGCGTTTTTTGTGCATGGGGCACTTCTCTACAGGGACATATCGTCAGGCCTTGCCCGTCTCTGAAGAGCCGGCACCCTTGGGCTTTGGGTTGGCCCCAAAGTCCCTGAGGGCAGAAAAAAACCGCAGGAAACGAAAAGACAGGGACTTTTTCGAACCGCTCTTGGAGCCGGGCGGTTCACAAAAAGTCCCTGTGCGCAGCCTGGAAATGTTTCAGGACAAATCAGTATCTGTAGTAATTGTCCTGCTGATGGCCGATGATGCCGCCCACAAGTGCTCCGGCTCCTGCGCCAGCAAGGGCTCCCCAGCCAACGGATCCGCCGGAAACGGCTGCTATGCCGGCGCCGCCAAGGCCGCCGATGACCGTACCGCTTGCCACGCCCTGGGAGGTATTGCTCATGTTGGTGCACCCTGAGCCTGTGGCAAACATAAGGGCAAGAACAAGAAAGATGCATGTTTTTTTCATAAAAGTTTCAGTCCTGGCCGCCCTGGGAAATGTTCCCGCAAGCGGCAAAGGGCACTGCCTCCTTGGAATGCGTCCCGATGTGAGAAAGGGGCTGTCACAGGCTGGTCTCTCCAGCCGCGAGACAGGCACGCGCTACTTTTGCGCGGGAACAGGCATTTTCATGATGTCCTTCCAGATGACACCAAGCACGAGCCTGTCCATCTGATCCGGATGGGCCTTGTACCATGCGTCGATCTGGCCTGCTATGTCCGGCAGGCGCACATTGGCAAAGGTCTTGTACCAGGCCTCGGTAAAGGGAGACATCTTCCGGTAGTGGGATTTTTTGGCCTTGGGATTCTTGGCCAGTTCGGCATTGGCCATGTCTGTGCCAACCTTGTCCACGTTGAGGGCAAGCTCGATGCCAAAGAGCAGGGCTACCTTGGCTTCCTGGCTTGAGGCCATCCAGACAGTGCCCGTGAGCTGCTCGATGCGGTTTTGCGGAAGCGGTTTGGCCTGCGCTGTGCTGCCTGTGTCCGCAGCCATGGCTGGTGTTGCGCAGGCAAGCGCAAGGACAAAGAGAAGGGAAAGAAGTCGTTTCATGTCTCCTCCGAGATGTTCTGTCCCAGGTAGTCCAGGGGATCGCGGGGAACGCGAAGTTTCCCTCAAAAAGGGTACACGAGCTTTTGCCAGGACTCAACAGCCACTCTCCCGGGCCGCAGGCCTGTTCGGGGGGCAGGAAGTGTTTCCCGCCCCCGGGGAAGGATGAGCAAATTGCGTGCCATGGCAGGGCAGGGGATCTGCGGCTAGAGGCCAAGCCTTTGGGCTATCATGTCGCGGAAGCGGCCAAAGAGGTAGTGGCTGTCGTGGGGACCTGCAGCCGCCTCGGGATGGTACTGCACGCTCATGACTCCGCGGGACGGGCAGGAAATGCCTTCCAGGGTGCCGTCGTTCAGGTTGATGTGGGTTGTCTCCACACCCTCGAGGTTGTCCGGCACAACGCAGAAGCCGTGGTTTTGGGAGCTTATCTCGATGTGGCCTGTGGCCAGATCCTTGACAGGGTGGTTGCAGCCGTGGTGCCCGAACTTGAGCTTGGTGGTGGTGGCTCCCAGGGCCAGGCCCAGCAGCTGGTGCCCAAGGCAGATGCCCGTGATGGGGAAGGTCTTCATGAGCTCGCGCACATTGGCCACAATGTCCGTGAGGGTTGCCGGGTCTCCGGGGCCATTGGAGAGGAAGACTGCCTCTGCGCCGCTCTTTCTCGCCTCTTCGGCTGTGAAGCTCGGCGGCACCATGACAGGGGCAAAGCCCGCACCAATGAGCTCGCGGATAATGTTCCACTTGATGCCGAAATCGTAGACCAGAAGGCGGATGGGGCGGTTGCCGCCACCATTTTCTCCGCCCACAAAGGGCAGGCGGCCGCCAGCCTGGGCAGTGACGGGCTTGGGCGCGTTCTTGTGCCAGATGTAGGGAGTCTTGGGGGCAACGTACTGCACAAGACTCTGGCCCTCCATGGTGGGCAGGGCCCTGGCCTTGGCCACCAGGCTGTCCCTGTCGAGATCCTCGGTGGAAATCATGCAGCGCATGGCGCCGTTTTCGCGCAGGGCAATGGTCAGGGCGCGGGTGTCCAGGCCTTCCATGCCGGGCACATTGTTCTTCTGCATGAACTCGGGAAGGCTCATGATGGAGCGCCAGTTGGAGGGCTCCTTGCAGCATTCCTTCACGAGCAGGGCGCGCATGTGGATGCGATCGGACTCCATGTCCTCGGCCGTGATGCCGTAGTTGCCTATGAGGGGATAGGTGAGGCACACAAGCTGGCCGTAGTAGGAGGGATCGGTGAGGATTTCCTGGTAGCCGGTCATGCCGGTGTTGAAAATGACTTCCCCGCCTGTCTCGAAGGAGCCGGTGAAGGACTTGCCTTCCAGGGTAAAGCCGTTTTCCAGGGCAAGAAGTGCTTTCATATATATGTCTCCTAAGCCGCAAGGCTCAAGACTTGTCGATGTTGATCCTGTCTCGCCTGCAGTCCGGTGGACTTGCCGAACCCATGGTCCGGCACGCCCATCCCTAGGCCGCGTCCTCCGGAGAGTGGCCGTCTGCGCCGCTTGTGTAGTATTCCTGCAGGCTCTTGACCCGGACCTTGCGGCCGCGGGCAGAGCCTATGGCCCTGGCAGTGGCCCGTGCTCCCTGAATGGTGGTGCAGCAGGGGATGCCGTACTGCGGGGTGGCCCTGCGGATGGCCTTGCCCGCGTGGGCTGTGCCCTTGCCCGAGGCTGTGTTCACAACCAGGGCGATCTCGTGGTTGATGAGCTTGTCCACCACGTTGGGCCTGCCTTCCTGCACCTTGTTGACCACTTCTACCTCAAGCCCCTGCTCTCTGAGTATGGCAGCTGTGCCGCGGGTCGCGCAGAGGTTGAAGCCAAGGTCCGCGTACAGGCTGGCGATTTCCGTGATGGAGGGCTTGTCCCTGTCGTTCACGGACAAAAAGACCATGCCCTTGTCTGGCAGTATGTCGCCGGCGCCAATCTGGCTCTTCAGGAAGGCCTCGGCAAAGTTGGCGCCCATGCCCATGACCTCGCCTGTGGAGTGCATCTCGGGTCCGAGAATGATGTCCACGTTGGGGAAGCGCTGGAAGGGCAGCACGGCTTCCTTCACGCAGGTGAAGCCGCCGCGCTTCATGGACCAGGGGTCGAGCTCGTCCAGGGTCTTGCCCAGCATGACCTGGGTTGCCAGAAAGGCAAGGGGCACGCCCGTGGCCTTGGAGACAAAGGGCACTGTGCGCGAGGCCCTGGGGTTCACCTCGATGATGTAGAGCTCGTCTCCCTTCAGGGCAAACTGTATGTTCATGAGGCCTATGACCTTGAGCTCGCGGGCCAGGGCTTCGGCCTGCAGGGCGATCTGGGCCACGTGATCGTAGGAGAGGGAGTAGGGCGGAAGCACGCAGGCCGAGTCGCCGGAGTGTATGCCTGCCTCCTCGATGTGCTCCATGATGCCCGCCACGTAGACCTCGCTGCCGTCGGAAAGCACGTCCACATCGATTTCGGTCGCGTGCTGCAGGAACTGGTCGATGAGAATGGGGTGTTCTGGGCGTTCGGGAACCTGCTCGTGGAAATACTCGATGAGCTCGTCCCTGTCGTAGACAACGGCCATGGCCCTGCCGCCAAGCACGTAGCTCGGGCGCACCATGACCGGGTAGCCCACCTTTTCGGCCACCACAATGGCTTCGTCGAGGCTCATGGCCGTGCCGTTGGCTGCCTGCTTGAGGCCAAGCTTGTCGATAAGGGCCTGGAAGCGCTCGCGGTCCTCCGCGCGATCAATGGCGTCCGGGGAGGTGCCGAGGATGTGCACACCAGCGCGCATGAGGGGTACTGCGAGGTTCAAGGGGGTCTGGCCGCCGAACTGGACAATGATGCCCTCGGGTTTTTCCTTCTCGATGATGTTCATCACATCCTCGAAGGTCAGAGGCTCGAAGAAGAGCCTGTCCGAGGTGTCGTAGTCCGTGGACACGGTCTCGGGGTTGGAGTTGACCATGATGGCCGTGATGCCTTCGGCGCGCAGGGCAAAGGAGGCGTGGCAGCAGCAGTAGTCGAATTCTATGCCCTGGCCTATGCGGTGGGGGCCGCCGCCAAGGATCACCACCTTGCGCTCGTTGCCAACCTTGATTTCCTGGCCGGTCTCGTAGGTGGAGTAGTAGTAGGGCGTGTAGGCCTCGAACTCGCCTGCACAAGTGTCCACCAGGTAGTAGGTGGGCACAATGCCCAGGGTCTTGCGCAGCCTGCGCACGTCCGTTTCCGGGCGTTTCCACATTTCCGCAAGCTGCTTGTCCGAGAAGCCGTACTCCTTGGCCCTGCGCATGAGGCCGGGCAGCTCCTCGTTGAGCGGCGTCATGTCGTTGCCGAGCCCGAAATCGCGGATGTGCGTTTCCATGTCCACGATGTCGCGGATCTGGCGCAAAAACCAGGGATCAATGCCCGTGCACTCGTGTATTTCGCCAACGCTCATGCCTGCGAGCAGGGCGTGGCGGATGCTGAAGATGCGCCTGGAGTTGGGGGTGCGCAGGCTCTTCTTGATGTCTTCGAGGGGCGGAAGGTCTGCCCTGAAGTTGAAGCCGAGGCCCGAGGCGCCGATTTCCATGGAGCGCAGGCCCTTTTGCAGGGCTTCCTTGAAGGTGCGGCCTATGCTCATGGCCTCGCCCACGCTCTTCATGGAGGTGGTGAGCTCGTCCTTGGCGCCTGGGAACTTCTCGAAGGTAAAGCGGGGAATCTTGACAACGCAGTAGTCGATGGCCGGCTCGAAGCTTGCGGCCGTTTCCCTGGTAATGTCGTTGCGCAGCTCGTCCAGAGTGTAACCCACAGCGAGCTTGGCGGCTATCTTGGCAATGGGGAAGCCTGTTGCCTTGGAGGCCAGGGCAGAGGAGCGCGACACCCTGGGGTTCATCTCGATGACGACCATGTCGCCATTTTCGGGGTTGATGCCGAACTGGACGTTGGAGCCACCGGTCTCGACACCGATTTCGCGCATGATGGCTATGCTTGCGTCGCGCATGCGCTGGTATTCCACATCCGTCAGGGTCTGCACCGGGGCCACGGTAATGGAATCACCCGTATGCACGCCCATGGGATCGAAGTTTTCTATGGAGCAGACAATGACCACGTTGTCGTTCTTGTCGCGCATGACCTCCATTTCCATTTCCTTCCAGCCAATGACGCTCTGCTCGATCATGACTTCGGAAACCGGGCTTGCGGTCAGGCCCTTCTGGGCCACGACCTCGAGGTCCTCGAAATTGTAGGCTATGCCGCCGCCTGTGCCGCCCAGGGTAAAGGCAGGGCGCACAATGAGGGGGAAGGGCAACGTCTTGCCCAGCCTGCGCACGTCGTCCATGTTGTGGGCAATGCCGCTCTGGGGTACCTTGAGCCCTATGCGCTCCATGGCCTCGCGGAAGAGCTCGCGGCTCTCGGCCTTTTCAATGACGTCCGCCTTGGCGCCAATGAGCTCGACGCCGTACTTTTCCAGCACGCCGCGCTTGTAGAGGCGCAGGGCAGCGTTCAGGGCTGTCTGGCCGCCAAGGGTGGGCAGGATGGCGTCCGGGCGCTCCTTTTCCACAATGGCCGCAAGCGTGTCCGCCTCGATGGGCTCGATGTACGTGGCATCGGCCATGTGGGGATCGGTCATGATGGTGGCGGGATTGGAGTTCACAAGGACCACGGTGTAGCCCTCTTCCTTGAGGGCCTTGACTGCCTGTGAACCCGAGTAGTCAAATTCGCAGCCCTGGCCTATGACTATGGGGCCTGCGCCGATGACAAGGATTTTGTGGAGATCAGTGCGTTTTGGCATGACGTATCCTGTTCCGGTTAGATGCTTTGCTTTGGATGCTTTGCTGCCCCCTTTGGGGCTCGGTCAAAAAGCGCGTGGGTGCGAGTGCGCAAGGGGCAGGTTGTCCCCTGGGGCCTTGCCCGGCCCTTGCTATCCCTAAAACAACTAATCATAGAAATATTGCCTGAAAAAAGTCAAGGAGTTGGAAAAACTCCTGTATCAGGCGCGAAACTGCAGGGCAGAGTGAGAGAATTTCCATACAATGCTTCTTTCAGGTGCCTGTCAGCCTGTAGCATATTGTATGTCTGCAAGAAAGTGCAGGCTCTGATCCTGTGCAGTACAGATGGGCTGTGCGCAAAGCACAGGGAGAAATGAGAAAAGACCTGTCTGCGCAAAGAAACGACAGGCCTGTTCGCATTCCCCAAGGCCCAAAAAGAGCCCCGATCCGCAGGGTATCCCCCAGGCGGATCGAGGCCTTTTCTGTAGAGCGTGGCATACGACTTGCCAGCGCTCAGCCTGAAAAAAACTGGTCCCTGGCTCTACCTGGCCTCGTCTTCCTCAAGCTGCTTCTTGACCCTTGCGTACTGCGCAAGGCGCAGGGAGTTCAGGCGAATGAAGCCTGTGGCGTCGTGATGGTCGTAGTTGGAGGCCTCGAAGGTGGCAAGCTCGGCGTTGAAGAGGCTGTAGGGAGACTTGCGGCTCAAGGGCCACACGCCGCCCTTGTAGAGCTTGGCTGTCACGGAACCGGTCACGTTTTCCTGGGCCTTGTCCATGAAGGCCTGCATGGCCTCGCGCTCCGGGCTGTACCAGTAGCCGTCGTACACGGCCTCGGAGTAGCGGACTGCCAGCTGGTTCCTGATGGAGAGCAGGTTCCTGTCCATGCACAGGCCCTCGAGATCCTGGTGCAGGATGTAGAGGATGGTGCCGGCCGGGTTTTCGTACACGCCGCGGCACTTCATGCCCACATAGCGGTTTTCCACTATGTCGCTTCTTCCCACGCCATGGCGGCCGCCGATTTCGGCAAGCTCGCGGATGAGTTCGTAGGGAGAGAGGCGCTTGCCGTTCAGGGCCACGGGATTGCCCTTCTCGAAGTCCACGGTGATGATTTCGGGCTCGTTGGGCGCCTGTTCCACAGGCACGCAGCGCTCATGGCATATGGGATCGGGGGCAAGGCCGGGATCCTCGAGTTCGGAGCCCTCGAAGCTTGTGTGCAGCATGTTGGCGTCCATGCTGTAGCGCTTGGCGCCCTTGGAGATCGGGATGCCGTTGGCTTCCGCAAAGGCGTTGAGGGCTGTGCGGCTCATGAGATCCCATTCCCTCCAGGGGGCGATGACGCGGATGGAGGGATCGAGGGCCTTGGCGGAGAACTCGAAGCGCACCTGATCGTTGCCCTTGCCTGTGGCGCCGTGGGCAATGGCGTCCGCGCCTTCCTTGTGGGCTATGTCGATGAGAGCCTTGGTGATGAGAGGACGGGCAATGGAGGTGCCGAGCAGGTACTTGTTTTCGTAGATGCCGGCAGCGCGCACCATGGGGAAGACAAAGTCCCTGGCCATTTCCTCGCGCAGGTCAAGCACGTAGGCCTTCACCGCGCCGGTTTTC
>CALVGM010000109.1 GCA_944327095.1 uncultured Desulfovibrio sp. | reverse complement strand
AAGGCCCTTCACTGTGCCCTGGCTCTTCACCCTTTCCACCAGCTCCTTGGAGTAGAGGCCGCGCAGCCTGAGAGCGCGCAAAAAGTGCCTGTTTACCTCCGTGAGCTTCTTGCCGTCCAGCACGTTGCGGGTAAAGGCCAACGCGAAAAGGGGCTCTATGCCGGACGAGCAGGAGGCAATGATGGACAGGGTACCTGTGGGCGCTATGGTGGTCACCGTGGCGTTGCGCTGCGGCTCGCCATTGGCGTAGATGGACTGCGAAAAATTCGGGAATGGGCCGCGCTCCCTGGCAAGTTCCCTGCTTGCCGCCCTGCCCTCTTCCTGCACAATGGCCATGACGTGCTCCGCTGCGGCCAGGCCCTCGTCCGAGGCGTAGGGGATGCCGAGCTCGAAGAGCATGTCCGCGAAGCCCATGACCCCAAGGCCTATCTTCCTGTTGGCGCGCACTGTCTCGCCTATGATCTCCAGAGGATAGAGGGAGGCATCTATGACGTTGTCCAGAAAGCGCACCGCAAGGTGCACGGTCTCCTTCAGCTTCGCGACGTCCAGGCCTGCCTCCAGGGCGTTCATGCCAGCTGCCGCGCGCCGCGCGCGCTCCTCCTCGCCAAGCACCATGACCGCGAGGTTGATGGAGCCCAGGTTGCAGGCCTCGTAGGCCTGCAGGGGCTGCTCGCCGCAGGGGTTTGTGGCCTCAATTTCCCCAAGCTTCGGGCAGGGGTTGTCCCTGTTGATGCGATCCAGGAACACGATGCCCGGATCCCCAGACGCCCAGGCCTTGTGCACCAGAAGGTCGAAGACCTCGCCCGCGTTGAGCTGGCCTGTCCGCGCGCCTGTGTGCGGGTCCACCAGATCGTAGTCCCTGCCCTGCTCGGCTGCCTCCATGAAGGCTTCCGTGAGGCCCACCGAGAGGTTGAAGTTGTTAAACTCCCCGTCCTTTTCCTTGGCGGAGATGAACTCCAGAATGTCCGGGTGATCCACGCGCAGTATGCCCATGTTGGCGCCCCTGCGCGTGCCGCCCTGCTTGATCTGCTCTGTTGCCGTGTTGAAGATGCGCAAAAAGGACACAGGCCCCGAGGCCACGCCGCCAGTTGTTCCCACGCGGCTTCCCTTGGGGCGCAGCCGCGAGAAGGAAAAGCCCGTGCCGCCCCCGGACTTGTGGATCATGGCCGCGAACTTCACCGCGTCAAAGATCTCCTCGATGCTGTCGCCAACAGGCAGCACAAAGCAGGCCGCGAGCTGCCCAAGGGGCAGGCCTGCGTTCATGAGCGTGGGGGAATTGGGCAGAAAGACGCCGTCCGCCATGAGCCTGTAGAAGCGCAGGGCCAGGTCCTCGGCCTTCCAGGGCGAGGACGGGTACCTTTCCTCGGACCCGGCTATGGCCCGCGCCACGCGCCAGAACATGGCCTCCACGCTCTCCTTCTCCCCTGTTGCGGGATCCGTCTTCTGGTAGCGCTGGGCAAGCACAATCCTGGCGTTTTCACTCAGCTGCACTGCCTCGAGATCCTCCACCTTCACGCTCATACCTCCTCCTTTCACTGCCCGGGATCCGAATCTTGCCGGATCCTCCACTGCGGGCCCTTGCGCCCCTGCCAGCAAGGCCTGGGTGTTGCCCGCCAAAACAACAAAAACAAGGGGTGCTCCAGGGCACCCCGCATGCAGAAAAAATCTTTCCTACGCGCTTCTGGCGCAGCCGGCGTTCTTTTCTATGAGCTCCACAAGGTGCGCTGTCTGACGGCCGGACTTGGTCTGGGAGGTCAGGCTGTGCTCTATGGAGGCTATGCCCTTGATGACCGTCGAATGGCGCTTGTTCACCTTGGCGCCTATCTGGGCGCGGGTCATGCTCGTGTGCTTGCGCGCGAGGTAGAAGAGCACGTTGCGCGCCTCCACAAAGTTGCGCCTCCTGATGCAGGAGCAAATCTGGCTCTGGGTGAGCCCATAGCACTGGCTCACGTACCCCATGAAGTCCTCGAAGGTCGGCAGGGGCGCGTCGGTCTTTTCCTGGGTGCAGCCGAACTTGCTCAGCACTTCCAGGGCGAGATCCGGGCTCGCACCCACGTTCATGACCTTCATGCGCAGGAAGAGGGTCTGCAGACAGGACTCGATCCTGCGCACGTCCCCCTCGAGGTGGGAGGCAAGCAGGGCCACCACTTCCTCGTCCAGGCTTATGCCGTGGGTGGCTGCCTTGCGGCGCACTATCTCGCAGCGCATGGTGTAGTCCGGGGCGTCCATGCTGGCCTGCACGCCGGAGGCTATGAGGGAGACCAGCTGGGAATCCAGGTCCTTCACAAGATCGCGGGACAGGAAGCGGCTTGTGATGACGACCTTGCTGCCCTTGCCCTGCAGCTGCTTGACCAGGGACATGAGCAGTTCCTGGGTCTTGTGCTTGCCGAAGAGAAACTGCACGTCGTCAATGAGCAGAAAGTCCAGGGCGCGCACCTTGCTTGTAAAGTCGTCCAGGCTGTCGTTGCGCAGTCCCATGCGGAAGCGGGCGTAGAAGTCCTCGGCCGTGAGGTAGGCCACGCGCGCCGAGGGGCCGCGATCCTCCAGGATCTGGCGCACCGCGGACTGCACGATGTGGGTCTTGCCAAGGCCTGGCTCCGAGCTCACGAAGAGGGTCTCCACAAAGCTCTTGGGCCTGCACACGTCCTGGGCTGCGGACAGGGCCAGGGCATTGGTGGGGCCAACCACAAAATCCGCGAAGGTGTAGCGCCACTGCTTGCGGTTCAAGGCATCGCCGGACAGGGTAGCTGCCTGATCCAGGGGCAGGGAGCGCACCAGGGGCTGGGCTGCCATGGTGTAGGTGCTGCGGCCGCCGTCCGCGCCCACGGTGGTGATGCTGGGCATGCCGGCCATGGACCCGGACATGGTGCCTGCCATGGCAGCCATGGTGGGTGTCCTGTTGCCGTTGTCCGTGACCATGGCGCCCATGGGCATGGGGGTCACGGGCGCGGCAAAGGCCTGTGCCTGCATGGAGGCTGCCACAAAGGGCGACATGGAGGCCTTTTGCGCGGACACGGTCGAGGCCTGGGGTTTGTCTGTGGCAGCCGGTACTGCAGCCATGGGAGAGGCCTGCGTGGTCCCTGTCAGGGATGGGAGCGTACCTGCCCTGGCTGTCTTTTTTGTCCGAGCCGGCTTTTCTGCTGGCTTTTCAGCCGCCTTTTCCGTCTTCTCGGGGCCGGAGGCGGCCTCGCTTGCGCAGCTCGCGGCCTTGGCCCTTGCGGGCTTTTCGGCCCTTGCAGAACAGGATCTGGTCTCGGCCTCTTGCCCTGGCGCGCCCGGGACCTTCGCGTCCGTGCTTGCGCAAGGCTTTTGCGCTGCCCTTGGGGCTGCCTTTGGGGCAGTGCCTGCGCGCTGGCTTTCTCCGTGCCCGGGAGTGGCCTGTGCTGTCTTGCCCTGCGTTGCGCTCTGTCTTGCCTGGGCCCTGGCAATTCGTGCCGCGGCAGTGCCGGCTCGCACAGCCGCCCTGGCTGCCACCTGCGGCTGGCTCTGGGCCTGATGTGGTGTCTGGGCTGCCTGGGCCTGCGCGCTGGTCTCGGCCTGGACCTTGCCCTGCGTCTCGCCCTGCTCTGCCTGAACCTTATTCGTGGCCTGGACCTGTTCGCTGGCCTTTTGCGCGGCCTGTTCCCTTTCCTTTCCGGCAACCTCAGCAGGCGCACGAACAGGGCTGTTCTGGGCCCGGATGTCTGGAAGAGGAGCCGCAGCGCCAATGGTCATGGCCACTTCCTCGGGCCTGCAGCCAAAAATCTGGGCTGCGGTCGCGCGGATAAGTCCTCCCATCTTCACCTCCAGCCTGTGGAGCATGTACTTGCTGGCACCCTGCAGACACAGGGTCAGGCTGCGCTCTCCTGTTTGCGCCACAATAGGGGCCAGCCAGACCTTGAAGTCAAAGTTGTCCACCCTGGTGGAAAGAGCGTCGAGTATTTTGTTCCAGCAGTTGGTCATAGAATGGAAGGATCCTTAAATTGGGCCTGGTGCCTGAGCCAGGAAGGGGAATGGCCGTGGAGGAAAAAAAAGGTGCCTTGTATCAAGCTGAAAGGTCACCGGGAAAGCATGGGTCCAACCGGACGCGCAGTGGCGAAAAAGTAACAATTTGTGACAAAAAAGTAAACTGGCAGCTGTCCAAAAAAAGGACAAGACAAGCCGTGTTCCCAGTCTTGAATTCGAAAATTTCTTGAAAAATATTTTTTCTCTCTCTGGGAACTGCAAGGCGGAAAGCTCTGTTTCCGAGACGTATTACAGGCAAAAATCCTGTCCGGGTCGAACAAATGCAGTGTCAAGCAGAAATTTTCACAAACTGTACAATGTACTGACGCAGCATGACACGCTCTGAAGGGGCTGGTGACAAAACGGGCACAAATTGGACGAAATGGATATCAGGCGCATGCCGTGTGACGCATGGTGAGGCATGGTGAGTTGCACTCTAACGATTTTTGGGGGCATCGTCCACAGCTTTGGCGGCCTCGGGCGCGCAAATGCCCCGCTGCACGGCCCTTTCCGGCACGCACACCCAGTGACCGGCCCTGCTTGAGCCACGGCGAATGATGGCTCCCAAGTCCTTGAGGAGTGCCACTCTTTTGTTGACCGTTCTTTTGCTGATGTCCATCTGCCTTGCGAGCTCCTGCACGGTCACAAACTTGTCATTGGCGATAAGTCTGTACACTTCCCTTGCTTCTTCGCCCTCGGAAGATTCCGGGTCAAAACTGGAAAAATTTTTTTCGCAGGACTCGTCTACGCTAGCCCTGGTTGCGGAAACAGTCTCCGGATTCTGGCTCAAGGACGCCTTCGTGTCCGCGCAAACGTCCCTGTCCCTGGCGAGCTCTGGCGTCCGGGGGCTTTCGCGACCGGAAAAATCCCGAAACTCCGCGCCAGCCTCGTCCGGGCCTTGCGCGACCCTGCCGGCAGCCACCTTGACCCAGACCTTGCCGGATTCGTCCAGCACAAGCCTCCTGCTCACTGGCACTTCCACCACAATGACAACACGCCCGCTTTTCAGAAGGATATTCTGCGTGCGCACAACAAGGGGTGGCTCAAGGCTTCTGGCAGCTCTCGCGAGGGTTTTGTTCACCCGCGCAATGGAGGTTGCGGAGAGCCCCGGCATGGACCCGTCCTCGGCAAGGCCCAGGAAGATCTCCCCACCTGCGGAATTGGCAAGGGCCGCCATTTCGCGGGCCAGGGTCTCCTCCTCAAGCTCTTCTCCCTGAAAGCGGTGACGGCTGTCTTCTCCCAGCGCAGCCTGTCTGGCAAGTCCGGCCTCGTCCTGGATCATCGTTTCCTCCCCACATGGCCTGTCCGCCACGTGAATGTCCCTCCTCTTGCGAGACATCCGCAAAAGCGGGCACAGCCAAGAGACTATCAGCATGTGCCCCGGGATCAAGCCTTTTTTGGGCATCTGGACGCGCTGGTTCCAATGATCCGAAAAAATCCTTTTATACCAAAAGGTTGTGGACAAATCGCAAAAAATTGTCTCGCAAGCCGTTGACAGGAACAGGGCTTTTGCGTACAAGTTGTTTCCTGTGTTCAAGGAACACAGTGCGGAACGGTAGTGAAGACGGTTATATCGCGGGCCTGTCACGCCGGAGGCCGAGGGTTCGAGCCCCTTCCGTTCCGCCAGGAATGAAAATTTAGCAGTCTTTACAGGAATTTGGGTATCTGTAAAGACTGCTTTTTTCATATGTCTGCGCGTCCACGCAAAGCCAGAGGCAGCCATTGGGGTTTGGCTTGAATCAGGACCACTTTGGTGTTTTACCCTCGGAACAGCCAACAGGAGCCTATCATGCGTACCATACCGATTTTTCCCGTTCTTGTCCTGGGCACGATACTCTGTCTGGGTACACCTGCCCTAGCTTGGGAAGGCCACGACTACGAAACAGGATCCGACATCGAGATTGAAGAAGGCAATCTCGTGCGGAGGGATCATGACATCGAGTACTTTGATTATGAGGCTGGAGAGTACCGAGACGGAAACGTAGAATCCATCCAGCGCTATGGCAATGAAGTCGATGTTGAGGTCTACGACTACGACTCGGGCAAGTACCGCACGTTCACCATGGACGGAAGATAATCCGCAAGGAGTCCATGGCAGGCTTGCTACGGGCGATTTGCCTGGACTTTTGCGTGCACGGACATGCTGTTGCCAATCATAATAGCGTTGAGCAGCGTCCTTGTTTCTCGTGAAACATGATGCGCCAAACAGCAGTCTTTTGAGGAGGGCACGTCCCTGCGTTCCGCACCGCCGAGTTCGTACACGGGCCAAGTTTCAGTGGACGACGCGCGCATGCACTCCAAAGTGATTTCCTTCCAAGAAGGTGCATACTGCAGCGGGTAACACAGTGCCTCCGAGTCACTGAATCTCGGCGTGTACTGCGGATCGGCAGCTAGGGCTACGACGGGCAAGCCATGTGTTTGCCAATCAATATATTGATATCATTAACAAACAAAGCGCACACTCGCCAACAGCCACGTTCTTTGTCCGAGCTTGCGCATTTCCCAAGTCCTGTCTTTCCCCTTCACAAGCGACCTTCTCGCCTGCGCACGCTTTCCTGTTGCCTTGAGAGCAAAGCTGTCGCATATACTCGCGCAAGGAGGCAGCGCTTCACCCTGTGTACAGGGAACTCTCGCGCTGGATTTTTCGATTATGCGTCTTTTACCCGCCTGTGCCCTTTGCCTTGTGCTGGCAACACCGGCCCTTGCCGAACAGCCTGTCCCCGCAGACCAGGCTGGCCCCGACAGCCCTGTTGCCTGGCCTTCTTCCACAAGTCCTGTTCCCGTCCCCCTGAGCGAACAGGCTCTGCCCACCATGCTGGCTACCCCCTGGTACCAGGTGAGCAGCGAGGGGCATACCCTGGAAGGAGCCATTGCCGATGACAAGGGCAATCTGTACTTCTGCGATGTGAGCAAGCGCGAGGTGCTGCGCCTTGATGCCCATAGACAGGTCCATGTCCTCACCCGCTTCGACACCGTGGCTCCGGGTGGCCTTGCCCTGCACAGGGACGGGCGCCTGTTCATCGCCTACATCAACCTGGACAACAACAGGGGCACCATACACGCCCTGTCGCCAGACGGATCCCTTGAGACCATCGTCGGGGCAGACAAGGGGTATCTTCCCAATGACCTTGTCCTCGACAGCCATGGAGGCCTCTACTTCACGGACTTCAGGGGATCTGCCACGGATCCGTCAGGCGGCGTCTATTACGTTTCCCCAGATCGCAAGACGATCACGCCTGTGCTGAAGGGTCTGGCCCAGGCCAACGGCATTGGCCTCTCGCAAGACGGCCGTACCCTGTGGATTACCGAGTTTGCCCGCGGCCAGCTCTACCGCGTCGAGCTTGCGACACCGACACGGCCCACGCCCATAGGCACAAGCATCACGCACCGTTTTGCCGGCCCTGCCCCGGACTCCCTGCGCGTAGACTTAAAGGGCAATGTGTATGTAGCCGTGTACGGCCAGGGACGCGTGCTTGTCTTCAGCCCCCTGGGCACGCCGATAGGTCAGATTCTGCTTCCCGGCAGGGACAAGGGCACAAATCTGCTCTGCACAAGCCTTGCCCTGGTTCCCGGCTCGGACGATCTCTACATCGTGAGCGGCAATCTCCCGATCGGCGCCGGAGGGGCCCATGTCTTCCAGGCCAGGGCCATGGGCAGGGGACTTCCCGCTACACGCTGATACACTCTCCGCTTTTTCGAGCAGCTTGGGATTCTTTCGTAGGCAGGCTGCTCATATGCCATGAAGCCTCCCCGCGTCCAACACGAGGAGGCTTCAAATGCTTCCTGCACATGACCCAGCAGGAGGGAAAACTTGCAGCAGAAGCGTCTGCCCTGCTCTTCCGCTATTTA
>CALVGM010000108.1 GCA_944327095.1 uncultured Desulfovibrio sp. | reverse complement strand
ACTATGTCCTGTATTGTGTACGGCTGGCAACGTCCCGCTGCGCAAACAAGCATGGGAAGAGAATGAGCAGGAAAGGCGCTGGTGGCCATCCTGTCTTGCAAAACGTCGGTCAGGGCAAGATAGCCTGCGGCATTGCACGAGTCTTGCTGTACGAACGCGTCCCCCAGGGACTCAGGGACATTGGCATTGGCAAGGTATCTTCTTGTGCCAGAATCAAGGGGCGGATACAGCCAGGGACGTATCCAGTAGAGGCCGATGCTCAAATTCCAGCCTACGCCGTTCACCCTTGCCGCAGCGTCATAGGCTTCGCAAAAGGCTCTCCTGTCCTCTTCGCTCGCGTCCCTGACGTTCGCGTAGTAGGCAATGGCCCTGGCAAAGACCTCCCAAAGCGCCTCAATATCCCCTGGCCCGCGTTTGTCCGCGTAGGCGAAGAACCAGGTACTCTGGTTGTTCACAGTGGGGACTGCCTCGAAAGACTCTGGAACATCTTCCTCGACACCCAGAAAAGCGGCAAGCTCGCGGGCAAGCTGCACGCGATTTTCATCTTTGAGCCCCCGGTTGAAGAGAGCCATGGTGGTGAAGGGGCAGATATCGGTCAGCGGCACGCTGGAACCGTCCGCATTCCTGTCCTGCAGCACAGTGACGTAGTCCTTGCCCTCGGCAATGGCGCGAATGCCCTGCAGCAAT
Organism: uncultured Desulfovibrio sp.; assembly: GCA_944327095.1. Classification (GTDB taxonomy): domain Bacteria; phylum Desulfobacterota; class Desulfovibrionia; order Desulfovibrionales; family Desulfovibrionaceae; genus Desulfovibrio. The sequence goes on along the minus strand of CALVGM010000108.1, from coordinate 2,988 downwards.
TCTTCCCTTCTGTCCCTGTAGGCGAGAAGCCTGTCGGCCATGGCCATATAGAAGGGTATCCAGCCAAAACGCTTTTTGTCCCCGTATGTGTCAAACCGCTTGCTCTGATTGCGAAATGCGTCGATATCCTGCTCCCTGTCCTCGAAGGCAAAGGCTATGAGCGCGTCTTTTTCCCAGTCCTCTCCAGGCAAGATCTTCCACACGGTCTCGGGATAGGTATAGAAATACCATTCCCTGGCAGGCTCACAGGCTCTCCAGTCCACCTCAAGACGCCCCTTGCCAGGGTTGGCAAGGACTGTGCCCGTAGCCTTGATGGCCATGACCGAGACAGCATTGCCGTTGCACTCGAAGGGCACATCGTTTTTGCGGGTGTAGGTGGCCTTGATGGCAATGCGATCCCCGGGCTGTACGGATTTGACCTGTTCTATGGCCTTGTCCTTGTTGGTCTCCCAGACATGATCCCGGATGAAACGCTCGGTTTGGTCGTCCTTGCCGCCAAAGGCTGCGCCTACAAACCAGTATGGCCTTTGCTGGTGCGCGAAAAGCGGACTGCCAGATGCTTCACGTGGTGACATGCTTTCTCCCCTGTCTTCCCCTATGCGAGCCTGCTCGGCGCAGACCCTGTCATCAGAAACTCAAAAGGGATCTATCCTTCTCTCCCTCTCTTGTCACGCAAGAGATCCGCCCACTCCGGCAAGGCCCCATGTCCTCCAGCCCCCAATGCTCAAGGGGGCTTTTTTCATGCGTCCAAAAAGCTGGGCAACCCTTTTGCCCAGGCCCTTGGCCTGCCAGGCCGCTTTCCTTGTCAAGGCAGGCAATCAACCGTAGATCTTGCGCAAAACCCCTTGTGAGCCTGATGCCGGGCCATCCTTGGTCCTCCCGCATCCCCCCAGAAAAACCGCATATCCCAAAACCCACAGGGTTCTGCCATCAGGGAGGAGGAGGCAAGGCCCAACTTCCAGGGGACCTGGCAATACCCAGCGCCAGCGCCCCTGTCACGGGAGAGGTTTTGCGTGATGCAGCGGAACAAAAGCGACAAACAAAGCCGGGGCCACGTTCCTTGCCCTCGTTCCGGTCCACTGTGTCCAGACGAATATTGCGGGAGGCATACAAGGAAGGACATCCGCCTTCACAGGCAGGGCAAGCCTGCGACAGACGTCAACGCGTCTGTCTGCCCTGCCGTCGGTTCTTCTCCTGGGGAACCCATGAAAACCAATGAGTACAGGCAATTGGAATGCCTGCTCATGGTTTTGGGGGCCGTTTGGCCCCTGCACCCCCAAACACTTCCCAAGGAGAAGTACCATGACAAGTGAACATGTCGAAATGCAGGCAGTGGCTCAGGATCAGGCTCAGAATCAACCCCAGGAACAGGGTCAGAAGCAGACTCAGGTTCAGCAGCAGGCGCAAGGGCAGGGCATGCCCAAAGACCCTGAACAGCCGAAGGCCGTAACCGATCAGCTCGGAGCAAACGAGGCTGCCGGCGCAACCGGGGACAGCAGCGCGGACAGCCCGAAGAGCGAAGTGCCAGCCACTGCAGCGACCGAAGCCGCAGCAGAGGCGGCTGACACAAAGGCAGGCAAGGATGGGGAAAAGGGCAGGCAGCGGAAGCAGGCAGCCTCGGACTCCGAAGCAGGTGGCGAGGACGGAAAGCAAAAGAAACAGACACGGTCCGGCAGACAGACACTGATGGGCTATGTGGAAGGCACCTACCTGCCCCACATGCGGCTGCGCAAGAGAAGCTGGAGCGTGGACGCGCGCCTTGCCAGGCGCTTCATCTACCCGAGCTTTGGCAACAGGGAGCTTGGCAAGATCCGCGCCATAGAGGTGGAAAAGTGGCTGGACAGGCTCACCTGCAAGCTGGCCCCGTCTTCCTGCAACCGCGTGCTGGCTGTCTTCAAGACCATTTGCTCCCTGGCCGTGCGCCAGGGAGTTGTACCGGCCAGCGCAGCACCCTGCACAGGTGTCTTCTCGCTCAAGCTGCAGACACCCAAGGATCGCTAACTCTCCCCGGACGAGGCAGGCAGGCTCATGAACACGCTGGAAAAGAGCGAGAAGCAGGAAGCCCAGGCCCTGCGCCTGCTTCTGCTCGCTGGCGCGCGCAAGAACGAGATCCTCAAGGCCCGCTGGGAATACGTACACCTGGATTTGCATATGATAAGCGTGCCCATCTCCAAGTCCGGCAAGACACGCTACATCTTCCTCTCGGACGCAGCGCGGGACATTCTCTCCAGCCTCAAGAGTCGCGGCAAAAGCCCCTGGGTCTTCCCCGGGCGCAAGCCGAGCAAGCCCCTCTCGGACATCTTCGCCTACTGGAAGGAGGTGCGCAACGAGCTGAACCTGGCGGACGTGCGCATTCATGACCTGCGCCACACCTTCGCAAGCTTCCTTGTGAACGCAGGCCACACACTCTACGAGGCGCAGAAGATGCTGGGACACGCGGATCCGCGCACGACCATGCGCTACGCCCATCTGGGACAGAGAGCACTTGTGACAGCGGCCGAGACCGTCAGCAGGCTCCTGGAATCGAAGAAGTCCGCCGAAGCCCCGAGTGAAGCACAGAGCTAGCGTCTGATTTCAGGTTCTCCATGACACCTAGGCAATGCAAAGCCGTGTCTTCAAACAAATATAAGTAGGCGAACTTATCGATTTAGTCACTAGCCCTTTTGGAAAAAACAGGACCCCTGACCTAGAAACCAGATCGGGGGCCCGTAATACCCAAAACGCGTATGGGCCCTTGCGCGCGCAAGGGCCCATGCCTGACAGCCGAATCAGGGGAAATGCCGCCTAGAGCGGCACGAACTTGCCGTGGGGCACGCCCCTGGTTATGTCCTTGAGCCATTCGGGCATGCGCACAGGGCGGCCGTCCTGGCCTGTGGAAGCGTGCTGCGTCATGCCTGTGACCAGGACATGGTCGCGGGTTTCGTTGGTGATCTCGTAGAGGAAGGTCAGGGAGGCGCGGCCCCATTCGGAGATGGCTACGCGACAGTG
>CALVGM010000107.1 GCA_944327095.1 uncultured Desulfovibrio sp. | reverse complement strand
CCCCAGCCCGTTGTCGAAAAGGTTGTGGCAGAATACAAGGCTGCCAGGGGCGAATAGTCGTCAGGACCCACAAGATACGTTTGAGGTCCGGCCTGGGGGACAGGCCGGACCTTTTTTCAACAAGAGTTGAGCCAGGATACATATGTACCCGAGACACGCACACGAAACGAACCACCAAGCGAGAACTGACGAAGGCACCAGAGGAACTGGCAGGCGCGACTTCCTGCGGGCAGGCCTTGCCCTGGGCCTTGCAGCTGGCATGGCTCATCTGCCTTTTGAGGCAAAGGCTGCCGAGAAGGACGAGGCTTTGGCGCGCTATGCGGAGCGGCTCTTCTTCCACGAGGAGAACAGAAACGAACTGCGGCTACAGGCCCTGCAGGCCAGGGACAGGCGCGCCGCCATCCCGAACAACAACAGGCCTCCGCAAAAGCGCGTGCCTCAATTTTCCCTGCCTGCCAACACAGCGGCCAGAGAGGGCGCAATCAGAAGAGTGGACATTGAGGGGAAGGAGAAGCTCTGCGCGCTCACCTTCGACATGTGCGAGCTTGCGACATCCACCACGGGCTTTGACGCGGACATCGTGGTCTGGCTGCAGGACAACAATATGCCTGCCACCTTCTTTGTGGGAGGCAAGTGGATGCGCTCGCACGAACGGCGCGTACGGGAAATACTGCAGGATCCCCTGTTTGAGCTCGGCAACCATGCCTGGGCCCATGGAAACTTTGCCCTGCTCTCACCTGAACGCATGCGCGAGGAAATCCTCGACACCCAGTGTCAGTACGAAATCCTGCGGGCACAGGCCCTCAGGGACAGAAAACGCTTTCGCATTGGCAACGAATTTCCCCTGCCGGAAGTCTTGCGCTATTTTCGCTTTCCCTATGGCAGATCCTCGGACGCTGCCCTCAACATCCTGGCAGAACTGGGATTGGAGCCCATACAGTGGGATGTGGTGGCAGAGACTGGCGGCAACAACGCAAGCCTTGAGCAGGCAAAACACGTGGTCGATGCTATCAAACCAGGCTCCATCCTGCTTTTTCACGCCAACCTGGTGCCCAGGGGCTCGTTTCAGCTCTTGCGCTACGTAGCCGAAGGCTTGAGAAGGCAGGGGTACCGCTTTGTGAGCGTGGGAGAACTTTTGGCCATGGGAAAGCCTGTGCGCGAAAAGGAAGGATATTTTGTGACCCCAGGGGACAATGCGGCGCTAGACAAGAGATTTGGGGTAGAGGGGACTGGAAGGTAGGACAGGCTTCACATCCCTCAACGGGCAGTTTTTACTGGGTATGAAAAAAAGAGGACCTCGCAGGAGATCCTCTTTTTGTTCAGCCTTGTGAGGGGCTTTTCAGCCCCTCGCAAAATCTGTTGTGTTCTTGAATGTACTAGAAGGAGTACACGAAGGACACGTTGACGTTCCAGTTGTCGCGGCTCTCGGAACCGGTAGCACCGGAGAGGGCACGACGCATACCTTCATACTTGGTGTCTTCAAGCCACAGAGCCATATAGCTTGCATCCAGCATGATGGTGAAGTTCTCGTACATCTTGTATTCGTTGTGCAGAGAAATCTCCAGAGCGGTATCCTGATCGGTCATGTAGAGGCCCTGGAAGCCTGTGCCACCGTCATAAATCGGGAAGGACGTGACATCAACTCCACGCTTAACCAGCTGCCTGAAGATACCATGATCGTTGGTACCGCCAATAAGGTTGACACGGAAGGTGTGCTTCAGGTCTTCGATGAAGGACATATCCTTGATACGGAGACCAACGCCCCAAGTACCGGTCATACTGGGGCTAAGTGCCTTTTCACGAGCAATGTAAGGATGACCGTCAAAGGCAAAGTTGGAGAACTCGTTATCGCCGTTGTTCAGGGACAGGTACGGCATACGCTCAGAACCATCGCCGATGTTGCTGTTGTCACCGGAAGCATACCAGCCAAGAATTCCAGGGATACCCCAATCCAGCTTGTATTCGATGAGCAGGGCTGCCATCCAGCCAGCGCGGTTCAGGCGGCTATTATCCCACTGCACACCGCCGCCCATAAAATCAAAGGCGATACGGAAAGGATCGAAATAGGTGATGTCAGCAGTCAGGCCAGCCCACCAAGCAGTACCATATTGACGCAATTTTGTCCCAGATGCAGAGCGATTACCATCTGTGCCACTTGCACCCCAAGCAGGCAGCAACCCATACTTCATCTGAGCGGAACTTTCGCCGGCAAAATTGCCAAAGGAATCGTAACCATTGGGATTTCCATTATTATCATATGTATCGGATCCAAAGGCATTGGGGCCGATGGCTGCGATCATACCCCAAGGCGTTACCTTGATACCGTCAAAGGTCAGCGGGATGAGCAAGCCAAAGACGTCAACATTGTCCATGAAGTTGCTGCTGTTGCTGCCTTCCCAATGGTTGTTATGACCACGCCAATCAGAAGCAGTAAAGTTGTCATTGTAAGGACGGGCCCAGAAAACTGTGGCACCAACATTATCGGTGAACTGGTAGGACAGGGTGACACCCGCCACATCATCCTCGAACACCTGGGACTTCTTCATGGTGAAGGAGGGGATGTTCATACCCTGGAGGCCCATGCGAACCTTGAGTTCGGTGTTGGGCACCATCCAGTCGATGTAGGCACGACGCACTTCAACAATGGTCTGGTCAGCACCAAGGGCACCGCCATTGTCGGCCTGACCCCATGTGGTGTTACCAATTTCAAAGAACACTGTACCGGAGAGATTCTCGGAGGCTACAGCGTCCAACTGCAAACGCAGACGCTGCTTGGCTTCGAATTCATCTTCCTTGCCATTGTAGCCAGTACGACCATGACCACCGGTGAAACCACCGTTCTGACCATAATCGAAGCTCATGACCCACTCGCCCTTGGCCTTGAAGTCAATGGCGTTTGCAGCCGGGGCGGTCGCACCAAACACGAGACCGGCAGCAATCAGAAGCGTAGCAAGCTTTTTCATGACTTTCCTTCCTTAGAGGCGCCATTCAATTCTAAATTGGCGCCAGGTTTTGGCAAAATTTCCTGACCCGGGGCATAGCCTGCCAGGTCTAGGTTTGGCAGGTGGAGCTGGTATGCTCACCTTTGTTGAGTGCAAGATACTCAGTTCCAACCCGGTATGCAAGTCTTATCGTCAAAAAATTTTTACTCTTTAGCCCTGGGAGAAAATTCTTTTGTGATTCAAATTCAATGATTTCAGTATATTAACAAAATTCAAAAAATTTTTCTCTCCAAAAGATTTTTCCCGTGCCCGAACAAAAATTTTTCCCGCAGGGGCCTGTTATGGCCCCAATGGGCTTTTGACAGGCCCTGAGGCCCCCAAAAAGCCCATTGCCGGTGGTACAATCTTTTGCATCCACCCCTGCACACACGCGAGGGAAACCGATTTCCCCTCGGGGTTGCTCTACCTGCTTCCCTTATCGGCCTATCGGACAAAATTCTTTAACCGAGAGAATGAATTTTTCACGGGACATGAGGGGCAAGGATGGCAACTCCCTGAAATTGCATGCGTAGTATTTTTTGAACGCCCTGCTTTCTCTTTGACAAGGCTATACCCAATGCCGCATAAGGGGCACGCAAGGAGAGGTAATATTATGATCAAGGAACAGTACACTGGCCAGGGCAAGGTTTTGCTGCTTGCGGGTGGCGGCAAGATCTATACGGATATAGCAGCCCGCTTTGTGCGCTCCGAACGTAGCCTCGAGGACATTGTCGCCTCCGAGTACTCAAAGAAAATTGTGGAGAACATTGTCTCCAGCAACCATGGCGCTGCCCTTGAGTTCGACTTCTTCCTCTTCGGCGTCGAGGGCTACAGCCGCGTGACCGAAACCCAGCTTGTGCGCAAAAGGATTGCGTCCTACCTCATCAAGTCCGGGCGCGCGGAATTGGGGGGCAAGAGAACCTTCTCTGTTGTCTACCCTGAATCCGTGGCCAACTTCGCGGCAGATGTGACCCTGCCGGACGGACACAAGACAAGACTTACAGGGCGCGAGCTGGCCACCCTCTCCTCCCAGTGGTATGACGCTGGTCTTGAGGCTGGCCTGCTCGAGCAAGATCTGCGCTACCTGAAGCCTCAGGCCACTGAGTTCAAAGCTATCATCGGCATGAACGCCCACGCCCTGCGTGACTGGTTTGCCATCCGCTGCTGCAAAAACGCCCAGGCAGAAATAAGGGATCTGGCAAACAAGATGCTCAGGCTCTGCCGCAAGGCAGCCCCAGACCTTTTCGCAGGTGCCGGTCCCTCCTGTGTACAGCTTGGCTATTGCCCGGAAAACAGGCTCATCAATCCTGCCTGCAAGGGACGTATCCTTACCAAGGATGAGGCCATGGTGCTTCTCAAAAAGCAAAGAAAGGAAGCCTTTGACGAGCCCGAAAGCGACCAGGCCTAGCCCCGGGGTCTACCCCGAAATCTCCCTCAGCCCGGACAGTGCCCCAAAAGACGCAGCCCATTGCTGCGTCTTTTGGTTTGGTCAGCCAGCGGGGCAGACTGCAGCCCCCAGGGCACAAAAAAAGTCCCTGCTCGAAAATCGATAACAGGGACGTATGCCTTTTGTTGATTTGTGGTGGACCCACTAGGACTTGAACCTAGAACCAGCCGGTTATGAGCCGGAAGCTCTGCCAATTGAGCTACGGGTCCGCCGAAAAAATCTTCTATGTCCTGTGACGCTTTTCTGTCAAGAAAAAATTTAGGGGAAACTTGGCCACAGCGTATATCGTCACAGATGTATATTGCGACGCTTTGTCAGGAAATAAATTGCAACTCCATCATACTCTGGCAATTTTCCATCTCTATCAGACAGACTCCACTTTTTTATGATAGTATCTATCTTTCTTGATGAAGATTTATTTTTTAGTTTATCTAATGATTCGAATATCATTCGAATGACATTAGCTCGATCAGACATAAGCTTGTGGCAATTAAGATTTAATACACCCTCATTTCCTTTGCCTATACCTCCAAGTTGTTCATTGAATTTTTTATCTTTTGATTCTATCTTTCCTGTACGTAAGTATAGTATCTTTAGTTTATTATAATCATTTGGATTAGATGGATTATACAAAAGGGTTTTATTTCCTTTTCTTATATCACAGTGCTGCTGCCTAGGTTGATTTCCTTCATTACCTCTGCAAACTGCCAACATATTTTTATAATCTATAGAATGACGTCTTTCTCTATCCCTGTCTTCTGAAGAAAGATCTCTTCCATCGGTATCAGAATTTTGAGGCCATCAATCTTCAATTTTCATAGCATCTTCATGGATGCGTGACATACAATAAACGCAAAGATAATGCTGTTCCTTGAGAAGGCTCTCCTTGAGTTCTTTTCTTGGCAATCTGTTATCGTCAAATGTGACTCCTGGAATCTTTACAAATTCCAATAATGGATTTTCCCTGTTTTTATGAATGGGTATCATGTTGTGTGTCCTCTATATCCGCCTGCTCTTCTCCCATTATAGTCAGGTAGCTGTTTGCCGCATATATGGCAGGAATTTTACCAGTCACATTTGCCAATCTTCGTAGGGCATCTCTTGCCTTGTCAAATTGTTCAGCATCAATAAGACGATCGATGTCTTCAAGAGCAAGAGTCACAGCTTCAAGGCGACTTTGCGTTCCCATTATTTCCCGAAGCAATTCCGATGTCTCCATACCATAGGAACGATCGGGGTGATAGGGAGGACAGTCTTCCTGCATAATCCAGATTCTGTCAGCTTCGACAGTACTGAGAACTAATGGTGAATGCGTTGTGACAATAAATTGGCAATTGGGAAATGTTTTCAATAAGTTCTCGATAAGCATGCTTTGCCACGCAGGATGGAGATGAAGCTCCAGTTCATCAATGAGAACGATACCATCGCCTTCCAGGGGATTTTCCAAAGCAGGATTGCAAATCGCCAGACGCTGTGCGAGATCCCCCAGTAGCGCAATCAGGCACCTTTCCCCATCAGAAAGTTGTAAAAACTCCAATTCTTTTCTTTTTTTAATACAGATATACGAAATGGCTTTTGCGTCACATGCAAATTACCAAATTCTGGGACAACTGAGCTAATGGCATTGTTGACAGCCTGGATCTGCTTTAACTGCCATTGAGCATAAGGATCATCAGTATGTTGTTGTCTTGAAGAATTTTCGTTCATACGAAAAAGTGCGATAAAGGAATGAAAATCAAGATTGTTCTCAAGCGCATTGTCTATTGCGTCAAATGGATGTATTGCCGGTTTAAATCCTCTTATACGTTCCGGGATCTCTAGGATACCACGATTTGTTGGATAGGACACAATAAGCGGAAAATTTTTCTTGAAAGGAATAACCTCTTTTTCTAATTCCTTGTATAACAAGGAAAGTGGACCCTTTTGCTCAGTACTGTCATTGAAATCTCCTGAAGTATTTTCAAAGTATTTTAAACTTATCTCATTTTCACTATATGAATACTGTGCTAAAACATAAGAACCCTTATGTTTACACCTTATCTTACCAGAAATTTTGTGAGCGCTATTATTGATATCAGAAATTTTTCCAAGTATTATATCTTTAGCAATAGTTCTGCATTGTGAAAGTATTATAGCTATAAAGCATAATATGCTTGACGTTCCAACTCCATTATTTCCAATAAAAACATTTAAATTTTTATTTAGATTTAATGAAAAACTTGGAATCCCTCTAAAATTAGTACTTTCTATATATTCTATATACATAAATTTTCCCCATTTTACATTGTTTATATCATAAATATACTACATTTCATATATTACGTTGTCAGACAAATTTTTTCATGTTTCACTTATTTATTATTCACTAGATAGCAAAAGAGGATTCCCTAGGCAAGCACAAAATCTTTCGCACAAAACAGAGCTTTGAACAGGCCAGGTTGCTCTGGACATGGACGTACAGGCGACACGGGAGCGAGAGCTTGCCCCTGAAAACTGTTCGGGACAACTACGAAAAGACAGTGCTGCCCCTGCGCGCCGTATCCACGACATCCGTAGACGGCATCAAAATCGTTCCCCTGCTGGAATTTCTTCTGCAGTGATTGGCCTGAGCTGAGAGAGAACACGGTCACAGCCATTGTCCAATGCTGATATCACGTCCCTGCCCACAGGCAAGAGTAAGCCCAAAGCTCTTTCCAGGCTCTATCCCCTGGAAAAGGTGGAAGCGTTGCTGGCATCATCAAGACATCCAAAATCGGCTTGTCCCAAGGAGTACGCATATCAAAGCCGATTGGGAGGCTTCCAGGACCTGGCACTGAGGTTTTGTCCGGTTCCTGTTGTTTCCCTCGCTCAAGGAGTGTATGGACTGAACATGCCAAAGGACCTGCTCTTGCCAAAGAAGCGGTTCCCCCAAAGATCCCCTTTCCCGGGAGAAGGATCATGCTGCTCTCCAGCGTACACTTCAAACACCTTGGTCCCTTTGATGATCTTGTGCTTCACCTTACCCAAGGCATAAATGCCCTCTTCGGCTTCAATGGTGTCGGCAAGACCACCATCTTGCGCGCGCTGCGCGATTGCCTGGCGCTTCTCTCTCCCCCTGGCCCCAGCTCTGCGAACAGGCTATCTTCTCCCTTGCCGAGCATTGCCGCAAGCGATGGCGAAATAACGCTCACCCTTGAGGACAGGAGCGGCAGATACATTGTGTCCTGCACTGCCCGGGGAATACGCGTGGAAAGGGATGGCGAGACACAGGAACAGGACGCCTTGCCCGCAGGCCCGCGAGTCCTGGCCATTCTTGCGAACAAGGACATTCACTTTGCGAAGCTCAAGCCCCGTTTCGCGCGCCTGGAGGAAAGGGAACGCAGCAAGCAGGAGAAGGACAGAAGCTACAGGGATCCTGTTCTGGAAAGAATCCGCACATCCATTGCGGCCATAGCCCCGTGCCTGCAGCATCCTCATATTGCCCTGGAACGCGACGGGCATCCCCTGTGCGTGGAAAAGGATGAGGCAGTTCTCGACATCGAAAGGGAGCTTTCCTCTGGGGAGCGCCTGCTTGTGGGGCTTTTGCTGCACATAGGCCTGAGCGTCCCGGAGGCTTCTTCAATGTCCCAGGGTACCATTGTTCTGCTAGACAGTCCTGAAGTCAGCCTGCAGCCGCTCTGGCAAATGAAGATCTGTCCAGCCCTCGGTCAGGCCTTTCCCACGACGCAGTTCATCCTCGCAAGCCAGTCTCCCTTCATGTGGGCAAGTCTGGACAGAAGAGAGATTCTGTGGCTTGACTACAGCGAGACGGGCAAGGTCGTGCAAAAGCCCGCAGCCTTTGCCCGGGGAGCAAGTCTTGAGAACATACTGGCCTCGTTCTTCCAGGTCCCCGGAGCCGTAGACGAGGCAGCGCGCGAAATCCATGCCATCGAAACACTGATTGAGCTGGGCAATGTCATAGACGCGCAAAAGTCCATCGAAGCCCTGAGGGACAAGTTCGGTGAACTCCCAGTTCTCTCCATGCTGGACTTTCGCCTGCATATGCTGAACAACTGACTGAGGTGCTACAGCCTCGCAAGGACAAGGCCATGCTCCCAGGCTCCTGGCTTTGGCGACAGCCTTGGGGAGACGGCTTGTCTTGCAAAGGGCATTTTGCCACAGCAACAGCATAGGAGGCGTCCCATGCTGGTCGAATTTCGCGTCAAAAACTTCGGCTGCCTGCGCGATGAACAGGTTCTGAGCCTCGTTCCTGCCAGTGACGATCAGTCACTGTGGGAAAACAACACGTTTGATACCGGTGTTCGGACTGTACCACGTCTGTTGCGCACTGCTGTCCTCTATGGCCCCAATGCCGGTGGCAAATCTACTGTTTTGCGGGCGCTTCAGACCATGCTCGACATGGTTGTCCTTTCCGCAGGCATTGAGACAAACAGAACCCCCTTTCCTGCTCCCTTTCTTCTGGACGATATCTCACGCAACGCTCCCACAGCCTTCGAGATCAGCTTTCTGCAGGAAGGACGACGCTATCAGTACGGCTTCAGCTGTCAGGGGCGACGCATCCTCGAAGAATACCTGTTCGAATACAAGAGCGATCGTCCGACTACTCTCTTCAACCGCCACTATGACAAAGAGAACGACAAGGATGTCTACGCCTTCAGCAAATCCTTGCGTGGCCCCAAACGTGTCTGGCAAGACGCTACACAGGGTTCTGCCCTGTTCCTGTCTCGCGCGGCACAATTGAACAGCGAGCAACTTTCTCCCTTATGGAGCAATACCTTTTATTCATCACGCGTCTACGATAAATTTTCATGCTTGTCTCAAAACTTTTTTATAGAACAAATTTTAGGCAATTCAAAGCTAAAAGAAAATATTTTCAGCTTCATAAGATCAGTAGACATAGACATAAAAGACTTAGAAATCAAGAAAAAGCATATTGAAAATGAATATGTTCTGTCTTTCATACATTCAACAAAGCATGGAGATATCACTCTGCCATCATGGGCAGAATCAGACGGAACGATGCGACTTCTCTCTTGTCTGCCACCATTGCTGCAGGTTCTTGAGCAAGGAGGCATACTTGCCATTGACGAACTGCATGCCAGTCTGCATCCACTGATCGTGCGCCGTATAGTCGAGCTTTTTCATTCTCCCCGAAGCAATCCTCATGGAGCGCAACTGATCTTCACTACGCAGGACACATCTCTTTTGCAGGACATGGAAACCTTGTTCAGACATGACCAGGTGTGGTTTGTGGAGAAGAATGCCGATCAGGCTTCCAACCTATATTCCCTGGCAGAATTCCAGACAGAGAAAGTAGAAAACCTTTCCCTGTCCTATCTGCATGGCATATATGGTGGAGTGCCCATGTTGCGCAGCTTTGAGAAAGAAAAAATAACACCTTTTTTAAAAAAGTTGCTTGAATATGAGACAGTTCTCAAAGGTCCTTTCCATTGGAATTTTCAAAAAAAATTGCTATAGACAAAAGAAAAGTAAGGAGTTTTAATGAAACTGTCCAGTGTGACCATACGAAACTACAGAGCCCTGGATGATATAACCATTTTTCTGAATCCGGGCATGAATGTCCTCTACGGAACGAATGGTATAGGAAAAAGCAGTATCCTGTCTGCCCTGGATGATTTTTTGGGGCTTCTCTTCTCGCAGGAAACGATCTCTCCTGATTTGCGCCTCTTTCCCAGCTGGGCTGTACGGGACCACAACAAGGATACTGGTATCGAGCTGCGTTTCTCAAATGGCTGTACAGTATCGGCAACCTTGCAAACTGTCGTTGCCTATCAAGTACCAATCATGGGGCCCTATGACTGGAGACAGTCCGGCCAACTGGCTGACAGGACAAGGATATCGCATGTTCCCGATTTTGATGTAAAAACATTTTCATTTTTTCCAGGCAGGCCACAAGACAACATAGTTGCAGAATTTGTGCCAACAAACTCTTCCATGGAACTGCGTGTACAAGAACGTCCTCCTGTTTCTTTCAACAGAGGTATAAGCTATACAGAGCTAAAAAATAATTTTGAAAAATTGGAAAATATCGAAAATCAAAAAAGAATACGCAATCCCGAGTATCGTAACCCAATCCTTGAAAAAATTCGCAAGACTCTTGCCAATATTTTTGATGGCTTTCAGGATATCACCATTGACAGGGAACAAAAGGGCAATCCCCTCTGTGTCATGAAAAATGGCAGGCTCATGGATGTTGCGCAGCAGATGTCTTCAGGAGAAGCCAATATAGTTGGCCTTGTTGGACAAATTGCTCTCCATGTCCATGCCGCAAAGGATATTCCCTGCATTGTCCTCATAGACGAGATCGACAATAGTCTCCATCCCCAGTGGCAGGTAAGGATCTGCACACTCCTGAAAGAGGCTTTCCCGGATGTTCAATTCATAGTCTCAAGCCATTCGCCCTTTGTGTGGTCGGAACTGAACAGGGATGAAATCATCTGGCTTGAACGGGACAGCGAAGGCAGGGTTGTGCGCAAACCCGTGGACTACGCCAAGGGCGGGACTATAGAGGAGATTATTGCGGCATATTTTGGTGTTGCTCAGTACGGTCGCGATATTGCGAATGAAGTGCACGCCATCGACATTTTGATCGAGCAAGGTGACGCCAAGTCCGCGCGCAAGGCAATGTCCAATATGAAGGCCAAGTATGGCAATCTGCCTGTCTTCTCTCTGCTTGAATTCCGCATGAGGATCCTGGGGCTATGATCCATATCGAGAAAGGACCCGAGCCAGAGACCTTCAGGCTGTGGAAGGAGCAAAATCCAGAGGCGACCTATGGCGAGATTCCCAAGGACGTTGGCCTTGCCCTGCGCAATGCTCTCTTGCTTGAACAAGGCTTTGTCTGCTGCTTTTGCGGATGTGCCATAGGCCCCTGTGACGAGACGGGAGAAGTCCTGCAGATTCCTCTTGAGTCGATACAGCCTCACAATATCCGCAATGCCCACATCATTCCCCAGTCCAGGGACACTGCCAAAACGCTCGACTATGGCAATCTCTGCGCTTCGTGCAATACCAGCAGGCACCCAAAGTCCGAAAAGCACTGCGACGAGGCTCAGGGTAACAGAGAACTGCCTGTCTCTCCCCTGCAAGAAGACTGCCTCTCCTATTTCTCCTTCAGTTCGGATGGCGAGATCCTCGCAAATCCACAGCGCACGAAAGAGGAGCAGGAAAAGGCTCGCGCAACCATCTCCCTATTGCGACTCAACACGGATTCACTGATCGCAGCCAGGAAAACACTGTTGCGGGCATTGAGGACCCTGCCATCAGAGCAGGTCTATCTGGCGCTCGCACGTCTTTTCCAGAAAAACGCCCAGGGGGCCTTTGTCCCGTACTACTTCGTTCCCCTGCGCTACTTCCAAAGGATCTGAAGGGCTTCACCTGCCCTCTTCCGCCATCCAGCGCTGACCGCCTCCGTGCCAGGTCTCTTCCATGCGCTTTTGCATGTCGAGCATCATGCCCTCTGCCAAATCCTTGGTCACCAGGGTCAGGCCGCACTCGGGGCAGCGGGCAAGACGCATGGTCAGCCCCCCATGGGCGTAACGCGTAGGCACATCCTCCTGCTCAAGCTCCCTTTTGCAGTGTCCGCAAAGCCATCCCGCACTTTCCTCAGCCTTGTGCTGCGCCCTTGGCTGATTGACCTTCTCGCCACCTGCCCCTGGCACAAGGGTGCGGTGGCACCAGGCGTCAAACACCACATATACAGGGCCTGCCTCGTCCTTTTGCATGCTGTACTCGACCCAGAAGGTCACTGTGCGGGGACGATGGCTCGCAAGCCTGTGCCCGCCTGAATTCACAAAATACCTGCCCGCACTCTCTCCAGCATAAATCGTCTCTTCCACGTCGCTGCGCAAGATCTGCCTGGCCTCCAGGGCTGCCTGACAGGCAGACTCCCAGGATCGCCCCCCAAGACCTCCGCCCTCTTCCCCCACGGGAAAAGCGTCCGCGAAACACATGCGCACCCTGGGCCTGGCCCTGGGGATCGTCTCGCCGGTCAGCTTCTGCACAAAAAGCCGCCTTGCCTCAACGCGCCCTGCCCTGCGCTCATACATGCCTGTGGCAGGTTCCCCACTGGCCCCGGCACTGACACTGGCCTTGCCCAGGGGAAGGATGTCCAGCAGATGCCAGGTTTCAAGACCCTGGAAAGCCAGATTTTCCCTGCACATGATGCAGCTTGTAAGCGCTGCTCCCCCAAGCTCCTCGGCTCTTTGCCGCGCCATGGCGCGGGCTGCCTCGTAGTCCGCGCACCACTGATTGCCGCCATGACCACAACAGGCTGTTGTCTCTTTCGTGTGTCTGGGCTCGCGTATGCCGACTCCGCACTTGCCGGCAAGACTGCGCACTGCCTTGAGCCAGGCCTTGTTGTGTCTTGCGGAACAGGGGTCCTGGATCACCAGGGTGTCCGGCAATGTCCTGTCCAAACCATTTGGAAGCTCCATGCCGTCCAGCACTTCCCAAAGCGAGGTACAGGAGACTTCCGGCAAGAAGTCCCTGAACACCTTGAGACAGGAGGGACAGGCCGCAATGACTGTCGGATTGCCAAGCATGGTCATTTGCTCCCGCATCCTGTAAATGTGCCTTGCAAAAAGCTCTTTTTCCCCGGCCCAGTGGGCAGGCACGCCGCAACAGGAAAGCCAGATGCCAAGGCCCCCCTGAAGCTCCCTGTCCAGAAAGTCGTACACGTCCAGGACCTGCTGGGGCCTTGCGCCGGCAAGCTGACAGCCCGGGAACAGAACATAGCGGGGATGTGTTCCCCCTCTTCCCCCATGCACAAAATGGCACTCTGGGCTCATGGCCTGTTCCATGTCTTCCAGGGCGAACTCGAAGGCGCTTTTCGACATGAAGCCCTGGGCCACCAGCTCCTCCCTGGCTGCCAGGCACAAGTCCTTCATGGAAAAGTTCCCTGGGCACAGTTCCTCGCACTGTCCGCACAAGGCACAGCTGTTGATAAGGGAATTGGCCTTGCGTATGCCCTGGGCAATGGAGAGGTTGTTGAAGATCATGCGCGCAAAGGTCCTGGGATAGCCCTGGTATTTTTGCATGTAGGCACAGGCCTGCACGCAAATGTCGCAGTGGCAGTCAAGGCAGCGTGCCGCCTCGCGCATGGCCTCTTCCCTTGTGTAGCCACCCCTTGCAGGCACAATTCTCGGGACTGCCGCAATACCTTCAAGCTGCGTTGCTGGGCTTTGTGTCTCCCGCTCCCTGGCAGCCGTGAGCGAGACCTTGCCTGCCATGCGCTCCATGGTCAAGGCTGCCCTGCGCCCCTCGCCGCCTGCCCTGGCAGCAGAAAACATCTCGTCCTGCCAGCCGCCTGCCACAACCCTGCCGTCAAACAAAGTCTCGCACACAAGGCTGATCGCGTGGCAGGCGCAGCGTTCAATGCCAAAGTCTCCGCAGGACACATCCGCAAAAAGCGCATCGTACTGGCAGGAAAGCTCTGTTACAAGCGCGCCATCAAGCTTCTCCACCTTCTGAAAACGCACCCTTGCGCACAGTCGCTCCCACTCGGCACAGGGGCCGTTTGCTTCGCCCCACTTTGCGGACAGTGCGGGAAAGCTGGCAAGCAGGGCCGATTGAGGCTCCCCTGTGTGGTACACATCCACGCAAAAGCCCTTGCCAGCCAAATCATACGCGCACACAAGGCCTGCCACCCCAGCCCCAAGCACAGCCATGCGCTGCGTCCTCTTGCGCGTGGCAAAATGCTCTGCAGGCGCTGCCACCTCGCGCACAAGGTAGCGTTCCACTTCCCCTACATCGAGGGATCCGCCAAGGCCCGTCCTGAGGCACCCTGTCTCGCAGGGGTGATCGCAGATATGCGCAAAAAGCCCAGGCAGGGGCAGGGAGCGCTGCACAAGCCTCCTTGCCTCGCGTGCGTTGCCCTTTGCAAGATGTGTCATGACACCCCGGACATCGAGGTTGAAGGGACAGGCCACCTGGCAGCGGGGCGGGTTTTCCTGTGTGCAGCGGGCCTCCAGGGCGTGCATGCCCTTTTGATCAAAGACGATGTCCATGGGTTCTCCTGAAAATGCGGGTATTGAAAAAGGGGGAACAGGTTGCCCCATTCCCCCTCTGCTATACGTCAGTTTACGTCTGTCCGAAAGCCACTACTTGGGCATGGCCGCAAGCACCTTCTCGGGGTAGGCCGGCAGGTGACGGATGCGGGCGCCGCAGGCATTGTAGATGGCGTTGATGATGGCCGGATGCGGTGCGGTCAGGGGCATTTCGCCCACACCGGAGGCACCGTAGGGGCCGTCCTTGCGCGGGGTCTCGACGTAGATGATCTCCATGTCGTCCGGAATGTCCTTGATGTTGGGGATGCCCGCGCCAGCCATGGTGGAGTGCTTCTTCAGATCCTCGTAGTCTTCGAGGAGGGCCAGGCCAACGCCCTGGGCCATGCCGCCGTAGATCTGGCCGTCCACAACCAGGTAGTTGTTGACCTTGCCGATATCGGTCACGCACACAAGGCGATCCACAGTGGTCTTGCCTGTTTTCACGTCCACGGACACTTCGGCCAGGAAGAGGCCGTACATGTAGCAGCAGAAGGGCTCGCCCTTGCCGGTTTCCACGTCGCAGTCCGTGCAGGGGGCAGTCCACTTGCCCTGCTGCTTGGGCTCGCGGCCGAGTTCCACCAGTTCCTTGCGGGTGTACCAGCCACCTTCGGGCTTCTTCATGACGTCCACCAGCTGCTCGCAGGCAACGCGGATGGAGTTGCCCACCACAACCTGGGAGCGGGAACCGCCTGCAGGACCGGAGTTGGGGGTCTTGCTGGAGTCGTTCATGACCAGGCGGATCTGGCTTTCGTCAATGCCCATGACGCGCAGGGTCTCGTGGGCTGTGCCGAGCATGCCGCTGGTCGCACCCTGGCCATGGTCGCCCCAGGAGGCGCCGACCGTGATGGTGCCGTCGTCGTTGAGCTCTGCCCAGGCCTCGGAGGAGTCCGCGCCGTCAAGGCCTGCAGCGTACACGCCCAGGGCAATGCCTGTGCCGCACTTCACTTCGGCTGTGCTGCGGGCAGCTGTCCTCTTCTTGGAGTCCTCGTAGATGGGACGCATCTTGTCGAACATTTCCGGCAGGGAGAACACTTCCGGCACCTGCTGGGTGGGCGTGGTGTCACCGGGACGGTAGATGTTCACATAGCGGAACTCGAAGGGATCCCAGCCCATCTTGTGGGCCAGTTCGTCCATGCGCACTTCGAAGGGGAATTCCACTTCGGCCGCGCCGTAGCCGCGGAAGGAAGAGCCCCAGCAGTGGTTGGTGCAGACGGTGCGGCCTTCGCCACGAATGTTGGCAATGCCGTAGCCGGCACCGATGTACTGGGAGCCGCGCAGGGTGAGCAGGTCGCCGAATTCGGAGTAGGGGCCGTGGTCGCAGTCCCAGTCGGAGACAAGGCCTGCGATCTTGCCGGTCTTCTTGTTGGCCGCCAGTTTCAGGGTCGTCCAGAAGGGCGAGCGCTTGCCTGTGTAGTTCTGCTGCTGCTCGTAGTTGTAGTTCAGATGCACGGGGCGGCCGGTGGCAAGGGCTGCCACGCCGACCAGGGCTTCCAGGGTGGGGCTGAACTTGTAGCCGAAGGTGCCGCCGGCAGTGTTTGCCACCATGACCAGGTCCTTGCCAAGTTCAACGCCCAGGCCTGGAGCGATCATGAGGCCGTGCAGGTGGATGCCGATGGACTTGGAATGGATGACGAGCTGGCCCTGATCGTTGATGTAGGCAAAGCCCACGTCGGGTTCCAGGGGAAGATGGGGCTGACGCTGGGTGTAGTAGCTTTCCTCGACCCACTCGTTTTCGGGATCGCTGAAGGCAGGCTCGGGATCGTCGCCCTTCACCACATGGGTGATGAAGTAGGTGTTCGGGGTGCCGGGATGGATCTCGATGGCGTCTGGAGCCTTGGCGGAAGGAGCGTCCATGTACTCGGGCAGAAGCTCGAGATCGACCTTGACCTTCTCCGCAGCGGCGCGGGCGTGCTTTTCTGTGTCTGCGCAGACTATGGCCAGGGCATCACCGTACTGGAAGATCTTGGTGTCGTTCAGGATCGGGCGATCCCAGCCGTCGCCGAGGTTGGAGGGGAAGGTGATGAGGCCCGTGATGCGGTTCTTGCCCTTCACGTCCTTGTAGGTGAGGACGCGGTAGACGCCGGGCATCTTCTCTGCCTCGGAGGTGTCGATGTTGAGGATGTTGGCGTGGGAGACCTTGGCCTGGGTGAGGGCGAGGTGCAGGGTATCCGGGGGCATCTTGAGCGCGAGGTCCGCGCCGTACTCGGCCTGGCCGGTCACCTTGGCAACGCCTGTGCGCCTGGGCATGCGGGTGCCCCAGATGCGGCCGTCGGCAGGCTTCTTCCAGGTGATGTCGTCCATGGTCTTTTCGCCGCGCATGATGGCGGCAGCGTCCATGACCGCGTCAACAAGGTGCTTGTAGCCTGTGCAGCGGCAGACATTGTGGTGTTTCTGGAACCAGTCGCGCACGTCTTCCCTGGTGGGAGAGGCGTTTTCCTGCAGAAGCTGGTAGGCGGACACGATGAAACCGGGGGTGCAGAAGCCGCACTGCACTGCGCCATGGTAGATCCAGGCCTGCTGCAGGGGATGCAGATTGGTTGCGGTGCCCACACCCTCCACAGTGGTGATGGAGGCAAAGTCCGGCACGCGACGCATCTTGGTGATACAGGCGCGGGTCACCTTGCCATTGAGAATCACGGAGCAGGCGCAGCAGGAGCCCTTGCCGCAGCCGATTTTCACGCTTGTGTAGTGGAGCTGGTTGCGCAAGACATCCACAAGGAAGTCGTTGTCGTCACAAAGGACGCGGTGTTCTGCGCCGTTCACAACGAGAGTTTTTGTTAGCATGCATTCCCTCCTGCCCGGAAAAGCCCCTGGTATGGACCAGGGAGGCGCGCCCGGGCCTGGACGTTCAAGGAAAGGTCCAAAAAGACCTGTTGGAAGCGGATGGCGCCATATTCCCGCAAGGCCAAGCCTTGGCAAATCCCTCCGCAACCCCCGGGCCTTCCTAAAAGCCCATATGTCGGGGGGATGCTTTCAAGAACATGTGCTACTGGCAGGAATATGGCATGGAACTCAGCTGCGTGAGGAAGCCTCCGTGCCCCATGCGGTGCACGTCGCGAGCCGAGAGAATTTGCCCGGCAAGAAGTCTCGGGACAACCAGGTCGAAAATGCTGACCTTGCTGTACATGACGCCCCCGGGAAGTCCCAGGATGGGGATGGTCTTGTCCCCTCTTTCCAGGTAGGCCAGCATGAACATGGCGCCTGGGTAGACCGGAGCCCCGTAGCAGACAACGCGCGCGCCTGTCTGCCTGATGGCCTGCGGGGTCCTGTCGTCCGGATCCACGGACATGCCGCCTGTCACGCAGACAAGGCCGCAGCCCTCTGCCACAAAGTCCAGAATGGACTGCGCGATGACGTCCGCGTCGTCGCCGCTGAGCCTCTGCCCTGCCACAGGGCAGCGCAGGGAGGCAAAGCGCTCGCGCAGGACAGGGCCAAAGCCGTCCTGTATGCGGCCGGCAAAGACCTCGGATCCGGTGGTGACTATGCCCACAAGGGGGCTTGCGAAGGGGATGACCTCCAGGATGGGACGGGAGATCGCGCGCTCCATCCTGACAAGGAGGTCTTCCTCCACCACCAGGGGAGTAACGCGCGTAGCCCCGAGGGCCTGTCCCTGACACACGCGCATGTTGCCGGGAAGCGTCGCGAGTGTCATTTCTCCCAGGGAATTGAATTCGAAGAGCAGGTCCTCGTCCACGCTCAGAAGACCGTCGCAGTCGGCCACAAAGTCGATGCGGCCTTCTTTGGGACCCTTCATGGCGAGGTGCGCTCCGCCAACGCGGCGGGCTATGCGCCAGGCAGCGTCCTCCTCGTGCACCATGCCGGGCTCTGGCTGGTAGACGTAGAGGTGCTCCTTGCCCACATCGAGCAGGACAGGAATGTCCTCTTCGGTCACCACGTGTCCCTTGCGAAACACCGGGCCCTTGCACTGGCCGGGAACAATGCGGGTAATGTCCTGACAGAGGATGGTCCCCACAGCGTCCTGCACGGGAATGGTCTTCATGGAAAAGCTCATGACAACTCCTTGGGAGGGAGACAGCCCGGCAGATCCCTAGGACACGAATTTCAAAAAAACGTGTATTCTCCACTGGGGAAAATGCTCTGGCTGTTTCCTTCAAAATACATGTGAACAAGAAAAAAGACAAACTTTTTTTGAAAAAAAGCCGGAAAAATTGCGCATATTCTTGCTTTTCAAGATCTTATGCTCCACAGGGGCGCAAATTCGTGACTCAGGGCGCAACAAGCAGGGCCTGGCAGAAAAAGCGTGATTATTTTTCCTCTCCCCCTGTGCAGGGAGTAACGCCCTGCGCAACTTCCTGGCCAAAGACAGTTCGGGGTTCCCAAATTGGACAGCATAGGCCAATTTCCCGAGATTGCAATATCCGTACATCCCGGCTGTTTTTGCTCCTTTCAACTCTTCCCTCGTGCCAAGGCCCACACAAGGCCCCTGGCACAAGGGAAGGGGCGCTGGACAGAGGGCGCAAAAAAAGGGGTTCTTGTCAGGAAGAGCATCCTGAACAAAAACCCCGATAGGAAAGTGTTTCATCGTGACCTTCGGGTCACGAATCCGCAAAAAAATCCTGTGGCGCAAGCCCCCTACACAAGTTCCTTCACGGCCTTCAGGACCGCGTCGAAGTCGGGCTGCTCGGTCATTTCGCTCACCACCTGCGTGTAGGCGACCTTGCCGTCCTTGACGATGACAATGGCGCGGCAGAGCAGATCGAGTTCCTTCACGTAGAGGCCGTAGGCCTTGCCAAAGCTGCCGTCGCGGTAGTCGGAGAGGGTCTCCACGGCCTTCACGCCGGCTGCGCCGCACCAGCGGGCCTGGGCAAAGGGAAGGTCACGGGACACGGCCACGATGGCCACCTTGTCGGAAAGGGCAGCAGCTTCCTTGTTGAAGCGCTTCACCTCAAGATCGCACACAGGGGTGTCGAGGGAGGGCACGCTCACGAGCACAAGCACCTTGCCCGCGTAGTCGGAAAGTTTTTTCGCGGAAAGATCGTTGGCCGTGAGGGCAAAGTCCGGGGCTGCGGCGCCAACCGCGGGAAGAGTACCCTCAAGATTCATGGCAGTGCCGGCAAAGGTAACCTGGGACATGTGTATCTCCTTCTAATAAGCTTGCTTGCTGAGTGGAATTATTGATAGGCGAGCAAAAGACTCACATTGCAAATGATAATCATTGCTCATTAAGGCGTCAAGGGGCTTGCACGGCCCTGCAAGAGGATTTCCTCCTACTTCCACACAAGGCAGGACCATTCGCCCTGCACAAATTCCTGCGGCTTGCCAAGCTCTCCGTAGGCCAGGGCAACGCGGCTTGCCTGCACACTCAGTATGCCGGAAAGCACAAGGACATTTTTTTTGCAGGCCATGATGTCCCTGGCCATGTCTATGAGGGGCTGGGCCAGGATGTTGGCAACCACAAGGTCAAAGGTTTGGCCCTCGACCTTCTCGATGCTGCCAAGGCCAAGACCAAAGGCCTTCTCGTCTATGCCGTTGAGCTCCCTGTTTTCCGTGGCATTGTCCATGGCAAGGGGATCTATGTCGTAGCCCACACCGACAAGGCCGCTCTTGGCAAGCCCCATGCCCAGCACCCCGGAGCCTGTCCCGAGATCCAGAAAGGTCTGCCCCTCATGCAAGACACCCTCGTCCAGAAGATCGGAAAGGGCCGCAAGGCACAGGGCAGTTGTGGCGTGATGGCCTGTGCCAAAGGCGGACTTGGGCTCTATGACTATTTCCGTGCGCTCGGGGTAGCTGCCCTTGCCGGCAAGCCAGGGTGGCAGGACCACAAAGCGTCTGCCGCAGGGCACAGGAGTGAAAAAGTCCTTCCAGGCTGTCACCCAGTCTTCCACCACCACCTTGTCCCTCTTGAGACAGGCCTGCGGAAAAAGGGCGCGCACGGACTGCTCGATATCGTCAACGACCGCGGCGTTTTCGCAGTGCACGCGAAAAAGCGTTTCCCCTGTGGCCAGACTCTCTTCCTCCCAGCCTGAGGAGAGCTTCAGAAACAAAAGCCCTGTGATCCCCTCGTAGTCCTCGTCCTGCGCAGTGATTTCCAGACGGACACGTTCCTCGCTCATGCCAAACCTCGCTTGCTGCATGGTTGCCTGTGTGACTTTGGGCACGCGGCAGGGCGCTATCCCCGTGACAACTGCCGCCTGCCAGCCCTTCCCTACCCCGCAAGAGATACAGGCAAGCCCTCCCAATAACAAGTCCCCTGCGCGACGTGCCTGTCCCCATCATGTTGCGGATTTGCCTCGCTTGTCCGCTCCCTGCAAAAGCTGTACATTGCGCCTTCGTGTCATTTTGGTGACAAATTCACAGCAAATGCCGCCGACAGCAGGCAAGCCCCAAATGTCGGCAGGGAAGGCATTCCATGGCCAAAGTTCGCTGTCCCGAGGCCGCGAAGACGGAAATCACACTCATCTCCATAGTCACTGCTCTCTGTCTTGTGGGCGACTCCTTCCTCTACGTGGCCCTGCCCCTGCACTGGGAGTCCGCGGGCCTTGCCACACTCTTCGAGGTGGGCCTCATTCTGGCTGCCAACAGGCTTGTGCGCATCCCCCTGAATCCCCTCATCACCCTGTTCTACAACAGGGTGTCCTGCCGCACGGGCATTTTGCTAGCCACCCTTTTGGCCATAGTCTCCACTGCCGGCTACGGCCTTTCCCAGGGGTTGCTCCCCTGGCTTGGCATGCGTTTTTTGTGGGGTCTTTCCTGGACCCTGTTGCGCCTTGGCACGCTCTTCACCATACTGCGCGTGTCCTCTCCATCCACTCTTGGCTACCTCACCGGCATCAACAACGGCCTCTACCGCCTGGGAAGCCTTGCCGGCATGCTCCTCGGCGGCATCCTGGCGGACAGCTTCGGCCTGCAAAAGACAGCCTTCTTCTTTGCTGCCGTCTCCTGCCTGGCACCCCTGGTCATGCTGAAGATGCCCAAGGGGGAAGAAGAACCGCATCCTGTCCAGGCAGCCATGCGCCCCGAAGCCTCCTGCTCCTGGAAAAATGTTGTGGCAAAGGGCCCGGCTCTCTGGGTCATGATGACTGCCTTTGTGGTGGCCATGACCTATCAGGGCGTAACGGCCTCCACCATCTCCATGCTGCTCGACGCGCACAGTCACGAAAAGCTGGTTCTCCTGGGACTGACACTCTCCTCTGCCACACTTTCCGGCGGCCTGCAGGCCATGCGCTGGGTCTGGGAGCCCTTTCTGGCGCCCTTCTTCGGTTCCCTTTCCGACGGACGCCTCGGTCGCTGTCGCCTTTCGGCCCTTGCCTTTGCCGCAAGCGCCCTGACCCTTCTGCCCGGAGCCCTGAACCTTGGCCTTGCAAGCCTCTCCCTGGTCATCCTGCTTGTCCTGCTTGCCGGTACCCTGCTCACCACTGCCACGGACGCCCTTGGCAACGACGCTGCCCTGCTCTCGGACAATTCCCGTACCTATCTCTCGGCCTTTGCCCTCTTTACGGATCTTGGCGCTGCCGCAGGTCCGCTCCTTGCCTACACGGTCATCGCCCTGTCCGGCACAGGCCTTGCCTGGGTTTTGACCAGTCTTTTCCTGGCAGTCTTTGCCGTGTACTGGTGGACGCACCCCACACTGCCCCAAGCTTCCAGGAGCCTCTCGGGGGCAGATCCGAAAGGCGCATAGCAAGGCCCTCTTTTCCCCATCAATACCGTATCTGGAAGTAGTCCAGCACCTTTTTGAAGCGATCCTGGGCCGTGAGGCAGGTATCCACAAGATAGCCCGGCAGCTTGTCCCACTCGGCAAGGCCGCGGTAATAGAACCTCTTGAGATCGTCCTCAATGATAAAGGGCGCAATGCCAAGGCGCAGGCACTCCTTGAAGAGGATGAGCCTGCCAACGCGCCCATTGCCGTCCTGGAAGGGGTGTATGCGCTCGAAGCGGACGTGGAACTCCAGAAGATCCTCAAGTGTCCTGGCCGGCAAGGCCCTGTACCAGGCAAGCAAAGCTGCCATCTCTTCTGCCACGCGCCTGGGATCTGTGGTCTGCCTGCCCCCCACTTCGTTAGCCAGGCGCTTGTACGCGCCCACGGCAAACCAGCTCTTGCGGCTGTCGGTAGTGCCGTTTTTCAGCATTGCGTGCAAATGCCGTATGCCCTTCTCGTTGAGAGCGCGTTTGGCGTTGTCTATGACCCAGGCGATACAGCGAAAGTGGTTCGCGGTCTCGACGATGTCGTCCACCTTGAGGGGCTTGTCTTCGGCAGCGACTGTATTGAGCTCGAAGATGAGACGCGTCTGTTCGTGCGTAAGGCTGCATCCTTCCATGTGGCTGGAATGAAAGGTCAGCTCTACCTGAATGCGATGATAGATGCCGCCGGGCAGGCACGCTTGTCTTTCGGTCCGAAAACGCTGCAGCAGGGTACGGGGCGCGGCCTTGCGACGCATGGGTCGTGTTGCGCAGGCTGGTATGTTCCACGTTTTGCCGACAAGATATGCTCCCTCTATCCTGCCGGTGGCGCACATGTTTCTGACCGTCCTTTGCGAAACACCCCAGCGTCTTGCTGTTTCCGCGACAGAAACAAAATCCATGGCTTGCCCCACACAAATCTATCGGCAAAAAAGGCAGAGAGTTACCCCACAAAAAATCAGGCGTTTTTTTGCCGATAGCGAACAGCCCCGGCAGCATTTGCAGATGTCCTACTGCCCACTGCCCTGGCCACCATGATCTTCCCTGTTCAGCTCTTCCCTGTTCACGGACTTCCCAGCCTGTTGACGCTCGTGCGCCTTGCAGGCAGCCTCGTCCACAGTGAGGGACAAAAGCTCCTTCCCCTGCCCGTCCTCGTAGACATATTTGTAGAACACCCCGTACTGCATGTAGTCACGCATCTCGGGTATGCCGCAGGTTCTCTCTGTCACAGGCTCTGCCTCAAGCCGGACGACTCCCTTCTCAACCACGTAGCGGTAGGTCATGGAGGGGCCTTCCCCCACTTCGACGCCCTTCAGGACAATGCCCGGCTGCAACTGTTTCGGGGCGTCGCTGTTGAGTATGTCCGCAGCCTGCGCAAAGCGCTTTGCTATCTCCATTTTCAGATCGCGAAAGCTCTCGTCAAGCTCGACCTGCACAGGCATATGCGAAACGTTCTTGCTCTCGCGCGTCTGCCAGGCCCACACAAGCGCAAGCACAAGCAGGATCCCGATGACAGCGCCCAAGAGCGCCTGCCTTCCTCGCATACATTCCTCCCCGCAAACAAAAAATCTGACCCTGCCCCGGAAAAGGCGTCCACGACACGCCCCTCCGGACAGGGTCAGCCCTGTTCTCAGATGTCCACTTCCTGCACGCCGCCGGACTGCGTGTCTCCAGAGCTGCTCGGAGGAACCGTCACGGTCGTCTCGCCCGGCCGCACGTCCTCCACGTCCGTGGGCGGCATCTCGTCGCTCCTGCCGTAGGAGGAAAGATCGCGCACGTTCACAATGGGCCTAGCCAGGCCCATTTCCTCAACGCTTGCCAGTATGGTCCCGTGGGTCATCTCCCTGCCCTGGGGGGCGGGCGCGAGCACGTAGTAGTGGCGCACGCGGTTGCCCCTGAAGCTTTCCACTGTACAGCGCATGAGCCAGTCGTCCTTCTTGTCGCCGTTCCAGTCCAGCACTGCCAGCATGCGCATGGCAAGTCTCTGGGTGGGGTGGACAATGGCAAAACCCTGGCCGTCGCTGTCCGGGTAGACCCTGCTCGAGGGTGTCAGCGTGGCGTGAAAATTGGAGCCAAAGTAGATGTGGTGCCCCTGCTCGTTGAAGAGAAAGTCCGGGGAAAGCTGCGCAAACATCCTGTCGCCAAACTTTCCTTCCGGCCTGCCCCTGTCCGTATAGGCAAGGTTGTCGTCCGCAAGGCCCTGCGCCTTCATGACATTGGGCAGCGTGCGAATGAGCCGCGCGTATTCTCTGTTGTCCACCACTTCCGCGCCCTTGCCCATGAGCGCGCATCCATAGGCTGTCTGCAAAAGGACAAGAAGGACGGCAAGCGTCGCAAGGCGCCCTGTCCTGCTGTTGCCTCTGCCTGCCCCTGTGTTGGTCTTGAGAAGGTTCTCCATGCTCCTCTTTCCCCTGTATGGGACAGGCACAGAAGCCTCGGGCCCCTGTGCCTGTCCATGAAGTATGGCGCCCCGAAGGCCATTGTCTCGAGGCTTTTTCCTGTCCCTTACTTTTCCATGGCGTTGCGGATGTCCGAAAGCCTGTTGCTCACAACATCGATATGCCGTGCCATGGCCGCGATGTGGTTGGGCCAGAAGGAGTCGCCCACGCCATAGGATCCGCCCACAACGTAGATGGGGTTGAACTGCGAAATCATGTGCAGGCGCTTCAGAAGTTCATCCACGTTTTCCTTGCCGCCACGCTCGATAATGGAGCTGTCGCACTGCAGAAGGCCCTCGATGACATTGTCTACCACGCGGCTTATGCCCTTGACGTAGTAAATGACGTTGTCACAGTAGAAGTGGCCCACCTTGTCGTCGTTGAGCACACCCAGGGTGTACTCCATGGTCTTGATGGCCCAGTTCATGATCTCCACAATGTCGCTGGTGGTCAGGTTGTAGACCTGGGCCTGCTTGGTCTGCTCGCCGGTTACCCTGGAAGCCCACAGGCGCCAGTCGGCAATGCCCTCGCGAAAGCGCTTTTCGCTGTTGTAGAGGAACCACCAGCCCCAGGCATCTTCCGCGTAGGCAAAGTGCTTCTGGGTTGCGTCCACCAGCATGTAGGGGAGCGTGTCGCGATCGCCAAAGCGGGCCGCTGTCCGTGCGAGAACCTCGGACGCGGAGCGGGTGGCGTAGATAACGCCGCGCTGGAAGCTGGTCTTGTTGTCTATGATGCGGGGAACAAGAAGAATGTCGTTGGGAAGCCAGCCGAACAGGCCGTTCAGCTCTTCTTCCAGGGGCTGCACCAGAGCCTCGGCAATGCAGCTCGCCCTGGTGGCATCGTCTGTCGGGGCCTCTGCCGGGGCCTTGTAGGACTGCCCGGCCACTGTGCTGAACAGGCCCACAGCGAGAAGGTAGAGAACATACACGGCAACAAGCCCGCCTATGCCGCGGACTATCCAGGTACGTTTGGAAGAAAGTGCCAAGGGAAATACCTCCACGGAAGGCCGGTCCCGTGCCCAGCCCTCCACATATGTGCAATTGCGAAACTCTCGTGCGTGAGTTGGTACCGATATGATAAGCACTCGCGGCGATTTTGCCACACAGGCCGCAGAAAAGGCCAGCCTGCTGCGGTCAGGCTAGCTCGCCGCGATTTCCTCAAGGGCCTTCCTGGCAAATTCCAGCTCCGGGTCGAGCTCAAGGGCGCTTGCCAAATGCTCGGCAGCCGCGTCCAGACGTCCCATGCGCAGCTCGCACATGCCGAGGTTTGCCAAATCCATGACCGAGCCCTTGTCCCAGGCAAGGGAGGTCTCGAAGGCCTTGGCCGCTTCCTCGTAGCGCTCCTGTCTGAACAGGGCAACGCCCAGATAGTTCGTGTACTCCTTCATGCCCGGGCACAGGTCAAC
The DNA here is from genome assembly GCA_944327095.1 of uncultured Desulfovibrio sp. Taxonomy (GTDB): domain Bacteria; phylum Desulfobacterota; class Desulfovibrionia; order Desulfovibrionales; family Desulfovibrionaceae; genus Desulfovibrio. Next base: position 3,103 of record CALVGM010000107.1, on the reverse strand, counting down.
GGCCCGCGCAAAATATTTCTCTGCGCCCTTCCAGTCTCCGTCCATGGAGAGCGCGTAGCCAGCATAAAAGCTTGCGAGGCCCCGCGCAAGATCGTCCGGCTGGCGCTCCACGCTCTGGGCAAAGAGTTCGGCGCTTTCCTGCCAGCGCTTTTCGCGCATGGCCAGCATGCCCGCAAAGAAGGACAGAAAGTGCGCTGTGGGGTAGACTGTGGCTATGGTCTCGAGATGGCGCCTGGCTTGGGCCACGTCCTGGGTCTCGCTCACCACGCGGCCGGCAAAGAGGCCAACGCTGGCGTTGCGATCCCTTTCCCTGAAGGCCAGGCCGGGAATGACAAGATAGTGGGCGGGAATGCCGAGGGCCGGATTGGTGGTCTCCACCGCGTACACAAAATGGTCCCCGAGTCCCTGCACAAGGTTGCGCACCTCTGTGGCAATATCATTGTCCTCAATGGATGGAAGGCTCGAAAGCCGAACAGTCTCCCCCTGCAAGAGCCACTGGCACTCCTCAAGGGTGGCAAACTTGGGCAGGCCCGAGGCCTCGTAGCAGGCATTGGTGCAAAAGTCCCCGGCAAGCTGGGCCACTTCCGTGACGGCCCGAATGGCCGCCTTGACAGGGGAGGACGATGTGCCTGCCGTAAAGACGATTTCGCTTGTTTTCCCGAGCGTTGCCGGATCCCAGGCCAGGGCGGCCACTGTGGGGGCAGGCATGCCGAGAGAAAAGTCCTTCAGGATCAGCCGTACGCCCTGGGCCGCGAAGCGCTGCACAAGGTCTTTCAGAACCTCGTCTTCCAGGCTTTCCTGGTCTATGGTGGGCGTCACAAGGTGGTCTCTGTCCACAAGGGCGCACACATGGCGCTCCACAAGCTCGCACATGCCCTGCAGAATGGATTCTTCCGCTGTATTGCCGCAGCTTGAGCCATTGAACTCGCTCAAAGTGCGGAACCAGTCCAGGGGGATCCACACTATTTTGCCGTCATTGAGGCGTGTGGCAGGATAGAAGTTCCACTCGGCGCAGTCCATAACCCTTACGACATCGCGATCGTCAAGATGATCCAGGACCGAGCGGTTCACTTCCGCAGGGGACATGCAGTCAGCGCCAAAGCGCTTCATGGCAGCCGTGTAGGTAGCCTTTACAAAATACGGTTTGCGCTCCCAGAAGGAGAAGAAGGCATAGCGCTCCATGAGCTCCATGAGCGCGGAAGCCCTTGCCTGATCCGCAGAGGCGCCCTTGCCCATCTGCTTGCGGGTGGGCAGTATCCTGCGCGCGTCGGCTCCGCACACACTCAAAAAGACCGGTATGCCAAGGCGGCCAACGTCCACCCGTCGCGTCTCGCGCAAGATGTCGCTGCCAGTCTCTTCCAGACGATCGAGCACCTTTTTGACTGTGTCCGCTGGGGATATGGCCTTGTCGCTGTCCCTGGTATAGCCCTTGGGGCAGGGGTGAAGCCGAATGAGAGGGAGTTTTTGGCCTGGTTCTGTCATGATTTGGTCCTTTGCCCGAAACGCGCGAGAAAAAAGCTGCCTGCAGGATTTTGCTCAGGCCTTCTTTTGCACAATGCAAAGCGAGTAGAGGCGCTTTTGTTCCTCACCCTCGTCATTGGTAAAGGAACCCGGCAGGTACAGTTCGCTGACAGTGAACCTCTTTGCCGCCTTCTTGGCAAAGTGCGGCTTGCGCCTTGCCATGTCCGTGCAAAAGACAGCCTGGCCGTCTTTTGCCAGATGCCTTTCCAAAAAGTTGAGCAGGGGCTGGTGCAAATCGTCGAGGTAGAGGATTTCCGAAGCCACAATGACGTCGATGTTTGTGGCAAGGCCCGGGCAGACGCCTGGCCTTGTCACATCGATGCGCCTGACGTCAATCCTTTCCTGCAGATGGTTCTTGAGCACATTGGCCCGTGCAAAGAGCAGGGCCATATCCTCCACATCGGAGGCTATTATGCGGGAAAAGCCAAGGCGCGAGGCCAGAATGGAGAGGATCCCGCACCCTGCCCCAAGCTCGAGCAGGGTTTTGCCAGCGCATTCCACCTTCTTGCGCAAATAGGTTTCGAGCACAAAGGAGCCTGGCCAGATCTTGGCCCACAGGGGCAAATCCTTCAGGGGATTCTTGAGCGCCTTCGTCTGCACCAGCCTGTCCAGATACTGGCACATGTTGTTGACGTCCAGAACCTGAAAAACGCTGCCGTTGAAGGTCAGGGGCTTGAAATCGACCTCGAATCGCTTGCCTATCTCGTGCAAAAGGAGCGCAAGCTCGTCCTGATTCTGTGTCTGCTCCTGTATCTGGTCCTGCATCTGATCCTGCGTTTGAGCCTGCTTGCACTCATTCCCCTGTTCCTGAGCCTGAAGCCCGTCCTGTACCATGCCTTGCCTTCCTCCAAAAAAATCTTCTGCCCGCAAGGTCGGCTCCCCGGGGCACATCCCGGCCAGTCCTTCAGGCAGCCAACGAGATAGCACGAAGCAGGCTTGGATGAAAGACCTCTGTCTTTGGCTATCCGCGAGGGCAGATCTTTCCCCATAGGGTGTGCGGGAACGCGCAAGCTCTCGTTCCGCGCACATCAGGGCAGACTACGGCTGTCTGACTACCGCCACCCTGGCCTCGCAGCTCTTTTTGCAAAAGGCAATGCTCCAGTGCAGCAGCGTTGTCACCCCTGGATCCTCAAGAAGCCGTGCATCGTACCTTCTTTGCTCGATCTGCCCAAGGCCCCTTTCGGCAAGCGCTCCAAGATCTTCCCTGTCGTCGGATGCGCGCTTGATCTCCACAATGGCTGCCTTCTTGCCAGTCTTGTCGCTGTCGTCCAGAACCTGAATATCGTAGAACCCGTCGCCCACTTCCATGTTGGACAGTGTTTTGGGGTAGGCAACAAGAAAGTAGCCAACCAAAAGACCGTGGTAGAAATTCTCGCGCGGCGACTCATTGAAGGAGAGGCCAGAAGAAGGCTCCCTTGCAAGGTCCCTGCAGCTCACGTTTTTCAGAAGGATTGCCCCAAGCTCGTTCTTGAAGCGTGTCGCGTCCGCCTGCCAGAAAGCCTCAAGAAGTGCGTTTTCCTGGGCTGCGCTTACGATATTTCTGAACCAGGTGCTGACCTCGCATCTGAAGATGTCGCGGATT
>CALVGM010000106.1 GCA_944327095.1 uncultured Desulfovibrio sp. | reverse complement strand
CATGGCACGGACTTGCGGGATGGACGTGGACCTGGCGAGGCTTTACGCGAACGAGCTTGCGAATGTTTCGCAGTGGCTGAGCGAGGCAGGAGAGCGGCTGGCTGGCCAGGTGTCCCCGGTGCGCATTGTGGAATCTCTCATGATGCAGATCTTTGTGCTGGTGCACAGCCGGGGCTGACAAAGGCTTTGGGCTAGATGGTTGCGAGCAGAAAGAGGCACTGGCCGACCTGCATGAGACAACCGCAGAAATCACCCGAATAGCCGCCATGGCGTTTGCTTAAGGCAACAAAGTACCACAACAGCAGGCCCTGCAGGAGAAGCAGTGCTGCAAGCCGCAGAGGGTGCGCGCCGCAACAGGCGAGAAGACCAAGGGTGAGTGCAGCCCAGAGCAGACAGAGGACAAGATTGCCCACTGTTCCAGCACTGGCAAACTGCCCTCCAAGGCTTGTTTTGTCATATGGGGAGGCCAGGCGGAAGAGAGGAACGGCCATTGCCCTGCCCCAGGCCGGAGCCAGAACCAGGGAAGCAGTGTGGAAGGGCGAGAGCGGGCACAGGTGGGCTGCCACAGCGAGCAATTCGCAGCCAAAGGCGCAAAGCAGGGCGAGAACGCCAAAGGTGCCTATGCGGCTGTCCTTGAGCACGGCTCTGAAGGCATCTCCCTGTCTGCAGGAACCAAGGGCGTCCGCAAGATCCGCAAGCCCGTCCCAGTGCAGGGCACGGGTAATGCGCATCTCGGCCGCAACCCAGACCAGGGCTGCCAGCAGCAGGACAAGGATGTCCGGGCAGCTTGTTTTGGCAAGAAGAAAGGACGCGAGCGTGCCTGCCAGCGTGCACAGCGCGCCGATGACAAGACCACAGAAAAAGATCCAGGGCGCGCATTCGCCAAGGGTGGAATTGGAAACAAGACGCGCGGGAACAAGACAGGTGAAAAAGCTCAGGGCATCAAGAAAGCGCTTTGCCAGGGGCATGTTTTGTCCTCGTAAAACAAAATCAGGCCTCTGCCGGGCAGAGGCCTGAAGGAAAGCAGCACAAGAAGCCAGCAGGGCTTGCGCATGCGCAAGCTAGTTCTTGGCGAAGAGCTTGTTCTGGTTGAAGGCCAGGGCGTAGAGGTGGTGGAAGAAATCCACGTACTCCACGTTGACGTGTTCGGGCACCTTGATGCGCGCAGAGGCAAAGTTGAGGATCGAGGTGATGCCGGCGTTCATCAGGTGGGTGGCCGCGCGCTGGGCTCTTTCCGGCGGCGTTGTGATGATGCCGATCTCGATATTGTTCTCGGCCACAATTGCAGGCATTTCCTTGGTGCAGTGCACCTCGAGTCCATGCACGACCTCGCCGATCTTGAAGGGATCGCAGTCAAAAATGGCAACGATGTTGAAGCCGCGCTCCTTGAAGTCGGAATGGTTCAGCAGGGCCTTGCCGAGATTGCCCACGCCGATGAGGGCCATGCGCCATTCGCGGTTGACGTCAAGGGCCGAAGTGATGGCAGCAATGAGCGAGGTGACATTGTAGCCCACGCCACGTATGCCAAATTCGCCAAAGTAGGCCAGATCCTTGCGGATCTGGGAGCCATTGACTCCACAAGCCTCGGCCAGGGGTGTGGAAGATATGATTTCGGTTCCGTCTCTGGCGAGATTTTCCAGAACCTGGATATAGGTAGCCAGGCGTTGAATAGTGGCTCTGGGTATGCGAGCTGTTTTGGGAGGTGTGTCCATGATTGCTCTTTCTTCTGTCGGAAAAATAAGGGAAAAATTGTTTGTGAAAAAAGGTGAAAGGAAGATACGACATAACCGTTTGAAACACAATGCCTTCACAAGCAAATTTGCGCAAGGCGACAGAAGAAAAAACGCTTGTGAAAAAATGCCTGCTTTCCTGTCAATTTGATGACAGCAAAAGAAAGGGTTTTTTCAGGACTTGCGTTGTGGACATCCCACAATCCATGTGAAATTCGGGGCAAGATCAGGCGTCCAGGCCCCATGGCCCCCGGGTTCATTTTCACAAGCCCTGTATGGACAAAGCAGTATTCCAGATGACCAATCTTGCTTTTGTTTCTGTTGCTGGTTGTTTTGGGGAGGGCGAAAAAAATATTCTGCAACTTTGGGGCATTGCGCCTGCTACTTGGACGCGTGTTCTCTTTGCCGAAAAAAACAAAAGGGCGGAACAGGACAAGCCTGTTCCGCCCTTCGGGCAATTTATGAATCAGAAACTAGGCCACGAAGGGGTTGGCGTACAGCAGGATGAAGCTGATAACCAGGGCGTAAATGGCCAGGGATTCGATGAATGCGTAGGCAAGAATCAGGGTACCGGTGATTTTGCCGCTCACTTCGGGATTGCGGGCAACGCCGTCGCAGGCGCCGCGCAGGCCAAGGCCCATGCCGATGCCACAGCCGAAAGCTGCGATACCGATGCCGAGAGCAGCAGCGAGGCAGGTGTTGCCAAGAGCAGCGGCATCAAGGGTGGCGGGAGCAGCAAAGGCGACGGAGGCCATTGCCAGCATGGCGATCAGGTTCAGGGCAACGAGAAGAATTTTGCGCATGGAAGTCTCCTTGCGAAGGTTTTATATGGTTGGGCCGTAAACGACGGCCATTCCCCGCGTTGGGTTAGTGTTCGACACCTGCGATGGCGCTGTTGATATAGAAGGTGGTCAGCAGGAAGAACACCAGGGCCTGCATGAACTTTGCCAGCAGGAAGAGGGCGTAGATCGGGATGGTGGCGATAAGGGGTGCCATGATGAAGAAGAGGATGAGCACGATTTCTTCGCCGCGGATGTTGCCGAATAGACGGAGAGAAAGAGCGACCGGGCGAGAGCAGTGCGACACGACCTCAAGCGGGAACATCAGGGGCACAAGCCACTTGGACACGCCCAGGAACTGCTTGATGTAGTGGTGGTGCCAGATGTAGATACCGACAATGTGGTACATCACGAACACGAACAGGGCCATGCTGACCGTGGTGTTCAGGTTGGCAGTGGGGGCGTTGAAGCCGGGGATGAGGCCCATCAGGTTCGAGCCAAGGATATAGATGAACAAACCTGCCAGGAAGGGAGTAAAGATACGTCCGTACTTGTCTCCCATAGTGGTACAGATGTAGTTCTCCAGCGTTTCGATGATGGCTTCCCAGAAGTTCTGCAGTGAGCCGGGCACCATAGTCAGGCGTCTTCTCACAAGCCAGGCCACAAAGAAGAGTATGGCCATGCATATCCAGGAATAGAAAACATGCTGGAATTCGATTGTTTTGCCACCTATCTCGATTGTGTCCATGTTGCACAGGGTCGAGATAAGGACCGGATGAGCCAAACCTGCCATGAGAAGCCTCCCTCGTTTAGGTCAATCTCATTTGTGAAAATCTATCACTTAGTGCCCCTTTTTAGGGCCCATGTCAAGAGTGGTGCCAAAGTTCCGACGACTACTCCTGCAAGAAAAAGCATGGGATTTGCCTTGGCCACTATCAGCAGCGCGTAAATGCCGGCTGCCAGGACGAAGAGCCTGAGTGTGAAGCGCAGGATGACGGCTCTGAAAAAGGTGGAGCCAAAGTCGTCGAGCCTGGAAAGGGAGAAGAATTTTGCCCAGCTGTACAGGATGTAGGTCATGACGGCAAAACCGGAGCAAAACCAGATGCCTGTCAGGCTTTCCGTGGCAAAGGCCGTAGCAATGAAAAAGAGCGCGAGCAGTATGAGGATTTGGTTGCGCAGGATGGGAACAATGACCGGATGGGTGATGCCGTGTCGGCGCAGAAAGTCGTCAAGTCCACCTGTCAGGGCGATTTTAGCCATGTTTGTCTCTTGCCTGTCCCCTAATGGGAGCTGTCCTTTGCTGTGGCCTGTTCTGCCTTGGAGTCTGCATGCCGGGGAGTCTTTGCCGTTTCCTTCTCGTCAGGCCTGGAGAGCTTTTTCTCCCTGTTCATGCGGGCAATGAGGATCTTGGAATCCATGTAGACATTGAGAAAGCCTGCGCCTATGCCGATAAAGAAGAAGATCACCTTGAACCAGGGGCTGGTCTCCAGCCACTTGTCCAGGCCGTAGCCGATGGCAACGCCGACCAGGGGGCCGCTGACCATGTGCAGGCCTATGGTGCCCACCGAGGCCATCCTCTCCAGGCCATCCTTCTGAACCTTCAGGATGTCAAAAAAAGACATATTCCTCCCGGGAAAGCGATATGGTAGACGGGCTGTGCGAAAAAGCGGGCTGCGGGAAGCTGCCGTCAGCCTTTGTGGCGGGCGGGGAAATGACTCCGGTCTAGACGTTGAGGCTTTCGACCCAAGTCTTGAGGGTGGCAGTGTCCGGGCTGCCGTTGAGTACCCGGCCCTGGATGATGTTGCAGGTAGGGGCCACGCTGCCCTTGAGGCCCTGCACGGTCTTGCCAAAGCCGCTGCCGCCGGAAGTGGCAAACAGGACTATGGTCTTGCCGGAGAAATCGTAGGCTTCCAGGAAGGTGTTGATGATGGTGGGCGCGATGTACCACCAGATGGGGAAGCCGAGGAAGACGACATCGTAGTCCTGCACGTGTGCGTTTGTGTCGGCAAGGGCAGGCCTGAAGGCAGGATCCCTCATTTCCACAGAAGAACGGGAGTTCTTGTCGTTCCAGTTCAGGTCTGCGCTGGAGTAGGGAACCTGGGGTCTGATTTCGTACAGATCGCCTCCACAGGCTTCGGCAAGTCTTTTTGCGACTGCGGCTGTTGTACCCTGGGCGCTGAAATAGGCAACCAGTTTCTTGCTCATGATGATGAAACCTCTCAGGCCCGCAGCGCGGGCAAAGAAGGGCATGGTCGTGTGGCAGATGGGAGTATACTCCACATTGTGGCGCACAGTACAGTACAAAAGTGCGGGAATGGCAAGTGCCCGGGGTAGAACAAGGCGCCACAGAGACAGCCCCGAAGGGGGACGTCTTGCGGCGCCTTGCGTCTTGGTCCTTGTGCAGAGTGCTTTTGCATTCGGGACCTTGCCTTTGTGTTCTAGCCCAGCAGAGTCTGCAGGTCCTTTTCAGGCGTGCTTGTCGGGGCAATGCCGAACTGCTCTACCAGGAACTTGAGCACATTGGGGGAGACAAAGGCCGGCAGGGAGGGTCCGAGGAGGATATTTTTGATGCCAAGGTGCAGGAGCGTCAGCAAAATGCACACGGCCTTCTGCTCGTACCAGGAAAGGACCAGGGAAAGAGGCAGATCGTTCACGCTGCAGCCGAAAACCTCGGCAAGGGCAGAGGCTACCTTGATGGCGCTGTAGGCGTCATTGCACTGACCCATGTCCATGATCCTGGGGAATTCCCCGATTGTGCCCAGATTCAGGTCATTGAAACGGTATTTGCCGCAGGCCAGCGTGAGCACAAGGGTGTCCGCGGGAGTCTGCTTCACAAAATCCGTGAAATAGCTGCGGCTGGGCCTTGCGCCATCACAGCCGCCCACAAGAAAGATGTGACGCACTGCCCCGGACTTGACGGCAGCGACAACCTTGTCCGCAGCGGAGAGCACAGCGTTGTGGGCAAAGCCTGTCATGACGCTGTCACCGCCGTTGATGCCCGTGAACTGCCTGTCTTCGGCAAAGCCGCCAAGCTCGAGAGCCTTTTCGATGACAGGGGTGAAGTCCTTGTCCCTGCCAATGTGCACGGTGCCGGGCCAGGCGACAACGCCGGTTGTGAACACGCGGTCCGCGTACGTGTCCCTGGGGGGCATGAGGCAGTTGGTCGTGAACAGTATCGGGGCTGGCAGGCTGGCAAATTCCCTTTGCTGATTCTGCCAGGCAGTGCCGAAATTGCCCTTCAGATGGCTGTACTTCTTGAGCTCGGGATAGGCGTGCGCCGGCAGCATCTCGCCATGGGTGTAGACGTTGACACCCTTGTCTCTGGTCTGTTCGAGAAGCAGCTTGAGATCGTGCAGGTCGTGGCCGGAAACAACAATAAAGGGACCCTTTTCCACAGTCATGCCGACCCTTGTGGGTTCAGGATTTCCGTAGGTCTCCGTGTTGGCCTGATCAAGGAGGGCCATGCACTCAAGGTTAACCTCGCCGACCTTCATGACAACGGGCAAAAGCTGGTCCATGCCCCAGTCGTCCATGCCGACCGCGCACAGGGCCGTAGCCACAAATTCGTTGACGCGCTGGCTCTTGTAGCCAAGGACCGCGGCATGGTAGGCGTAGGCGGCAACACCCCGTATGCCCAGGAGAATGAGGGACTTGAGGGAGCGTATGTCCTCGTCTGCCTCCCAGAGCCTGTTCATGTCGTAGTCGGCGCAGTCCTGGCCGCCAAGGCGGGCCTTTTCCTCCTCGACCAGGGCAAATTGGGCGAGCAGGCTGTCGTTGTCAAAGTTCACGTTGGTCAGGGTGCTGAACAGACCCTCGAGCAAAAGCCTGTCCGTGTTTTCGCTGGCCTTTTCTCTGTGGGCAGCCGCGGCCCTGGCCAGGCCGATGAGAGCTCCTGTCAGCTGGTCCTGAAGAAGTGCCGTGTCGGCCTTCTTGCCGCAGACGCCGGCATTTGCCGTACACGCGCGGCATCCTGCAGTCTGTTCGCACTGAAAGCAGAACATTTTGTGTTCCATGATGGTTCTCCCTTGTCGTATGTTTGTTGATTCGATGTTGTGCACGAGTTTTTGGCCCCCCACAGCAGGGACAGGGCAGGCATGGGGTCAGGCTGTTCTTTCCGGCGAGGACTGAATCGTCTCTACCCGGAACACATTGATGACATCGCTGTCCGGACAGCAGAAGCGGATTTCTCCGCACTCGGCCCTGGGTGGCGTTCCCCCGTAGCGCAGGATGTCTACGTAGGGAAAGGCAACGTGCATTGCCATGGGACAGAGTTTTCCCCTGTCCCTGTCAAAGTCGAAGCTCTCACCAATACGATGTCCCCTGTGGCAATGGTGCTCTCCCTTTCGGTCGACCAGAGTGATTCTGATTGCTGGCTTCACAAACACCCTCCCGGGCAGGGCCGTGACAGGCCTCTTGCCCATTGCTGTGATCTCTACTATAACCATTGCAACGATTCTGTGTGTTTTGCAACGGGAGGTCCTGTCATGAAAAAATATGTTCCAGCGCTGAAAAGGACCCGCCTCTTTGCCGGAGTCAACGAGGAAGACATAGCAGCCATGCTTTCCTGTCTCAAGGCAGGAACAGGTTCCTGCAAGAAGGGCAACTTCGTGTACAGGCAGGGCGATCGGGTAGATCGCCTCTCCATTCTTGTGGACGGCAAGCTGCAGATTCAGAAGGACGACAGCTGGGGCAACAGAAGCATAGTGAACACAGTGGATGTTGGCGACATGTTCGGCGAAGAATATGTGGCTCCGCAGAGCTCTGTCCTGCTCAATGACATAGTGGCGCTGGAAGACAGCGTGGTTGTCTACCTGGACGTCAAGCGGGTGCTCACTGTCTGTTCGTCTCTTTGCCGCTTTCACGCCCGCGTGGTACAGAATCTGTTCTACGCCATGTCCGAAAAGAACAGGCGCCTCATGCTCAAGCTCGACCATGTTTCCAGGCGCACGACCAGGGACAAGCTCATTTCCTATCTGTCCGAAGAAGCGCAGCTGCAGGGCAGCACCAGGTTCGACATCCCCTTCAATCGCCAGCAGCTGGCGGACTTTCTCGCTGTGGACAGGAGCGCCATGTGCAAGGAGCTCGCCAAAATGCGCGACGACGGCATGATCCTGTACAACAAGAACACCTTTGAGCTGCTTTGAGACGAAAAAGGGGGCCCGAGACATGGCTTGAGTAAAAGCCCGGTCTTCGCACGCAGGGCAAGTCCTTGCGGCTATCCTCGCGTATGCCCGAGGGCCAGCAGGGAAACAGTCTCCACATGCGGGGTCTGGGGAAACATGTCCACCGGTGTTGTCTGCACAAGGGTGTACGATTTTTGCAGGGCCAGCGTATCTCTCGCCAGGGTCGCCGGGTTGCAGGATATATAAATGATACGCTCTGGCATCTTTTCCAGAAGCCAGGCAGTGACCTTGCTGTCGAGCCCGGCGCGTGGCGGATCACAGAGAACCTGGGAGGGCGCGAGGTTTCCAAGTGCCCGGCCCTGCAGGATTCTTGCCGCGTCCCCGGCATGGTAGGCGGCCTTGAGCCCGAGGCGCGTCGCGTTTTTCCTGGCCAGGGCTATGGAGGAGGGAGAGAATTCTATGCCAACAGTTTCTCCTGCGCCAAGAAGAAGCCCTGGCGCGCCAACCCCGCAGTAGAGATCGAGCAGGGGTTCTTTTGAGGCAAGCGCTGCGGCTTGCTGTGCCAGAAGGCTGGCTGCCTGGCCATTGACCTGGAAGAAGTCCGCCGCGTCCACAAGAAAGCCTGTATTGCACAGCGGCATGAGCATGAGGGCCGGATCAAGGGGAAAACCGGGTCTGGCCATGGCAAGGATCCTCTTTTCACCGCGCACAAGCATGTCCATGGCTGCCCTTTCTTCATGAAGGACCGCGTGAACCTCCGGACAGGCAAGAAGGATGTCCGAGGCCATCCTGGCAAGGGCTGCCCGTTCCTGCCTTGAGCCAGGGGAAGTCAGGAAGATCAGCCAGAAGGCGCGTTGCCCGGGGAGATGATCTGCCCTTGCAAGGCATGTCTTGTCTGGAACAAGGCCGCAGCGTATCTGGCAAAAGCGCAGAAAGCCCCTCGGGGTATCCGCACGGCCGCGCCTTCCCCGATTCCTGGAATTTTCTGCAGGAAGAGGATCGTAGACTGTCAGATTTGCCCTGTTGGCCTCTTCCTCCACAAGCCGAACAATCTGGTCTGCCCCACTTGCAAGCAGGTGACAGTCCCTGGCCGGTACCACGTTGTGGCTTTGGGCCATGCGCATGCCAAGGTGAATGCGACCCTCTTCGTTGCGGGCAAAGGCGAGCTGGGCGCGATTGCGGTAGCCTAGAGCTTCGGGCGAGGAGAGGATGGGGCTCAGGGGCGGGTTGGCAATCCTGCCTATGCGGGAGAGAGCCTCAAGGACAAACTGTTCCTTGGCCGCTAGCTGGGCCTCTTTGGGAAGGCGCATAAGTGCGCATCCTCCACAGATGTGTGCGTGCGGACAGGGTGGCTCGATGGTGTTTGCGGCCTTTTCGAGAATGGCCACGGTCTTTGCTTCGCAATAGCCCCTGTGTTCCCTGACGATGGAAACATCTACCCTGTCGCCTGGCAGGGCACCGCTTACAAAGGTGGTCTTTCCCTGTTCCCCGTGCCGGACTATGCCACGGCCGTCCATGCTCAGTGCGTCTATGGTAAATATGGGCATACTGTCTGTCCTTGGGTTTCGGCAAAAGGTTTTCGCAAAGAGGCACACTGGTGTAGCAGCCTTGCCTGCCCCGTCAGGGGTGCAGTTGTGTCTATGCCAGATGGTCCGGCTTGTGAAGCCCCGGAAACGCTTGCAAGGGCATAGAGTTGGAGCCTGCCCAACAAAGGGGTGAAGTTGACTCAAGAATCTGTAAATATTGATATTTTTGCTCTCCCTTTGCAATTTTGGTCATTGATGCTACCCTTTAGAACTTGGGCATGTGCCTTTCACAGGCAGTGGACAAGGAAGTGGCCCAAGGGCAAATTGGATCCCTGATCGTGTGCTCATGATGCGATTGTGCGGACAAGCACGCTGGCGCCTGATTCTACTTGTCCAAATGTCCCTTTTCCTTCTGCCTGGAAAAATGGCGGATTTTTTTGTGAACCCTTGCGCTAAAACGCAAAATAATCAATGGATAACAGGTAGTTACATATGTTCCTCTGCCCCCCCCCCTCAGATACGTATTGGATAGATTGCCATTCGGCAATTCGCTCCAGGGAGCTTCTCCTGAACTGATAGGCAAATTGATGCAGGAAACGCAGGCACCATCCTGGCACAGCTTTGCGATTTTGAGCCGCAAGTGGAGAAGACATGCCTGCACGGCTTGCCGCTGGCTTGCGGAAGTCCTGCCTGCCGAGAGCAGTGTTTTCGAGCCTGGATGCGGAAGCGGTGCCAATCTCTTGTGGCTGGGCCAGAAGGGGATTGCAAGGCTCTACGGGTCGGATATCGATCCCGGAGCTCTCGAACTTGGCAAAAGACTGGCCTTGCGCCTGAACACCTCTCTGGAATTGTGGGAGGACAACGGAATCAAGCCCGCAAGGCTGCCGGAAAACCTGGACGCAATCCTGTCGGTAAACTGGCTGTATCACATTCCCGGTGCCAGCTTCAGCTCTTTTCTGGACACATACACACGTGCGCTGAAGGTTGGGGGGTATTTGGCCTGCGACATGGTCACGAGAAGATACGACAGGACTCCCGGAAACCAGTACCACTCCAATGACCTGAAGCTGCCCGTAGAGCAGAGAAGACCGTCCGAGTACACCATACGCCTGGACAGGGAGGAAATGAGGAGTCTTGGCATACGGCACGGTCTTGCCATGATACGCTCCACCTGCTTTGTCCTGACCAATCCCCAGAGAAGTGTGTATCTGTTCAGAAAGGTGGAGTGAGGAGGAAGGAGAGGGGTGTTTGCGCAACAGGGAGAGTCTCCCATGCCTGTGCTTTGGCAGGAAAGGGGGGTGAAGGCTTTCTGTCTTGTAGGCAGCAAGTCCTTTCCCGAGGCCCAAAAAGCCTTTTGACCCGGAAAAATTCATGCCAATGGAACATGCCATACACAAAAATGGCCTCAAAACACTTGACAAATCAAAATTGTTGGGGCAAAGCTGACTTTCCGTTTTTGGAGGTACCCAACACAATGTACGCAATCATCGAAACCGGCGGCAAGCAGTATCGCATCGAAGAAGGCTCTCAGATTCGTGTGGAGAAGCTCAGTGCCGAAGCTGGTACAGA
>CALVGM010000105.1 GCA_944327095.1 uncultured Desulfovibrio sp. | reverse complement strand
GAGACCGTGGTGGACGCCTTCCGCGACACCGAGGGCTGGGCCCTCTATCTGCCAAGGCGCGGCTAGAAAGCTCCATTGCCTTCCACGTGGGCCCGCGCACAGGGAACTTCAAAAGATCCTTGCGCGCGGGTCGGAACCGGCAGGGCCCAGAGGCCCTGTACGGTTTTTCGGCCGTTTTTCCCACTTTTTCCATCTTCCAAGCCTTCCCACACGGATCCCCTCATCCCCAATCCCTGTCACTTTCCGGAGCAGCCATGATCACGCTGGAATACCCTGAACAGACCAAGCCTGTGCTGTACAACGAGCAGGCTGCCCATCCCCTCCAGCTTCTGGATCTCGGGCGCGTGTCCTACGCCCATGCCTGGCAGTTCCAGAAACTGCGCCACGCGTCCGTGCTCGACGGCACAGTGCCGGACACGCTTTTGCTCCTTGAGCACAACCCCGTGATCACCATGGGGCGCGGGGGCCTGCCCGAGCACATCTACGTGAGCGAGGGAGAGCTTGGCAGGCGCGGCATTGAGCTTTTCTGGGTGGAGCGCGGCGGCATGGCCACCTACCATGGGCCTGGCCAGCTTGTGGCCTACCCCATACTGCATTTGCGCGACAGGGATCTGCACGCCTACATGGAGCGTCTTCTGGACGTGCTCGCTGCCACTGTGGAGCACTTTGGCCTGCCCTGCGAGCGTTCCCTGCACGGGCCCGGACTGTGGGTCAGGGGCGCCAAGATTGCCAGCATAGGCATGGCCGTGCGCAAGTGGGTGAGCTACCACGGCATTGCCCTCAATGTGAGCCTGGATCTCTCCCCCTTTGCCCTCATCTCTCCCTGCGGCAACCCCACAGAGCGCCTGACCTCTCTCGAGCAGGAGTGCGGAAAAAAGCTTTCCATGGCCGAGGTGCGGGCGGTCTTTGTGGACAATTTTCTGCGCGCCTTTGGCTACAGCCTGCACCCAGAGGTGGGGGCAGGGCACCCGTCCTGGCTTGTGCGCCGCCTGCCGGACGAGGAGAAGGTGCGGCCTGTGGAGCACCTTGTGAGCGATCTTGGCCTGCACACGGTCTGCCAGGAAGCCCACTGCCCAAACAGGCACGAGTGCTTTGCCAGAGGCACCTCCACCTTTCTGGTCATGGGCGACATCTGCACCCGCGCCTGCCGCTACTGCGCCGTGCGCAAGGGTCGTCCCCTGCCCCTGGACGCGGACGAGCCCGCCAGGGTGGCCAGGGCTGTGGCGCGCATGGGGCTTTCCACAGCGGTCATCACCTCCGTGACCAGGGACGATGTGCCGGACGGAGGGGCAGCCCACTTTGCGGCCATTGTCAAGGCCATACGCGAGCTTTCCCCCAAAACGCACATCGAGCTTCTGGTGCCGGACTTCCAGGGCCGCAAGGAAAGCATCGAGCTTGTGTGCCGGGCTCGCCCGGACATGTTCAACCACAACATCGAGGCCGTGCGCAGAATATTCGAGCGCGTGCGTCCCCTGGCGGACTACGATCTCTCCCTCAAGGTGCTGGAAATGGCCGCTGCATACGGCCTGCGCGTCAAGTCCGGTCTCATGCTGGGCCTTGGGGAAACCTGGGAGGAAACGGCCCAGACCCTGCGCGACCTCTACGATCACGGCTGTCGCTACCTGACCCTGGGGCAGTATCTGGCCCCCTCGGGCCACCACGTGCCCATGGCCCGCTACATTGCCCCGGACGAGTTCGCCCACTGGAAGGACGTGGCCATGGAAATGGGCTTTTGCGATGTCGCCTCTGGGCCCCTTGTGCGCAGCTCCTACAGGGCAGCCGCCATGTTGGAAAAGGCCCTGTGAACACCCCAACGCCACGCAAGGCAAAGCCACGCAACCTACGCGAGGATCAGTCCATGAGAAAGCAGAGAACACAAATTTTCGGCCAGGCCTCCATGGCGGCAGTGACAGTCCTTTGTCTGCTCCTTTGCTGTCTTGCCAAGGCCGCCCCTGCCAGGGCAGGGACATCCTGGCTCATCGACGAGGCGGGCTTTGCCCGCTCTGCCCACGCGGACCTTGGCTGCGCTGCCTGCCACGAGGGCATTGACATGGACGAGCATCCCGCCATGGACGGGGTGTTCAAGGAAAAGGCCACGGCCTACAGTCTGGAGACCTGTCTTTCCTGCCACGCGGACGTGGAAGAGGAAAGGGCGCAGGGCATGCACGCAGGCAAGCCCATACCGGCTGGCGCGGATATGGAAAATTGCGTTTCCTGCCACAACCCCCATGTGAGCGGCAGTTCCGGGGAGAGGGAGGCTGTGGAGCTCTCGGAAGAGACCCTGGCCTGCCTTTCCTGCCACGCCAAGGGCGCAGTGGTTGGCAAGACAAGTCCTGCTCTCTGCCTTTCCAGCCATGAGATGGGCGAGGCAACCCACAAGACCGTTTCCTGTCTTTCCTGCCACGTGAACGCGGCTGCCTATCCGCACAGCATGGATGAGGTCAACTGCCTTTCCTGCCACGTGCGCCACACGGAAAGCCAGATACACGACGCCCACACAAGGGTGTCCTGCCAAAGCTGCCACTCCGCAGGGGTGAACCCCGTGGCGGACAGGGGAAAGGTGGGCTTTGCGGTGGTGAACGCGGACCTTGTGCACAAGCTTGACCTGCCGGCAGGCACAGAGTCCTGCGCCCGCTGCCATACAAGCGAGACACCGGCTGGCACCACAAAGATTGCGGCAGACAGCGTGCTGCCCCCCAAGGGTGTTTTGTGCGCGGCCTGCCACGCGGCCACGCTCACCCTGCCGGACACGCCCTCGCGCATAGGCTTTGGCGTCCTTGTCCTGGGCCTTGCCGGCCTTGTGATCCTCTGGTTCTCTTCCGCGGGCCTTGGAAGCTCGGCTGCAAAGGCCTCTGGGGACGCGCAGGCAGGGCATGCCGGCCACGAGCAGCGTGTGAGCTGGGCAAGCGTTCTTGCCGACATCTTCCTGCAGGCCAGGCTCTGGCGCGAGTCGAAGCTTCGCTGGCTCACCCACGCCCTCATCTTCTTCCCCTTTGTCATTCGCGCTGGCCTTGGCCTTGCCGCGAGCCTGGG
>CALVGM010000104.1 GCA_944327095.1 uncultured Desulfovibrio sp. | reverse complement strand
CAGGGAGGAAGAAAATCATGGGACGCGACCACACAGACACCTGGTTCTTCTTTGGCGATTCCATCACCCTCGGGGTGAACGACAGCGAGCAGCCCGGCGGCTTTGTCTCCAGGCTGGCGCTTCTTGGCGCCCGTGAAGGCGCCTACACCATTCCCCCGGCAACCTTCTACAACCTTGGTGCCCGCAGGCAGACGCTGGCCCAGATCGAGGCGCGCTTCGAGCAGGAGTACACTGCCCGCCTCATGCCCGGCATTCGTCCCCGCCTGGCCTTCTGTACCGGAACCGTAGACATCAAGGGCGGGGCCAGTGCAGCCCCCTTGAGCCGCGATGTCCTGCGCCTTGTCTCAAGGGCAAGGGCCATTGCTCCCACGCTCTTCATCTGTCCCTTCCCAGTTGCCGACGAGAGCTCCAACAAGACCCTGGAAGAATTCGGCAAGCTCGCAGAAGAAGCCTGCCAAAGCGTCCAGGTGCCCTGCATCAACCTTTTCGAGGACCTTCTGAAGGCAGGGTTTGTCTCCCTCATCACGGACGCTGTGCACCCGGGTCCCCAGGGCAATGATCTCATTGCCCGCAAGTTGTGGGAGAGGGCGGAAATGCAGGCTTTTCTCAAAATAGAGGCATAGATCTGCCGCCAGCAGCGAAAAAAAAACAGACCGGGAGAAGACATGCGATACAGAAGACTGGGCAGGACAGGCCTCATGGTCAGCGAAATCGGCCTTGGCGGGGAATGGCTCGAGCGCCACAACACCGAGGATGTGCAGGCGGTCATAGACTGCTGCGAGGACCAGGGCATCAACATACTCGACTGCTGGATGGCCGAGCCCAATGTGCGCTCCAACATAGGCAGGGCCATTGCAGGCAAGAGAAAAAAGTGGATCATCCAGGGCCATTTCGGCTCCACCTGGCAAAACGGCCAGTACGTGCGCACCCGCGACATGGACAGGGTGAAGCCGGCCTTCGAGGATCTGCTCACCCGCCTCGGCACGGACTATATTGACCTTGGCATGCTCCACAACGTGGACGCGGTGGAAGACTACCAAACGCTCATGGACGGAGAGTTTCTGGCCTACGCAAAGGAGCAGCAGCGCCAGGGCACTGTCCGCCATATCGGCATCAGCACCCACAACCCCACCATAGCCAGGATGGCAGTGGCCAGCGGCGAGGTGGAGATGATTCTCTTCAGCATCAATCCGGCCTTTGATCTTTTGCCGCCAAGCGAGGACATTCTGGACGTACAGTTCCGGGCAGACTACACGGGCGAGCTGAAGGGCCTGCACCCGGAGCGGGCAGAGCTCTACAAAATCTGCGAACAGCAGGACATTGGCATCACGGTGATGAAGGGCTACGCAGGCGGACGCCTCTTTTCTTCGGCCACCTCTCCCCTTGGCGTTGCCCTCACCCCAGTGCAATGCCTGCACTACGCACTGACCCGTCCTGCAGTAGCCAGCGTGCTCGTAGGCTACGACACGCCCGAGCACGTCATGGCCGCCGTGGCCTACGAAGAGGCCACGGACGAGGAAAAGAACTACGCGGATGTGCTGGCCAGGGCCCCGCGGCACGCCTATTTCGGCCAGTGTACCTACTGCGGCCACTGCGCCCCCTGTCCCCAGGGCATCGACATTGCCATGGTGAACAAGCTCTACGACCTTGCCACCATGCAGGACAGCATTCCCCAATCCGTTGCCGCCCACTACATGTCCCTGGCAGCTCGCGCCGAGGACTGCATTGCCTGCGGCAGCTGTGAAACGCGCTGCCCCTTTGGCGTTCACATCACAGAGCGCATGGAAAAGGTCAGGGAACTGAACATCGGGGGTGCTGCCCTGTAGCGCAAGGCTCGTTTTTCCCCGGTCCCGGATAGGGGCACGGCAAAAGTCCCAGGCAGGAAGCGCAAGCAAACGCAAGAACAACCAACAGGGGGCGGCGCGTTCGGTTCTACTCCGAGCGCGCCGCCCCCTGAAAAGTGTATATCCCGCGCATCCTTGCGTGGGGGAAAAGGTTATCGAGCTCTCGGCTCGTCTCTTGTTATCTTGCCGCAGACTGCAGGTGTGTGACAGCCGGAAGCCCCCTACTGGGAGACCTTGCGCCTTTCGCAGCGAATCTTGACATCCCGGAAGGGACACATGCCGCGCTCTTCCACGGAAAGGGCAAACTCTCGCAAGAGTGCGTCCTGCTGCCTCTTGGCCTCGACACGACATTCCTGCAGGCTGTTTGCATTGATCTCCTGTTCGGCCTCAAGGGTGCCGCCCTCGGTGAGAAAGAGGGTCAAAAGGAGGACATAGGAAGATGCAGTCATGACAAAAGCCTTCTGGGAAAAAATGTGCGAAACAGGGCACAACAGGGAAGCTACCTTGGGAGGGAAGTGTACAGGCCCTTCTCCCAAAAGCTTCACAACAAATTCTAACGACCTGCCCGATTCTGTCAAGATATTTGTACCAAACTGCGCAAAAACTCCTGCCATAAACAAAAAAACAGGCTCATCAGCGGCTGTTCCACGTGAAAAAGCCCCCTGGAAAGAACTAAAGACCTCCTCGGGACAGCAAAACGCGCAAGGCAGACAGCAAGCCCATGCTTCTACTGTCTTGCGGTCAATAGTGCCACGTTATCACGAGCAAAAGTGTCCATGTCCAGTCAATTTTCCCTTTGACGGGAAAGCTTGCGCAGGCAAGACGCTTTCCTTCGCAGGCCGCTGGCATAAGCGAGTTCTCCCTTCTGCCCTGTCCTTCGGTCAAGATATTTGTACTTCAGGCACACACAGGGCACAAAATGCCACGGGACGCAAAAGGGCCCCCGCTTTCCCAAGTGGGAAAGCGGGAGCCCTCAAAATGTGGCGACTGCTTCCCGGCCGAGGGCTAGCTCTTCTGCACCTCGATGCTCTTGGCCGTTTTCGCAGCCTTGCGAGGAATTTCCAGGGTCAGCACGCCGTTTTTGCTGACAGCCCTGATGCTGTCGCAATCGGCGTCCTCGGGCAGACTCACGCGACGCATGAAGGAGCCGTAGCGCCTTTCCTGCACGTGGGTTTTGCTGTTTTCCCTCACCTCTTCCTTCTTTTCGCCGGACAGGGTGAGCTCGTTGCCGTTGACCTCGAGTTTCACGTCCTCGGGGGCAACACCGGGCAATTCCACGGACATGGTGTAGGTCTTGTCATCGCTCTTGAAGTCGAGCTGGGGCAAGAGGGCCACGTTGTCCGGGGAGTCCGGCCAGGCGTCCCTTGCAAGGAAACTGCCGAACAGACGATCGATGTCATCGTGCAATCTGTATATGTTACGCATACCGGCCACAGTGGGGAGCATGCTCTCTCTTTCGAACAGTGTCATAATGCTATCCTCCAAAACCGTTTGCCTGATACTCAGGCAGTTTTAGAAAGGATTTCTGCATGGATCTGTAAACTGTATCCATGTTTTCCTTCTTTCGGATGGAGAGATAAGACATGTAGCCATCCTGTACAGAGGGAAAAACGGATTTTTTTCAAATTGTGCAATCCACAAGTCCTGTCCAAGCCGAGGCCAGAAACATGTGTCCCGGTGTGGCATCTGTCGCCATGCGCAGCATTTCGTCAGAGAGCGAGCGTGTCCCGGGGATGGAAGACGGGTTGCCCAAAACGGGCGTCACGAGCCCTGCGCAGCTGAATGATATTTTCCAGGGGCGAGTTGGGGCCTATTCCGCAGCCAGGACAAAGAAAGTCCACTCCGCTTTCCAGGGCAGCCGCAGATTCCGCGTACACCTCCTCGGGCGTTCCCGTGAAGAGCGTCGTTGCCGTGGCCACATTGCCGAAGACCGCGACCCCCTTGCCATGGGCCACCTCCACGGCCTTCTTCAGATCCGCCTTTTCCTCGATGCTGATGCCGGCTACGCCAGTATCGCACATCATGCCTATGATGGGGTCCGTCTTGCCGCAGATGTGCAGGACTATGGGAATGGGGGACGCTTCCACAATGCGTCTGATGCAGGGGGCAACAAAGCGTTGCCAGGACTTGGGGCTGAAAAGATCCGGGCTGGTGGTCGGTTCGGCCATGGTGTAGTAGTCGGCACCATTTTCCGCGGCAAACCTGACAAAGCGGATCAGGGTCTCGGTCGTGACCTGCAGGATCTTTTCCACCACATCCGGCTTTTTGATGGTGCAGCGCATGATGTTTACCACGTCCATCAGGTTGGCTGCCGCAGTGAAGGGCCCCTCCGAAGCGCCGTAGACAGCCAGGATATCGCTGTAGTCCCCGAGGATTCTGAATTGCTCCCTGTAGGCAGGCAGACGTCCCAGGGAAAGCAGGTTGTCGGGGACATCGAGCTCGTCCACGCTTTTTTCGGCATAGGGATGCGAGGAGATGACATAGGGCGAGTCCCGGGCCATGGATTTTACCTCGCAGCCAAGGATCTGGCTGACTGCCGTGATGTCCGATCCCATGGCCTTGATCCAGTCGAATCCGCCCATGTAGTGACCGGCAAGCGCCATGAGCGCCAGGGCCTTGGGATCGGTGTCTACCTCTGGCCTGCTCACATTGCACCCCTGCATGAAGCACACGCAGCCATAGGTTGTAGTGGATCCAACAGGCGTCATGTCGACGTCTTTTCCCTGCAGCCGATTCAGGACGCGTTCCTTGAGATTCATACTCTGCCTCCTAACGCGTGTTTTCCCCCGCGCGGGGGAAAGTCCGATCCATTGGGAATTTCGTGTTCTGCTTGGCTTCGGGCGCAGCTTCCCGAAGCCAACCTGCAATATGCCACGCCTTGTGAACAGCAGGCTACACAAGGTCTCCTGTCAATGGAAGAGGGCAGT
>CALVGM010000103.1 GCA_944327095.1 uncultured Desulfovibrio sp. | reverse complement strand
AGCGCCCTTGGCAGCGGCCCTGGCGAGCACGGAAGAAGCCTTTCTCAGGGCTTCTGCTGCTGCAGTCTTGTCATTGGCGGCAACGGCTGCGCGCACGGCCTTCACGGCATTGCGGGCACGAGTGCGTGCTGCGCGGTTCCTGCCCTCATGGACGAGATCCTGACGATGGCGCTTCAAAGCTGACTTATGGTTAGCCACAATTTTCCTCCAAGTTTGTGAAAGAGCTGAAGCTTTCGTGTGACAACTTCTTGCAAGGGCGAATATTTAGTCCAAAGCCCTGCCCCTGTCAAGAAAAATTCACATTTTTTTCCAAAAAAACTTCGTTTTGTTTGGGTATCGGCCCTGCTGGCCGATATTTGTGCCCCGCACGAGGGTCCAGGGCCTCTCCTGCGGGGCTTTCACACTGACGATCGCGTATATCGGATGAAGGTTCTGGCACTAAATCTGCAGGGCCGCGAAGTCCGCCACCCTGGAGAACCTGTCCGACAGGGACTTGAGCATGGCAAGCCTGTTGGCGCACAAATCCGCGTTGTCGCAGGCCACCATGACGTGGTCAAAGAAGTTGTCCAGATGGGGGCGCAGCTTTTCGAGCTGGGCCAGTATGCCTGCGTAGTCGTGGGCTTCCCACAGCTGGTTGAGCACAGGCAAAGCTTCCTCAAGGACCCTGGAAAGGGTCTTTTCCGCGTCTTCTTCAAGCAGGGACTTTTTCCAGGTTGCGGGAATTTCCCTGCCCTCGGCAACGTGCTTGGCAACGATGTTGGCCACGCGCTTGAAGGTCTGCACGGAAGACGCATAGCCCTCGGTTGCGCTGAAGGCCTTCAAAGCCTCCACGCGCTCGTCCACGCCCTTCACTGTGCGGCAGTTGGCGCCAAGGGCAGCGTCCACCAAAAGGGTGTTCACCCCAAGGCCCTGATAGAAGCTGCGCAGCCTGGTCTTGAAGAACTCGTCCAGCTTGTCCAGGCACTGGGTCGGGTCCACCTTCCACTCGCGCTCGCCGTAGCCCATCTGGGCCCTGGCAAAGAGCTCGCGCACGTCAAGGTCAAAGCCGAACCTGCGCAGGATGCGGATAATGCCAATGGCGCAGCGGCGCAGGCCGTTGGGGTCTGCCGTGCCCGAGGGGCAGAGGTTCAGGCCAAAGCAGCCCGCCATGGTGTCCGCCTTGTCGGCAATGGCCAGCAGGGCACCGGCAACGGTCTCCGGCAGGGGCGAATCCGGGCCAGCCGGCAGGTACTGCTCCCTGATGGCGCTGGCAACCACAGGATCCTCGCCCCATTTTTCCGCGTAGATGCCGCCCATGATGCCCTGCAGGGTGTCGAACTCGCCCACCATGCCGGACACAAGGTCTGCCTTGGCAAGCCTGCCTGCGCGCATGCACAGTTTTTGCATATCCTGGGCACACTTTTCGGCAAGCCAGCCGCACAGGGCTTCCAGCCTGCGGCTCTTCTCGCCCATGGTGCCCAGGCCACGGATAAAGATCACGTGCTCGAGCTTGGCAAGCCAGGGCTCGAAGCCCACCTTCAGATCCTCGTGCCAGAAAACGCGCGCGTCCTCCAGGCGAGCGCGCAAAACGCGCTCCCAGCCGTGCTTCACAAGCTCCATGGACTCGGGCTCAATGTTGAGTACAGTGAGGAAGTGGGGGAGCAGATTGCCGTTCTCGTCCTCCACGCCAAAGCTCTTCTGATGGCTCTGCATGCTGGTGATGAGCACTTCCCTGGGCACTTCGAGGTAAGTGGTGTCAAAGTCCCCCAGAAGCGGCACAGGATGCTCCACAAGGCCCGTCACTTCCTGCAGGAGGGCATCGTCCCAGAGAATGCGGCCCCTGACACGCTCTGCCTGCTCATTGCCCTCGCGCACAATGAGATCGCGCCTGTCCTGTCCGTCCGGCATGACAGCGCCCTTCTGGGCAAGCAGGGGCAAGAGATCGCTAGCAGTCGCCACCTCGAAGGGGCCTCTGCCGTGAATGCGGTGCCCCGAGGTCACGCGACCGCTTTCCACAGGGCCTAC
This sequence comes from uncultured Desulfovibrio sp., assembly GCA_944327095.1. Taxonomy (GTDB): domain Bacteria; phylum Desulfobacterota; class Desulfovibrionia; order Desulfovibrionales; family Desulfovibrionaceae; genus Desulfovibrio. The sequence continues at coordinate 622 of CALVGM010000103.1, read as the reverse complement.
CCTGAAGGGCACAACCTCGTCGTCGAGCAGGGCCACAATCCACTGCAGGGGACGCGCGTAGGCAAAGTCGTAGTCCGCCCAGCGCATTTTCTTGGCAAAGGGAATGCGGGCAATGATGTCCGGGCAAATGCCAGCCAGTATGTCCAGGGCACTGCTCCCGCCCACAAGCTTCTTCACGGCCACGTAGTCGCCCTTGGGAGTGGTGACAAGGTAGGCCTTGTCCATGTCCACGCCATTGGTGCGGCAAAAGCCCTCCAGAGCCTTGCCGGGCTTGCCGTCCACATAGGCCACCCTGGCAGGCGGGCCCATGATGACCTCTTCCTTCTCCTCCTGCCTGCGGGCTACCTCGTCAATGCAGACAATGGCGCGCCTTGGCGTGGAATGACAGGCGATTTTTCCGTGGGCAAGGCCAGCCTCGTCCAGAGCCCTGGCAAAGGCCTCTGCCAAAAAGGCCTCTTCCCCGGGGAGGAAGCGGGAAGGCAGTTCCTCGCTGCCGATTTCGAGTACAAAGGCAGATGTGCTGGAGCTTGCCATTTACTTAGCCTCCCTGAGCATGGGGTAGTTCATTTCCTTGCGCTGCTCGACGTAGAGCCTGGCCACTGCGGAGGCCAGGTTGCGTACC
>CALVGM010000102.1 GCA_944327095.1 uncultured Desulfovibrio sp. | reverse complement strand
GTTACCCGGCGTCCTGCCCTGTGGAGCCCGGACTTTCCTCCCGGGTTTGTGTCCCGGGCGACGATCCGTCCCACTCCGCCGCATGCGTGCGGGCCGAAGCATTGGCTTCGGCCCGGCAATCTGCAAGCAATCCCTGTTACGATCTCTGTTTGCGAGCTGCCCGGAAGCTACTTCTCGGGCTCGTTTTCCTCTGTGTCATCCGACAGGCCGTCCAGGCCGGTCATTTCGGTCATGTCCGTCAGATCGGACACGTCGGCCATGGTGCTCATGCTGTCCAGGGTGGACTCGATGTCGCCCATGTGGTGCAGCTCGTCGTCGAGATCGTCCGCAGAGGACACAAAGGCCACGTCTTCACGCTCTTCCTTGTAGTCCCCCTTGTCCAGGGCTGCAGAGCGACCCATGGAGGACTTTCTTGTGGCGTGCCTGCCTGCCTCCTGCTCTTCCCTGGCCACAGCAGCCTGGGCCTCGGGATCGTCGGCTATGTAGTGGTCGCGCCAGACAATGATGCGCTGGCAGGAGGGGCAGTTCTTGATGTCGATACCGCGCAGAAGCTCGTTGAAGGTCTGGGGAGGCAGGGCAATGTGGCAGCTCGGGCACACGGCCTCCGTGAGGGAGACGATCACCGGGTGATCGAGACGGCCGCGGATGAACTCGTAGCGCTCCAGGATGGGGGCAGGCACGTCCTTGCATTTTTCCAGGCGCTCGGCCTCGTCGCCAGCCAGATCCTTCTCCAGCACAGCCATCTTCTGTGCCAGGGACTGGCGCTTTTCCTCCACTTCCTTCTTCAGGACCAGGTAGTCGGGCTCCTTGTCCTCGATGATGGCCTCGATGCGCCTCTGTTCGTCGAGCAGGGTCACACGTTCCACCTCGCGGGGCTGGGCCATCTTCTCGATGGTGTCGATTTCCCTGGTCACGGCGTTGTACTCGCGCTCGTTCTGCGTGTCCATGAGCTTGTCCTTGCTCTTGCGCAAACGCTCGCTTTCCTCTTCCATGTTCTTGCGCAGCAAGGCTTCCTGCTCGCGCAGGTGGGCGACCCTGTCCTGGTATCTCTCTATGTCCTGCTGCTGCTGGGCAAGCTCGGCTTCCTTCTCCTGCAGTTCCCTGGGTTCGAGCTCGAGCTGCTTCTTCTTTTCGTAGATCCTGTCGTCGATCTTCTGCAGCTCCTTCAGGCTCTTGATTCTGAGCAGGTAGAGCTTGTGCTGATCCGTTTCCCTGTTTTCCATGTTCTGATCCATTTCTGATATGTCCCCGATATATTGCTATAGGATGTTTGTATCTGTCCGGTGTGGCGCAGGGCCGTGGCAGGGCCTGGCCTGTGGCTATCCCGCACAAGCCCGCGCAAAGGGCGACACAGATGGCACGAAGAAGGTCTCCACGTCAAGGCTTGCCCCAAGGCGCTGGGCCATCTCGCGCATCATCTCCTCCTCCAGGCTGTGGTGGCCCACGTCGAGAATGGCTATGCGCGCGTCCAGCGCCGCGTGGTACTTGACGTCGCCCGTGATGTAGAGGTCCGCTCCGCTGGCCGCTGCCTCCTCCATGAGCGAGGCCCCGGAGCCTGTGCAGTAGGCTACGCGGGAAATCCTTTCCGGAACCGTTCCCGCAGTGACGGCCAGATCCATGTTCACTCTGGTGGCCATGGACTGCACAAGTTCGGCAAGGCTCAGGGGGCGCGGCAGGTCTCCGGCAAGGCCGAAGCCGCAGCCAGGCCCCGTTTCCTCGAGCAGGACAGGGTGGCGCAGGCACAGATGCCTCGCAAGCCAGCCCACAGGGCCGTCCGGCTGCACGTCGAGCGAGGTGTGGGCCGCGTAGAGCCCCGCGTCCGCGCGCAAGAGCAGGGAGAGGACAGCGTGGTAGTTGTCGAGCCTGTTCGGAAGATGGGGCGAGAGCGAGAGCGGGTGGTGGGTCAGGATGAAGTCCGCCCCCCTGTCCAGGGCCTTTTCTATGGTGGCCGGCACAGGATCCAGAGCCACGGCCAGGCGTCTGACGTCCGTGTGCCTGCAGGCGACCTGCAGCCCGGACTTGTCCCACGACGCCGCGCCTGCCAGGGGCGCTGTTTTTTCTATGGCGCAAACTATGTCTGCAACCTGCATGGCGCAAGTCTCCCGGGTACGTTCCCTTGGGCTGAGCGGCAGCCTAGAGGCCGCGCAAGTGTCTGACCGCGTTCAGGAAGAGCATGGTGCCCGGCGCGTCCACTTCCTCGCGCGTCCAGCCCGGGTGGTTGGTCACGTGGTTGAAGGCCTCGGGGTGGGGCATGAGGCCCATGACGCAGCCCGTGGGATCCGTGAGCGCTGCGGCGTTGTCCGCAGAGCCGTTGGGATTGTACGGGTACTGTGCTGTAGGCTCGCCTGTCTTGGGGTCCGCGTAGCGCAGGGGGATGAGCTCCTCGCGCAGGAGCCTGTCGAGCACGTCCTGCGAGGCAGGCACAAGGCGGCCCTCGCCGTGGCGCACAGGCATGCGCATGAGAGGCAGGTCCTTGGTGAACACGCAGGGGCTGTTGGGATTGGGCGCAAGCGTGACCCAGCGGTCCTCGAAGCGCATGCTTTCATTGTGTCCAAGGGAGACCTGGCGGGTAAAGTCGCCGTCAAAGCCGGGCAGAAGGCCCAGCTTGACCAGCAGCTGGAAGCCGTTGCATATGCCCAGGATGAGCCTGCCGTCGCGGTAGAACTTTTCCAGCCTGTCGTAAAGGCGCGTGCCTGTGCAGTCGCGCATGTAGCGCCAGCGCATGCTTGCTGCCTGGTCAGCACCGAGATCGTCCCCGTCCAGAAATCCGCCCGGGAAGATGAGAAAGTCGTACTCGTC
>CALVGM010000101.1 GCA_944327095.1 uncultured Desulfovibrio sp. | reverse complement strand
CCTGTGAAGGCAATGGCAGCCAGCGCCTGGCTGAAGCGGTTTTCGTAGAGGTTGCACTCGGCAAAGGTCTTGCCAAAGCCTTCCGGCACAACCCAGTAGCTGTCGTTGAGGGAAAGCGCATGGCTTATTGCGAGAATGCCCATGGTGGCATTGACGCCCAGGCCAAGCCTTGCCAGGAAGGAGTGCACATAGGCCCTGTTGTGCGGAATCTTTCGCCGTCTGAGCCAGCGGGCAAGCCCACTGGTGCTTGGCTCCATGCCCATGGGCAACAGGGAAAGCGCGTCCTTTTGTATGCTGACAGCGGTGACTTCCGGAAGATCTCCCGTATCGCGGGCCTCAAAGCGGACCAGATCCCTGTCAAAGAGTTTCAGGATGTACGCGGACATGGGTGTTCCCCCAAAAAGTCCGTTCTGCGCGTCTGCTCCGTCACAGATGAAAACAGATCCTTTTACCAGCGCTTGAAAAAGAATGAGACCGAGAGAGAAGCAATGGCACCTGCAAGCACTGTTCCGGAAAGCCGTTCAAGTCTATCCAAATCTTCTGCCATCAGCCAGCGCCATGCCTGAGGAGCGGGATATGCCAGATGTACACAATGAGAAGAGCTGTTGTCAGAAGGACGACGAGCCCGGATGCAATCAGACTCATCTTGTAGAACCTGTCTTTTTCTTGGAACGTCCTGCGTTTGCGCTTTTCGGCAAGATCTTCATCTATGTCCTTTCTCTCGTCGTCATGAGGAGGTTCATGCTACAGAACGTGGACACGGTATCTTGATGTGCCTGTTCTGCCATGAATGGGCTCCTTGCCCCGGGTATCCTTGCCCGGGGCAAGGGAGTGAAGGTGGAAGCTTCAATCGTCTGACTGCAGATGGCGATCCTTTTGGGAGAGAACTTCGCAAGGGCGCTCTATTCCAGGGAAAAGGCTCCATCTGCGTGCTCGTAGACGTAGCCCACCTCGGGGAAGTGCATGCCGCCCATGAGCATTCTGTCTCTTGCCAGACGGCGGAAGGTGGCAAGGCGCGATGCTGCCGCGGCTGTCACGTCCAGGTCGTAGGAGGTGCAGGCTCCGGGAAAGCGCAGCTGCACAGGGGCAATGTGCATGATGTCCCCCACAATGGCCATCTTTTTTCCTCCGAAATCGAGGTCATAGACAGTGTGCCCGGGCGTGTGGCCGTGGGCGTCCCTGGCCCGTATTCCTGGCAAAACCTCGGCATCGTAGGCAAAGGTTTGCACAGTGTAGGGCCGCACCATGCTCCTTGTGAAGGCAATGGCGTCCTGGCTGCGCCCAACGCACTCTTCCATCCAGGCTGTGTTCTCCAGAGCGTTCACGTGCAGCGTCGCCTTGGGGAAGGAGGCCTTGCCGTTGCTCGCAAGGCCGCCCACATGGTCGTTGTCCAGATGGGTCATCACAATGTCCGTGATGTCCTTTGGGGCAATGCCGCGCTCTTCAAGGACGCGGACGGTTGTTCCGTGATGCCCCTTGTGTGTGCCCCAGCCTGTGTCAAAGAGGATCTTTTTGTCCCCTGCAAGCAAAAGCCAGGTCTGTACCACCCCGGGGAAGCGGCCGCCGGGCAGGGCGTCGCGGTATTCGGGCGTGAGCAGGCTTGCCTCGAAGGTTGTCTGGCTGTCCACAATGGCGAACAGGGTGGCCTTGCCGAGATCAATTTCCTGCATGTGGCCTTCCTGAAGGTTTGCCGCTGCTGCCTGGGAAGGCGTCACAGTTGCCAGGAGTGCGAAAAGTGCCAGCGTCGCAGCGCAGGTTAGATGGCGCAGGTACTGTTTCATGTGCTTTTGGCGCAAGGCCTCCAGGCCTTGCGCCCCTCCGGTTCTAGGCAAAGAGTTCGGTTGAAAGGTAGCGTTCTCCTGTGTCGCAGGCAAAGGTGACTATGGTCTTGCCAGCGCTTTCCTCGCGTTTGGCGACTTCCAGTGCTGCCCAGACATTGGCACCGGTGGAGATGCCCGCGTTGACGCCTTCTGTCTGAAGGAGTGTTCTTGCGGTCTCGATGGCCTTTTGCGTGGGCACTGTGAGGATTTCGTCCATGAGTTCGGGCTTGAAGATGTCCGGCACAAAGCCTGCCCCTATGCCCTGTATGCCGTGGGGGCCGGCCTTGCCGCCGGAGAGCACGCAGGATTCGAGGGGTTCCAGGGCTATGAGTTTTACCCCGGGCTTTTTCTCCTTCAGATAGCGCCCTGTCCCCATGATGGTGGAGCCCGAGCCTACGCCTGCCACAAGGATGTCCACAGCGCCTTCTGTTTCCTCGAAGATTTCCGGGCCCGTGTGCAGATAGTGGGCGTCCGGGGTCCTGGGGTTGGAAAACTGCCCTATGAGCAGGCCTCTGCCTTCCCGGGCAAGTTCTGCCGCCTTGTCCACCGAGCCCTTCATGCCAAGGGAAGCCTGTGTGAGCACAAGTTCTGCCCCGAAGGCTGTCATGAGCTTGCGGCGCTCCATGCTCATGGACTCGGGCATGACCAGGATGGTGTTCACGCCAAGGGCCCTGGCTGCCAGGGCAAGGCCTATGCCCATGTTGCCGCTGGTGGCCTCGATGATGGTGCCACCCTTTTTCAGGCTTCCGTCGTTCAGCGCCTCGCGCAGAAGGTGGGCTGCCACGCGGTCCTTGATGGATCCGCCGGGGTTGCGGTTTTCAAGCTTGAGCAGGATCCTGCCGGGCAAGTCCCTGCCGAGTTTTTCAAGGCGGAGAAGCGGTGTGTTGCCAATGGCTTCAAGTATGGAAGCAAACATGTGGAACCTCCCAAAGTGCGTGATGTATGTGGCTTTCAGGATCAATCAGGTGGGGATCAACCAGATGAGTCGGATGGGTGAATCGAAGGGATCTGTCAGGCTGTTTCCCTTGTGTGGCGCAGGCGCTCGCCCTTGCGCAGGGTAATGAGCGCAGCCTCGGCAGGTACCCCAAGGCGCAGGGCAAAGCCTGGCCAAAGGCTTGCGCCTGTCGTGACGTAGAGGGCCATGCCGTCCACCTCGTACCAGCCCCGCACAAAGCCCGCGTTGGCCCTTGCTATGGCGCGGGCAAGACCCGGGCACTGGCCGCCGTGGGTGTGTCCGGAAAGCTGCAGTTGGGCGCCGGCTTTCGCGTTGGCCATGGCTTCCCCAGGCCTGTGGTCCAGAAGGATGCGGAAGGATTGGGCGTTGTCTTCCTGCCCGGCAAAGGGCGCAAGGCCCCTTGTGCCGCTCACGGGATCGTCCAGGCCCCCCAGTACAAGGCTTGCCCTGCCAAGGGGCAGGGTGACAGAAGCGTTGTGCAAAAAGCGCACTCCCTGTTCCTTCCAGATGCGCGTCCAGCTTGCGTAGTCGCTGTAGTACTCGTGGTTTCCTGTGCAGGCATAGACGCCATGGCCTGCCGAGAGATTTTTGAACAGCTCGGCAAGGCGTCCCCTTGGGATATTGTCCGCGCAGCGCCAGGAAGGGGAGCCGTCCGCAAGGTCTCCGCACAGGCAGACAAGGTCGGGCTCAAGATCGTTGATGTTCTCGATGAGGGTGGCCATGTTCCTGCGGCTGCTCAAGGGGCCAAGGTGCAGGTCTGCCAGCTGCACAAGGCGCGTGCCGTCCAGTTCGTCCGGAAGCGTGGGCAAAAAGACAGTCCAGGCGTTGACAATGGGGGTTGCCGTGGCGTTGGCCACACCCGCACCCGAGAGAAGGGCAGCGCCAGGCACCACAAGGCCCACGCCAAGGGCCGTGCTTCCCGCAAGAAAGGATCTGCGCGAGGCAAGGGCGGGCGCATCCTTTTTTTGCTCTGCCCTTTTTTGCCTTTTCCTGGCAAAAGCCGTGCCTGCGTGCAGGCACAGCCTTGCAAGATCAAGGACAACCAGGCCAAGGAAGACCAGGATCATGGTGGCAAAGGCCCAGATCTGCACCTCGAGCAGGGTTGCGGACACATTGGGGCCTGCAAGCGAGCCGAAGAGCCTGTGCTGTATGTTGTAGATCTGGGAGATGCCTATGGGCAAAAGCATGAGCACAAGGCGGAGGGGCAGGGGGAAGGGCGACCTGAAGGCCTTGTAGGCAAGCCAGAGGGCAGGCAGTATGGGGGCCAGGAAGAGTATGTGCATGGGCAATTTCCGGTGAAGAAGGGGCTTTTGCCGGCAATTGTGCTGAAAAGGAGAAGCCTTCGCAAGGGGGCGGACCAGGCAAAAAAAAGGGCAACAAAAAAGGGTGACTGTGACATCACCCTTTCGAATATCTGCAGGACAGAAACTATCCCTGGTTGGCCTTTCTCATCTTCTTGAGAAGACGCTTCCTTGCGGCAGCTTTCTTCTTCTTGCGCTGGACACTGGGCTTTTCATAGTGCTCGCGCTTTCTCATTTCGGAAAGAATGCCAGCCTTCTCCACCTGCTTCTTGAAGCGGCGCAGAGCCAGATCAAAGTTGTCGTCGTCG
>CALVGM010000100.1 GCA_944327095.1 uncultured Desulfovibrio sp. | reverse complement strand
CGACCATCGACGTCTTTACCTACAATCTCGAGGCAGAGGCTCCCGAAGACGATGGCTCCATCGGCACGGATCGCTTCAATCCCAAGCCCATGCCTGTGGAAGAGGCCATGATGCAGCTTGACAACATCGGCAGCGACTTCTTTGTCTTCCTCAACGCAGACAACGGCCGCATCAACGTGATCTACCGCCGCCGCAACGGTGACTACGGCCTTATCGATCCCATAGTCTAGCGCTTTTGGACATTTTTCCCGCGCGTGAGCGGGACACAAACCTGCAAAGGGCTCATGGCACGCATGAGCCCTTTTGCGCAACAGGCGGGCACAACCTGCCGCATACGGGCGGTCAGCCATGGACAAGTCCCCTTCCCCATCCCCCAAAGACCAGCAAGACGCGCAGGAACCCCGGGGCCAGGCGCCCGGGACAGACAGGGCACACAGCGAGGATGAGACCGCGCCGGTCAGGGCCCTGCCGGAGGCGCACGCGAGCAGCAGGCTGTGCGTGCTGACCGGGCTCTCGGGATCGGGCAAGAGCACGGCCATGCAGGTCTTCGAGGACCTCATGTACTTCACTGTGGACGGCCTTCCTGCCAGAATGGCACCGGAGATGGTAAGCCTCATGTCGCGCCCGTCCATGGCGCACTTCAAGGGCATAGCCCTTGGTCTCGACATACGCCAGTCCGCCTTTCTGAACGAAATCGACGACGTGCTCGAGGATCTGCGCAGGCAGGGCTACAAGCCGCAGCTCATCTTCCTGGAGGCCGACACTGCGGAGATCATGCGCCGCTACGCGACCACAAGGCGTCCCCATCCCCTGGAGCGGGAGGGCGTTGGCCTCGAGAGCGCGGTGCTCATGGAGAGAAAGCGCCTTGCCAGGCTGCGCAGCCAGGCGGACATGGTCATCAACACCACCAAGTACTCCATCCACGACCTGCGGCGCGTGATCCAGAAACGCTTTCGCGACGGCGAGAACAACGCCCGCGCCCTCAGGGTCATTGTCACCAGCTTCGGCTTCAAGCACAGGGTGCCCAAGGAGGCGGACTACGTCTTTGACCTGCGCTTTTTGCCCAACCCCTACTTCGTGAGCGAACTGCGGGACAAGACAGGCCTTGACCAGGACGTTGCGGACTACGTCTTCGCCACCCCCAAGGCCAGGGAATTTCTGAACAAGCTCGAGGATCTCATCTTCTTCATCCTCCCACTCATGGAAAGCGAGGGGCGCTACCGCCTCACCCTTGCCTTTGGCTGCACAGGGGGCCATCACAGATCCGTGGCAGTGGCCGAGGCCGTGGGCAGGGCCATAAGCCAGGCGGGCTACCCGACCACCATCGAGCACCCCCACATCAATCTCGGCTAGAAGACAACACCCTTCCCTTTCTCTTGCTCCCGGGCAAGTTGCGCACGGGCAGCCACCCCAAAGCCTGGACGCAAGACCTGTCACGCACGCCTGTCATGCGCGAAATTGCATGATTTCTTGCCATTTTCCGGGAAAAGGGGTAGTTCTCTTTGCACATTCACTTCCCTGCACTTGCAGAACCTGCGGACACAAAACGGAGATTGCGCCTATGGCTGCGGAGACAAACGACGGTTCCCTGGATGTGGGCATTATTGTAGTGGCCCATGCCGACTACGGTTCGGTGCTTCTGCGTACAGCCGAGTTCATTCTCGGCCCTTTGAGCGACTGCACGTCCATCAGCGTGGATGTGGGCCAGGAAGTGCCAGAAACAGTGCGTCGCCTCAAAGACGCAGCCCAGCGCCTGGACAAGGGCGCAGGCGTCATAATTCTCACGGACATGTTCGGCGGGACTCCTACCAACCTCGCCCTCTCCCTGCTCGCCTCTCACAACGTGGAAGTGGTGACCGGCGTGAACCTCCCCATGCTGCTCAAGGTCTTCACATCCAGGACAACACCCCTGCAGGAACTGGCAAGGATGGCCTGCGATGCCGGCATCAAGGGCATTGTGGTGCCCGGAGCCATGCTGAAGAACCGTCCCCAGGACAAGTCGTCCAAAAGCTCCGACAGTGGGAGGTAGTCGCCTTGTGGTTTCGCGTGGACAACAGGCTCATTCACGGCCAGGTCATCGAGGGCTGGATGCCCTACACGGGTGCCAGGAATCTGGTTGTTGTCAATAACGAGCTTGCCGGGGACTTTCTGCGCCAGCAAATCATGACCCTGGCTGTGTCAAGGCACATCCAGGTTCATTTCGTGCGCCTGGAGGAGCTTCCCCAGACACTTTCCCAGTGCGGCCCGGACACCTTTGTCCTGTTCGAGAACTGCCAGGACGTGGGAGTAGCTGCCGGGGAAGGGGTGCACATTCCTGTGCTCAACATAGGCAACATACACTACTCCCAGGGCAGGCATCAGATCTACCCCCATGTGGCCCTGTCCGACGACGACATCGAAATGCTGCGCCAGCTCATCAGGTCGCAGCACACGGAGCTGGACTTCAGAGCTGTTCCCTCCGAAAAGATGAGGCCCCCGCATGTACAGCTTTTCTAATCTCTTTCTGTCGGGGATTCCCTACTGTTTTTTTTTGTGCTCATAGGCATAGCACGCTTTTCCCACATCATAGGCCTGGTGGAGCGCCCGCTGGCGCTGAGCCTCGTGGCTGCCTTTGCCACGGATCTGTGGGACGTGGCCCTGCCACTCGGCATCACCCTGGAGCTTCTGTGGCTGGACATTGTGGCCATGGGATCCATTATCCAGCCCTTTGGCGGCATGGCCTTTTTGCTGCTCTTCCCCCTGTGCGCAACCCTTTCCTGGACGCAGCCAGGCGTTTTGCTCCTGCCGCTTGTCTTGTGCATGGTGGCAGCGCACATAGGCGCCTACTGCGAGCTCAGGTACCGCATTCAGCAAAACTGCCTGCTTGACAGGGTGGCCCGCATGCTCGCACGGGAAGGCGATACAGGGAAAGCCGAGAATCCCGTGGAACAGGCAACGGAAGACCAGGAAGAAATCATCCCGGAGCGTCTTTTGCACCAGTGCTTTGTTGGCCGCATCCTTTGGCACGCCCTGCTCTATCTGGCAAGCTACGCCATATTGTGCCTTGTGGTGTCCACGCTCATTGACTGGAACATCTACCCTGTGCTTCCCAACCTGCAGTGGGTCTTTGTCTACGCCCTTGCGACCATCGGGGCCATACTCTCCTTGCGCCAGCGCAGGGCCTATATTCTCTGCGGACTGAGCATTCTGGTCATTGTGGCTCTTCTGACAGGTGGAGAACTAATAGATTCCCTGAGTTAGCCCACATTTTGGACCCAACAGAGAAGCAGACAAGGAGGAACGGGCAGGCATGGCCCTGCGCGACACATTCCCCAAAGCCCTGAGCCCTGCAATCCCTGCAAGCGCTCCGGGCTTTTTCGTTCAGGGCCGCCGGGCACTTCCCTGTCCTGTTGCCTGCAAGGAGAGCCTGAAGGCCTGCCGCAGGCTCTCAGCGCTTGAGAGCACAAGGCCTGCCAGGGTCAGCAGGGTACCAAGGCAGATCAGGATTGTGAGGGGCTCGCCGAGCAACACATGAGAAGTGAGCACTGTCACAATGGGAGTGAGGTAGATGTAGACCGAGGTCTTCAGGGTGCCGAGCACGTGTATGGAAAAATTCCAGGACACAAAGCATATGGCCGAAGCCCCAAGGCCCAGGAAGGCAATGTTGGCAAGACAGACAGGATCGGCCAGACTTTTCGGCAAGGGGCTTGCGCCGCACAGCCACAGGGCAGGCAGCATGAAGATGAGGCCGTAGAAGAAGCTGCGCCTTGTGACCTGCAGGGCGGAATAGCCGAATTCGCCAGCCTTGCGCGACAGGAGGGAGTAGCAGGCCCAGGCAAGGGCAGCCAGCACAGCCAGAATGTCCCCCTTGGGGGAGAGCTAGAAGCTCATACCGTTGAAGCTGATGAGCGCTATGCCAGCCATGGCCAGGAAAAAGCCCGCAAGAAAGCCTGGCTCAAGCCTGCCCTCCAAGGGAAGAAAGACACGCTGCAAGATGGCAGTGAACAGGGGCGCCACCACAACCATGACCCCCACGTTGGAGGCAAAGGTACAGGTCAGGGCAATGTTTTCCAGGAGATAGTAGAGGAAGATGCCGAAAAAGCCCACTGCCGCAAAGTACGCTTCCTGCCGCAGGGAAACGTTGCGCATGGGGTGCGGTGCGACAATCCACAGGGCAAGGTAGCCGAGCAGAAAGCGCGAAAAAAGGATTTCCAGTGGCTGCATGTACTCAAGCAGCACCTTGGTGGCAATGAAGGTTGTGCCCCAGAAAAGAATAGTCAGAAGGGCAGCCACATGCCCCTTGAGGGAAAAGGTGCCGTTCATTACGCCCCCCTTTTCTGCTGCCTGAAGCCCGCAGCCTTTTCCGTGCCGAGCATGTCCCTGTAGAGGCCTGGTGGAATGCCTATGCAGGCAGTGAAGGTGCGCGTGAAATGGCTCTGGTCGCTGAAGCCTGTCTGTGCCGCCACATCCACGGGGGACATGCCCTGCTCAAGCAGCCTTCTGGCTGCGGCAATGCGGATGTTGGCAAGGTACTCTGATGGGGCGTGACACCCCTGGTGCGCACAAAGCCCCGCAACAGGGTAGACTTGCTCAGCCCGCTTCCGGCGCAGAGATCGTCCAGGAGGATGTGCTCCGGGTACCTGGTCTCGAGATAGTGGCAGGCCCACTCGATCTCTTTTCTGCAGGCGGCCATGCTGTCGGACGGATCGCGCGCGTAGCGGGACAGGACCAGATCCAGCAAGTAGCCGAAGATTTCCTTCCTGTGCAGGGCCTCTTCCCCGAGGGCAATGGCCCTGTGGAGCAGGCGCAGGCAGGTGGCCATGTCCTCGTCCGGCACGACATTGGGGGAAAAGACAGGCAGGGCATCCCTGCCAGCGGAACGCGCCCAGCCCCCCATGACCTCCACGGGTATGACAAGGCTCGAATAGGTGAGCACAGCCCCTGTCTGCTCGCAACCGTGATTGTCGCCGGGGTTGATGAGCAGGACATGTTTTTTGCCAAGGTGGTACACCATGCCCCTGTACTGCATGACCCGGCTGCCTTCCTCCACGAGTCCGAAGACATAGTGGGTATGAAAGTGCATGACAAAGGGACGGACCGTGCCCTCGAAGCGGCAGCTTTCCACTCCGAGCTCCCTGTCCAGAATGACTTTTGTGCGTGCGTTGTCCATGCGGCAACCTCCGGCTGGACTTGTAGCACAGGACCATATCTGCGGGCTTGAAGAAAATCTTCACCAGGCTGCAGTCGTTTCACCGAAGAGAGAAAATGTTCGGGCCAGCTGCCCCTCGGGGAACACGGGAGGGCACGGCTCTTCCATGCGCGGGACATGACACGAAGGGCGCAGCCTTGCGGCCGCGCCCTTCGTGCAGTGCCTCAAATCAGAGAATGGACTTCTTTCTCTTGGATGAAGTAGGGATGTCCATGACGGATCTGTACTTTGCCACAGTTCTGCGGGATATCTTCACGCCCAGCTTCTTGTACAGTATCTCGGCAATGTTCTCGTCCGGCAGGGGACAGGACTTGTCTTCCTCGCTGATGAGCTTCTTGATCATGTTCTTCACGCTTTCCGAGGCAAGCTGGCTGCCGTCGCTTCTGGAGACCCCGGAATTGAAGAAGTACTTGAGCTCGAAAAGTCCATGGGGCGTTGCCACGTACTTGTTGCTCGTAATGCGGCTCACTGTGGACTCGTGCATGCCGATGTCCTCGGCAATCTCGCGCAAAATGAGCGGCTTGAGCGCTGTGGGGCCGGATTCGAAGAACTCGCGCTGATGCTGCACTATGCTTTCCATCACCTTGTACAGCGTCCTGTTGCGCTGTTCGAGGCTGCGGATGAGCCAGTTGGCAGCCCTCTTCTTCTCTGCGCAGAAGTTCTTTTCCTCTGGCGTTCCCTGCATGCCCTTCTCGAAGTTCTCGGACAGGGTGAGATGGTGCAGATTGTCGTCGTTCAGAACAATTACGCAATCGTCGCCCATCTTGCGCACATAGACATCGGGGCTGATGTAGTTCGGCTCGCTGCTGCCGAAACTGGCCCCCGGCATGGGATCCAGGCTCTGGATCATGAGGAGGTATTCCTTGAGATCCTCCTCGTCGAGCTTGAAGCGGCGCATCATGGGCTTGAAGCGCTTGGCCTCGAAATCCTCCAGATACTCGGACACAATGCCCACCAGCACCGGATCCTTGTCCAGACCGCGATCGTAAATCTGCGCCAGAAGGCATTCCTTGGCGTCGCGGGCAGCCACGCCCACGGGATCGAAGTTTTGGATGCGCTTCAGAACGGCCAGGGCTGTTTCCCTGTCTGTGCCGGCCATCTCGGCAATGCCCTCGATGGACTCCGTGAGATAGCCCGAGGAAGAAAGGTTGCCAATGATGATCTCGCCAATGGCCACTTCCTCGTCCGTCAGGTTGGAAAGGTGCAGCTGCCAGAGCAAATGCCCCTCAAGAGTAGTCTTCTCCGCGTAGCGCTGCACAGGAGAGGTGTTCTCCTCCTCTTCCTGGATCTCGCGCTGCTGATAGTCCTTCGGCGCGCTGGCAAAGTCTCCCAGGTAGTCCTCCCAGTCCGCGTTGCGGGAGGACTCCTCCTCGTAGACAGCGTCCTTCCTGTCCCCCTCGCGAATGTCCTCGCTTGTGGGAGCTTCCTCCACTCGTTCCGGAAGCTTTTCCTCAAGATAGGGGTTTTCCAGAAGTTCCTGATGGACAGTCTCCACAAGTTCCAGTCTGGAGAGCTGCAAAAGCCGTATTGCCTGTTGCAGCTGCTGGGTCATCATGAGCTTTTGCTGCAACTTGAGTTGCTGACGTAGTTCAAAGGCCATACTTGAGACACAACCTCGCGAAAAAGAGTCTTTTCTGCCAAAAGAGCATGTATCTCGCCTACTTGCCGACATGGAACAGGCCAGGAGACAAGAAGACACACTCCCTGGAGAATTTTTTTTGTCATAATGTCCAAGACTCTTGCGAGACTGCCATATTCCGGGAGATTGTGCAAGTTTTCCTTTGTTTTTTTTGCACACTCGAACTGGTGTCACAAGGTCCAGTCTTCAAGTATAACTGTCTTTTTTGAGAACAGTGCCTTTTTTTTCGACCCCATGCAAAAATGGGGCCGAAATGCACTTTTCTGTTCTGCCCTCCCTGACCCAGACCTGCATCACGCTGACGAGCTCATGACCCGAGGATTCCGGAAAGTTTCGTCTCGGTACCTGCCTTTTCCCCCTTTGTCGGAACAGGGAATCACGCACCTTGCGCAATCCGTGAACCGACAGAGCCCGTGCCAGATCCGGCGGGGCACCACCAGCTCTGTCACAGGGCAAGCCCCAGTCGGACAAACTGCGGAACATTGTCTGCCAACGTCAGGGTGTCCAGTCCACAGCGTTTGCTACTGCCCGAAAGACATGCCTTCTTTTGCGGCCAATGGCCCTGGCGCCTTGCGGGATATTCCCGCAATCCGTGCACTGTAGCGATCGAGTATGTCCTGCAGGCTGATTGCCTGCATGGCTTCTTCCGCCTGCTCCTGCACAGTGTCGTAACATTCGCGCAGAACGTACTGTATGTTGACCCCAATGCCGCACTCGGGATTTGTGTGCGTGTCCTGATGCAGCAGGGGCTTGTTGCCTTCTACGGCCCTGTAGATGTCCAGAAGGCTTATGTCGCGCGCAGGCCGCGCAAGAGAGGGCCTGGGATGTCCCCTGACGCAGGTGACAAGGCCTGCCCTGCGCATGGCGGACATGAGCTGGCGCACAAAGGCAGGGTTGGTGTGAATGCTTGTGGCAATGGCCTCGCTCGACAGGGGATCGTCCGCGTTCATGGCCACAAGGGCCAGGACATGGGCCGCGTCGCTGAGCCTGGTGGAATACTTCATGGCGTTCTCCTTCTGATGTAATTTTTATCCTAACAGCCTCTTGACAAGAAGGCAAACCCCTCCTACATGGTAGGTGTTGGCTGTAATAAATAAATGTACACCAAAATTCCTGTACAGGGGAGCATTGTCATGAGCTTTTATGAAAATCTTGTCATCGAGACACAGGAGACCTACACCCGCTACCATCAGGTCTACGCTGCGGGAGGCACGCCCTACGAGTTGAGCACAAGGCCTGCCCTGCCCCAGGATGAGCAGATCTCAAGGCTTGTGCAGGAAATCAGGGCAGCGGACTGCGTCCTTGTGGGCGGCGCCTCGGGCCTTTCCGCTGCCGGCGGGGGCGACTTCTACTACGAGGACAACGCCTCCTTCCGCAGATACTTTGGCAAGTTCGCAGAAAAATACCACCTGAAGGGGGCCTTTGACGGTACCACGCGCCACTGGGACGACAGACGGGAGTTCTGGGGCTACCTTGCCACCTTTTTGCACACGACCCTGACTGCTCCCGTGCGTCCTCCCTACCTGGACCTTGACGCGCTGCTCGCGGGCAAGGATTTCTTTGTGCTCACCACCAATCAGGATACGCAGTTCATCAAGCTCTACCCCGAGGACAAGGTGGCGGAAATACAGGGCGATCACCGCTTCTTCCAGTGTTCGGTCTGCTGCACGGACGATACCTGGGACGCAGTGCGACCAGTGGAGAACATGATCACTGCCATGGGAGAGGGAACCTCTGTGCCCGAAAAGCTCATCCCCCGCTGCCCGCACTGCGGCAGGGAGGCCTTCCCCTGGGTGCGCGGCTACGGCAACTTTCTCACCGGCACAAAGTACGAGGCAGAGTATGAAAAGGTCTCGCGCTGGCTCCTTGCCCACAAGGACAAGAAGATCCTCTTCCTGGAACTGGGCGTGGGACGCCTGACACCCATGTTCATACAGGAGCCCTTCTGGTACCTCACCCTGAACCTGCCAAGGGCCAGCTACATTGCCGTGAACAACAGGTACAACTTCCTGCCCAAAGCCCTGGAGGACAGGGGCATGGCCATTGTGGGGGATCTGGCAAGGGTTCTGGCAGACGCGCGCAGGCTCTTCGAGGACAGCAGCCAGGCCCCCAGGGCAGCCTAGCGAGGGAGAAAGGACATGTCACAACTATCCGATGTCGCAGCAAGACTGCACGAGGCGGACGCCATCCTTGTGGGCGCGAGCAATGGCCTGTCCATCAGCGAGGGACTGCACCTGTTTGCCGACAACCGGGCCTTCAGGGATCTGTTCGGAGACGTACGTGCAAAATACCACCTTGACAGCATCCTTGCCTGCATGTGCGCCCAATGGCCCTCCGAGGAGGAGAAGTGGTCCTTCTGGGCAAGGCTCATCGATCACTACTGCCTTTCCTATACGCCCACGCCCCTCATGCAGAATCTTGTGGCCCTGCTCGCCGGCAGGGACTACTTTGTGGTGACTTCCAACGGCGAGGGACACTTTGCGCGCTGCGGGCTTGCGCCAGAGCGCATCTTCGAAATCGAGGGCAACTGGCTTGCCATGCAGTGCGCCCGCCCCTGCCACAACAGGCTCTATCCCACAGAAGAAGCTGTGCGGGCCATGATCGGCTCCATGCGCACATGCGGGCGCATCACAGAGGATCTCATCCCCAGATGCCCGCTCTGCCACGGCCCCATGCAGATCCACGCTGCCACTGACGAGCACTTTCTGCCGGACAGGGACGGCGAACGCCGCCTTGGCGCCTTCCTTGAGCGCGTCCACGGCAAAAGGCTCCTTGTGCTCGAACTCGGCATTGGCTGGCGCAACCAGCTCATCAAGGCGCCCCTCATGCGCCTTGTGGCAAGCGAAGCCAGGGCCACCTACGTGACCATCAACCTTGGCGAAATCTGCATTGCCGAAAACATCAGGGACCGCTCCTTCGGCCTCGACGGCGCCCTGAACGACATCATCCCTGCCCTGCGCAAGGCCTGCGAGAGGCCTTGAGCAGCAAGGCCCATCCACAACCCTTCCGCCATCATCATATACAGACACCGGACATCGGGCAGGCTTCGGCCTGCCCTTTTTGCGTGCCAGCCCAAGGCTGCGGGCCTGAAGTGTTGGCGGATTTTTTCTGCTCCTTGACTTTGCGTGAGGTATGAAGGAAAAAAATGCTTTCTGCATTAACCCTCTAACTGGCTGACAGGGGCCCTGCCTCCTGTCAGCGCGAGACTCTCAAGTTATGAAAACCAACGCAAGATGGGGCGGTCGCTTTAGCGAGGGACCCAAGGAAGCAGTTGCT
>CALVGM010000099.1 GCA_944327095.1 uncultured Desulfovibrio sp. | reverse complement strand
TCTGCATTTTCCTATCAGTGGGCTCGTAGCTCAGTTGGATAGAGCAACAGGCTACGAACCTGTGTGTCGGGAGTTCGAATCTCTCCGGGCCCACCACTAGAAAAGCTGCAGGGATAGACTTTGAAAGCAACAGCGGTTATGCAGAAAATGCAGGCCGCTTTTTTTGTGCCCAAGAATCCTGGAGAACTGGAGCGGAAACCAAGATATCTTCAGCTGCAAATCCGTTGTTTGTACAATGATGTTCCTGCCTTGCAGTTATTGAGCGAAACTCAGTAACTGCCACAGACTTGCATTTTGCACCGGTTTTTTGCCAGGCAAGGAAAGAGACATGCGAGCGCGCATCACAGACTCATCCGCGTTGCGAAACATTTCTCCAGCGCAGATCACTGCCTATCTGCGCGGCAGGGGAGCCAGGCAGGTGGGGGAGCTTTCTGGCAGGGCTGCGATTTGGTCCTGGCAGGATGAAGAATTTCTGGTTCCTGTTGCTGTCAAGTTTGGGGATTATGCCTACAGGGTTGCCGACATCCTTGCTGCACTTGAGAAGATCGAGAAACGTTCGCAACTTGCTATTGTGGCAGACATGCGCCTGAGAGACTTTGATGTCGTTCGCATTGGCTGTTTCCCGCAAGAGGGTGAGGGTGAAACACTCGGCCTTGCACAGGCTGTGGATTTCCTGGGCCACGCTCGTGATCTGCTTATGGCTGCAACCATCGCAGCTGCACACAAGGTCTGCTACAGGGACGGAACGTCTCGTCTTGCTGAAGAGTTCCTGAAAAGCGTCCGCATTGCCTGGGGGGAATGCTGCTGTTGTGCTGTGCGTCTTGTGGTGCCGATCGAGCCTGCAAGAGAGAATGTGGATGCTCCTTTCGAGAAGTACGCCCTGTATGCGCAAAGCGTTGTGCCGACACTGCATGAGTCTCTTGAGGCCTTGTACTTGACTGTGCAAAAGGCCAGCCAAGACGGCAGCATAGAAGATTTTGCAAAGGCTGCCGCCCAGGGGCTTACCGCAAACATGTGTGATGCCCTGGCAGGAATGTACATGGATCTTGGTGCCAAGCGTCTGGAGATACAGTTCGCCTATTCGGCAAACAGGTGCCAGCCGCGCCCTTGTGCCCGTATTTGCCTGGAGACTGCGTCTATTCTGCTGATAAAGTCTGCGTCCAGGGCTATCAGGGCAAAAAAATCCAAAGCAAGAGCGTAGCGCGGCGACTGATGGCATACGATGCTCGGGAGAACACAGTCTCTATTTGTGCCGAGTTCGGGCCTGCTATGAAAGCGGATCAAAGTTCAGTTTGTGAAGGTACTGTCTGCCATCAAACGGTTGCATCTCGTGGTAGGCCAGTTCGCCCATGACAGTGCCTTGCAGGTAATCGCTCGCAAAAGTGAGCGAGGGAACAGCGTCACCGGCCACGTAGGCAGTCTGTCCATGGTCGGGGCCCTTGGCGTAGCACAGGCAAGACCACGGATCGGGTGCATACGGATCACAGAAAAGATCGACATAGCCAAAGAGCCTGCCCACAAAATGCGGCTGGCCCATGAAGCGGTAGCCGGGGGCAACCTCAAGGTAGGTAGTGGGCAGATAGCGGAACACGTTGCAAGCCTGGGAACCAGCCACGATACCGGACAGACCGGCAACGCCATTCCCCTTCATCAGCTTGTTGTCAACATCGAATACTGCCTTCTTGATGATGATTTCGTAGTCGGTCTGCGAGATGCCATCGGCCTTGGTGTGTACCCAGGTAACGTCTTCCTTGGGGCAGAAACGGTACATGTCGTGCAGATGCTTGCGGTCCTTGTCGGCTGCAATGACATTGCGCAGGGTCTGCATGGTCAGGGAGTCGAGCTCCTGTCCCAGTTTGCAGCGCAGTGTCCAGATAGTCTGCACGGTCGCGTCACCGTTGATTGCGACCTCATGGGGATAGAGGACGCGGCTTTGCATGAAATGATCGATCTTGGGGATCAGCTTGGGTTCCTTTTCAATATCCACATCAAAATCAATCTCCAGCTCCGCGTCCGCAGGAGGCGCAGGCGTGATGCTCACAGACACCTTGCCCTCGGCATAGGTCACGGTGCCGCTCACGTTGTAGGTAACGCTGTTCACGCTTCCTGCGCCCATCAGAGTTCCTTCGCCGTTGTCTCGCCCGATTTGTTCCTGATCCAGATAGATCACAACACGCTTGGGCTTGAGCGGGTACACAACGCTGTATGTGGTATTGGAGTCGAACGCGTAATCGGTAGTAGAGCCGTCACCGGTTCCCAGACTGGCAGTCTGCGCCATCTGGGAATAGATGCCCTTGTAGTTGTAATCGATAACGTCGCCCTTCTTCAGGTCGCCAAAGTTGGAGGCGGCCATTTTCTTGATCCTGAAAAATTCGGACTGGTTGAAGTCACCGGGGATGTACGTGACCATGTTGGAGGTGATCATGGTCAGGTACACAGGCAAGACAAGAGAGACTAGACGATTACGCACCTCGACATCTGCCTTCACACCTTTGAAAATGCCCGGGCCCATGATTTTGCCGTTCGTCAAAAGCAGCACGTTTTCGATAGCCTTGTGGGCACTGGCAAGCAAGTCGGGGGAGGGCTGGCGCTTGTGTCTCATCTCGTAGCCCTGCAGTGCGCGGGCACACACCGGCAATCATGGGGGCGTTCCTTCCAGCCATCTCGAAAATGGAATCCTTCACGCAACTTTCGAGGATCTGAGTGCGCTTTTCTGCTTCAGCTCTGTTTTTGGGTATCAGAAATGTGCCATCTTCCGCCCTGAAAGGTTCAACCAGGGTATTGCACAACTCACCACTGCGCTTTGCTACATCCTGAATATACGTGGTATAATCTGCCATAAAATTTCTCCTTTGCCTGTCTGTCTTGCGTTTCAATATCGACAGGCATATTTGCCCGAAACTGTAGAGGACTTTAAATTTTTCTGGCAAGAACTTTTTTGCATATCTGGCATATCTAGCAAAAACAGCAGATTTTTTTTAGTTCTTGAGCCTGATTCTTGTCACGTTCATGAGATATGCAATAGTTTCAATGTGTTGGCAGTTGCTAAGTGCTACTTAACAACTGCAAATATTTGAAATTATTTAACAAATAATGGAGCTGCACAGCAGGTATCTGTCACAGGCTCTTGCAAGAGATGGCGCCTGCGGCCACAGTGGCTCAAGAATCGCTCTGTTCCCTGGAAGGGAAATGTTCGTCTTCAATCTCAAACAGGTACTGCGCAGTTCGCTTCACCCCGATGCCGTGTTCCATCAGCAGCCCTACGAGCTGTTCGCCGTTGATCAGGCCGATAGGTGTCTTGTTTGGCTGAATGGCTTCCTGGCGAGCACCTGCGCTGAAATCGCTGGTCGTGATAATGAGCCCCTGCTCATGCGCGCCCAGACTGCCGCGCACCTGCTGGACAGTTGGAGCCTGAACATGCTTCGCAGGTTTCCATCTCTTGGCCTGCACAGCCATCTTGATGCGCACGGAACCGGCCACAGTGAGCACACCCCTGACGTCGATGCCCCCATCGCCACTGGTTTTGGTGACTTCAATACTGTCAAAGCCCATACGGGCCAGCAGGATGGAGACAAGTTTCTCAAACTTGCCGGGAGGCATGGCCAGCAGTCTGTTGTGCAGCTCCTGTCTGACACGCTCGTTGTGCAGGTCAATACTGGCAGTGAGTCCACGCCTGGTCCATTTGTTCAGGGCGACCAGACCATTTCCCATCTGACGAAAGCGGGGTTGTTCCCCACGCTCCTGCTGTCTTTTGATCTCGGTGAGGATCACCGCGTACATGGTGGCTTCAGGCGTCTTGCCCTTTGTCGTCAGCCATCCTTGTTCGATAGCCCTTTTCGTGATCTCCCTGTAGTGCATGGGCTTTTGATCCGCAAAACGCTCAAGCACCATCTCGGCGCAGCTGGTAAAGGAGTTTTTTGCAGTAGCAGAAGCCTCTGGAGTATCACCCCCTTGTCTGGAATCAATCTCTTTGTTCCCTTTGGGCTGTTTGTCTTTCAGCGAGAACGTTCCCGGGGCAGTCTGCACAAAGGGTGAGTCTTCTCCCCTGTCCCTGATGTCCGTATACAGCCTGGCTCCCACTGTGGCCGCAGGCGTTTTTCCCTTGGTTTGCCAAAGCCCCTGTCCAAGTATCCTTTCAGTAATATCAGCCACATGAAGTGGCTCATCGGCTTCGGTAAGGACTTGTGTGATTGCGTCCAGCAGGATCATGCCTCTCCCGACCTCTTGTTCTGCGTTGCTACCAGCCAAGTTCCCGCAGGGCCTGCACCACATTGTCCCAGAGTGTCAGCACGCCTTCCTGATTGGGCTCCCTGGTATAGTCCATCAAAAATCTCAGCCAGTCCGTGTGGTATCTGTTCGGGATATTTGTCTCGCCGTATTCCAGAGCCAAAGCCTGCACAAATTTCCCGTACTGCAGATTGACCCCCTGATGCCCCTTGTAGCCCACAAGGTTGGCAAGCTGCCTTGCCGTAGCCGCGTGTCCCTCGCAGTTGAAGTGGGCCTTGAGTATCTTCACTCTTGGCGAGTGCATGGCCTTTGCTGTGCGAAAGAGAGCGACAAGCTTTTCTACGGGAATGGTCGAAAAGGGCTCGCCATACATGGGGCTTCCTCTTTGTCTGGTTTGGGTGTTCAGCCAGCGTTCTTTACAAGCCTTGCCAGCTTCTTTGCGTAGCGCTCTGCCTCGCTGTACACGCAGCCGCAGTAGGGCTGCCTGTAGATGCCCATTTCCTTTGAGAGATCAATGCCTGCCTGCCAGTAGGGCCTGAAGTCCCTGTAGAGAAAGGCAGGCGCCCCCTCTTCGTCAGCCAGTCTTTCGCCAGCTGCCCGTATGGCCTCGTGGGGCTGGTAGCGGGAATAGAGCAGGCTTGAAAAGACATGGGTACAGCCAAGCTCCCTTGCCTTGGCAAAGGACGCTTCCATGCGTGAGGTGACGCAGTAGTTGCAGCGCTGCGGAGGAGTGTCCCGTCCCTGAACTCTCCTTAGCCAGGACGTCAGATCCCAGGACGCGTCGTCATAGACCATGTCTATGCCAAAGTAGGCAGCCGTCTCGCCAGCAGCCTCTCTGCGGCGCAGGTATTCTGCCAGGGGCTGTATGTTGGGATTGTGCCAGAAGCCTGTGATGTGCCAGCCTTCCTCAAGAAGGACTTTCAGGCAGATGCAGGCGCAGGGCCCGCAGCACATGTGCATGAGCAGGTGATTGCCCTCCGGGGCAGGGCCAGGAACCTGGCCCTCTCCGGAGATGTCTTCCAAAGCTTGTCCCTTAGGGTCTGATGATGATTTCAATGTGTTTCCCGTACTGCTTTTCCAGTTCCTTCAGGGAATCGCGCTTGTGGTTCAGGACATAGAGGCCGAGTTCCTGGGTCATTTCGTAGCGGCAGGGCGAGGTTGCCCTGGAGCGCAGAAGCCTTGCAATGTCGCGCAGAGCCTGCAGGGACTGCCATTCGAGATTGCGGCGCAGGCCTGTGCCGCCACAGGCAGGACAGGGCTCCATGGAGATGGAGATGGCCGAGGTGCCTGTGCGCTGGCGCACCAGCTCTAGCAGGCCAAAGGAGCTCATTCGAGCCACATCGTGCCTGGCCTTGTCGTTTTTCATGGCGTTGCGCAGGGTCCGCTCCACCTCGAGCACGTGCTTGTGCTCGCGCATTTCGATAAAGTCAATGACGACCTGGCCACCAATGTCGCGCAGCTTGAGCTGGCGGGCAATGGTCTCGGCTGCCTCCATGTTGGTCTTGAAGGCCATGTTTTCGAAGTTGCCCTTGCAGGAAATCTTGCCCGAGTTGATGTCAATGGCCATCAGGGCTTCGGTCTGGTCGAAGACAAGGCGTCCGCCAGAGGGCATGAGCACCTCGCGGCTGTAGATCTGATCGAGCTGGCGTCTTAGGTTGAAGCGCTCCCACAGGGAGTGGCGCGCGTCGTTGTGCACGCGCACAAGATCCTTTTTCTGGGGGAAGAGCATGGCAACGGTATCCCGGATGCGTCCGGCAATGTCCGCGTTGTCCACCCAGATTTCGCACACATCGTCCGTGAGGTAGTCGCGCACGGCCCGCTCAGGAAGCCCTGGCTCCCTGTAGACGCAGGCAGGGGCTGTCACGCCCGTGGCGTGGCGGCGCACCTCGTTCCAGGTGCGCTTCAGGTAGGCAAGGTCATTCTTGAGGGTTGTCTGGGTCACGCCAGCGCTTACTGTGCGCACAATGACGCCGAGATCGTCGCCAGGGTCAATGCCGTTCATGAGTTCGCGCAGGCGATGGCGCTCGCCCTCGTCGTTGACCTTGCGGGAAATGCCGATCTGTTCTTGCCCTGGGGTGAGCACCAGGAAGCGTCCTGCCAGGGAGATCCAGGTTGTCAGGAAGGCACCCTTGCTGCCGTTTGGTTCCTTGACCACCTGCACCAGTACTTCCTGTCCGAGGCGCAGGACATTCTGGATGGGCGGGTACTTCTTGCCGCGCACAAACTCCTGGGAGGAGGTGTAGTACTCGGGGTGGATTTCGTCTATCTGCAAGAAGCCGTTCTTTTCCGCGCCAAAGTCCACAAAGGCAGCCTGCAGGTTGATGTCGATGTTGACAATGATGCCGCGGTAGATGTTGCCCTTGAGCTTCTTCTGGTGGAGCATGTCGAGGTAGTACTCGTCGAGGATGCCGTTGCTTGTGATGGCAACCTCAACCTGTTCTCCCGGAAGAATGCTGATGTACATGCGGCGCTTGTTGTGGCGCAGGGCCTGGCTTGTGTCCGATCTCGCGTCGGAGCGGGCCTCAGGCTCCTCGGCAGTCTCCTCGCCGCTCGCTTCGCTTTCCTGCTGGACAGCGGCCTTTCTGTGGCTCTTGCCGCCCCTGCGGCCCCTGCGGCGGCGCTTGGAGGACTGGGCAACGTCTGCCTCCTCGCTCTCGCCTGCGTCGGCCACTTCGGCAGGAAGTACTTCGTCCAGGTCTGCTTCCGCGTAGCTCTCTTCTGCCTCACGTCCTTCCTCGGACCCTGTTCCGGGAAAGCGGACAGGGTCCCTGTCGTCTTCGTCTTCTTCCAGATAGACCTCGGGCGCGTCCATGGGAGCGCATTCGTCCTCGGAGAGCTCAGCCTGGGGAAGATCCGCCAAAAAGTCCGGCTCATCGGACGCTGCAGCCTTGGCAGCGCTGTTCGCATCTGAAGACACAGACTGAACATCGTTTGCCTCTGCGAGGGGCCTTGCGTCGCGGACGTCCTCCTGCACAGGCTCTGCCTTCTTGCGGGCAGTGCTCCACAGGCCTGTTTCCAGAGGGGCGTTCTCGTCGGCCGAGCCGGGCTCATCCCAGGCTTCCCAGCCGCTCCAGGCGCTCCAGTTTCTGGAGGAAGAGTCTGCTCCTGCCTGATCGCTGCCAGTGCCTGCCGCCTGCCCGGCAGGCTCTTTCGTTCTGTTTTCGGCCTGTGTCAGAAGATCCCAGAAGGCCTGGCCCTTTGGGGGTCTGCGCTCCTGCGCGGGCCTTGCTTCCGCGTTTTGTTCTGGCGCAGCTTCGTGCGCTGTCACAGCCGTCTTGCGAGGCCGTCCCCTTCTGGGGGCAGGGCGGGAGATCCTTGCGCCTTCGCTCGCGTCCTCAGCCATTGCTGTAGCCTGGCTGCTGTCTGAAGAAGCGCTGGCCCTGTTGCGGGGCTGGAAAAAGCTCTTGTTGGCTATGCTCTCGAAAAAGGACGCGCCGCTGATGGAGTTCTGGTCAGTGGCTTCGGCAAGGATGGCGGTTTGCTGACCCTGATCGGAAGAGGCAACTGTTGCCATGAAATCCGCCAGGGAGAGTTTGCTCTTGTCCGGCTCCTGGGACGATGCTGTCTGTGTGGTCTGGGTCTGTGCTACAGGGGCCTGCGCAGCGCTTCGTGTGCGCACCGAGGGCCTTTTGGCTGTCTTGGCGCTTCTTGGGCTGCGCACAGTCCGTGTCTGTGTGGTTCTGCTGGGTCTGGGCCTTTTTTCCGCTGCCCCGCTTGCATGGGTAGGTGTCTCCGAAACAGGTGCTCTTTCATTGTCTGTCATACAAAATCCTGAAGAGTCCGGCCATGGTTTCCGGACATATGAAAAATTGCAGCCTTCTTTCTCCTGGCTGGGAGGAGCGCTTGTGGGGCGCCAAGGCAAAAAACAGGGCCCTGTCCCCAAAGGGAGGGCTTGTTGCGTGCGCACGCTGTTCTTCCCTGGCCAGCCATCCGGCGATGCTTTTGCTTGAACCTGCGTTAAGGGAGAGGCGCGTCCATGTGGTGGATGCGACAGCGGTCCTTTTGGGAAGAGAGGCAGGGATCGTTTGGGATGGAAGAGCGCAAAGGCAGCTGCCCGTAAAGCTTGGGCACAGACTACGTAGTTTTGAATATTTTGCAAGAGGGTGTTTTGGGCCAAGGGGCCGGACGCATTGACTCTTGCGGCGCGCTCCATATAGAGAAGGCGCACATTCGATTGCCAGTCCGTCAGCTTTCTCGACCCTCTCTTGGGCAGGAACCTGGCAGGGCGGCGCAAGGGGGAAACATGGCCGTGCAGGCAAACACATCCGGGTCCTTGAGACAGATCATGCGCAAAAAGCGCCTTGAACAACCAGGGGAGCAGGCCAGTGACCTCTCCCTGAAGGCGCAGGGACATCTTTTGGCCTCGTCCCTGTGGCAGGAAGCCCAAAGCGTTGCCCTGTACGCTGCGGCCAAGGGCGAGACAGACACAAGCCTTCTCTTTGCAAGGGCCCTTTGGGCAGGCAAGAAGGTCTTTTTTCCCAGGATGCGCCAGGGCGAGAAGGGGATCATGGACTTTGTGCGGGTGGACTCCCCGGACGATCTTGTGCCCGGGCAATTCGGCATTCTGGAGCCGCGTCGCGAGCTTTCGGGGGTGAGCGCTGCAGAACTTTGTCTGGATTTGTGCGTTGTGCCAGGCCTTGTCTTTTCCCTCAAGGGGGACAGGGTCGGCTATGGCGGCGGCTACTACGATCGCTTCTTTACTGCAGCGGACATTCTGACTAGGATTGGCCTGTGTTATTCCTTTCAGATAGTCGCGCCCTGGGCTGGCGAGCCGTGGGACGTGCCCATGACCCATATCTGCAGCGAACAGGGTCTTGTTGCCACAGACAGGACGCAGCGCAGCACAGGCAAGGAGTAGAAGAGTCGTGGCAGTCAGAGCACTTCAATTCAGGTTTCCGGGCATAGACAACGTGGGCTGTCTCTTTCAGATGCGCACGCCTGCCAGCGAGGACGCGTCCGAGGGAACCATAGTTTTCAGGGACAATGTGGATCACGAGGCCGTTGCCAAAAACCGCAGGGATCTGCTTGCCCTGGCAGGGGTCTCCTCCTTTGCCGAGGTGCATCAGGTGCACGGGGACAGGATGGTTTTCGAGCCTGCCAACGCAAATCCGGACACGCCTGCCAGCGAGGACGCGGACGGCCTTGCCACCCAGAGCGTGGGCCAGGCCCTCATGATCAAGACCGCGGACTGCCAGCCATTGCTTTTGGCCCACAAGTCCGGCAAGTACATCGCGGCCCTGCATGTGGGCTGGCGCGGCAACAGGCAGCTTTTCCCCTTTACCGGCGTGCGCGCCTTTTGCCAGACCTACCAGATACGCCCCGCGGACTGCGTGGCTGTCAGGGGCCCGAGCCTTGGGCCTGCCAGGGCCAGGTTCACCCACTTTGGCGTGGAGTGGGGCGGGTATTTTGCCAAATACCTGGACCTTGCCACCAGCACCATGGATCTGTGGGGCATGACCAGAGATCAGCTTGTGCAGGCAGGGGTCTCCGCACGCAATATCTACGGCATTGACATCTGCACAGCGAGCAATGCCGCATCCTTTTTCTCCTACCGCGAAGACCGCGCGTGCGGGCGCCAGGAAGCGCTCATCTGGCGGACCTATTAAACGGGGCTGGTGTATGGATAACTGTCTTCTTCTTGACGCTGGCAGCGGCGGACGCGCTTCCCAGCGTCTCATAAGCTCGTGCTTTGTCCGCCATTTCAAAAATCCCATCCTGGACGTGATGGACGACGCGGCCCTTCTGGACATGCAGGGCCCTCTTGCCATGTCCACGGACAGCTACACAGTGACGCCCCTCTTCTTTCCCGGCGGATCCATAGGAAGCCTTGCCGTGCACGGCACAGTCAACGACGTGTCCATGCTGGGCGCACGCCCCCTGTACCTGACCTGCGCCATGATTCTGGAAGAGGGGCTTTCCCTGGACGTTTTGGACAAAGTGGTGGCGGACATGGCAGCCGCTGCCCAAAAAAGCCATGTGCGCATTGTGACCGGCGACACCAAGGTGGTGCCAAGGGGCGCCTGCGACCACATGTTCATCAACACCACGGGCATTGGCCAGATTGTGCGCACGCCTGCTCCCTCTGGACACAGTGCGCGTCCCGGGGATGCCATCCTTGTGAGCGGTGCCATGGGGGATCACGGGCTTGCCATCATGTCCGCCAGAGAGAATCTGCCCCTGAACGGCGTTGCTTCGGACTCTGCCCCCTTAAACGATCTGGTGCAGGCCGTGCTTGAGGCTGTGCCAGAGGTCCATGTCCTGCGCGATCCTACCCGCGGGGGCCTGGCCACGACCTTGAACGAGATAGCGCAGCAGTCCGGAGTGGGTATGGTGCTCGAGGAAGAGAGCATACCCGTGCACCCAGAGGTTGCCGGAGGCTGTTCCTTCTTGGGGCTCGATCCCCTCTATCTTGCCAACGAGGGCAAGTGCATCTGCATAGTGCCGGCAAGGTACGCGGACAGGGCCCTGGCCGCCATGCGGACAAGCGAGTTTGGCAGGGAGGCCAGTCGCATAGGGGAAGTGACCGAAGACCATGAGGGCCGCGTTGTCTTGCGCACCCGCATAGGCGGAGAGCGCTATCTCGGCATGCTTGAGGGAGCGCTCCTGCCAAGAATCTGCTGACGAGCAATGGGCTCTGGCAAGGGCCCTGTTCCCCTTGTCCCGACACCTGGGGGCTTGCCCGAGTGCCTTGCAAGCTTCGTCCAATTTTCACCCAAACGCATACTTTGGAACGTATCTGTTCCCGCAAGCCCGTACCCTCTTTCTGAATGGGGAGTGCAGGGCAAAAAGCAAAGGGTCTCCACTTGCCTGCCTGCACAAAAAGGGCGCATCACAACTGACAACCAGACTGCATTCAAGCACGTCCGACAGAGCAATGTCAGACAGAGCGTATCAGACAGACCACATCTGGCAGGCCACAGCAGGCAAAACATATCCGAACACATCCAACATCCGAACACAAGATGGACAGCATCTGGAGCGTACATGGATTACGGCAATATCACACTTTTCGAGACTTCCTGGGAAGTCTGCAACAAGGTTGGTGGCATCTACGCCGTTGTCAGCAGCAAGGCCCTGCAGGCTGTTGACAACTTTGGCGAGAACTACTGGCTTTTGGGACCTGACTTGGGCAACAACGCGGAGTTTGAGGAAGACTTTGGCCCGTCCATGGAGCCCATCCGCAAGACCCTGGAGGCCCATGGCCTGAAGTGCCGTCTTGGCCACTGGGCCATTCCCGGCAACCCCAAGGTCATTCTGGTCGACTTCCGCAACCGCTACAACCAGAACCAGCTCCTCTACGCGTACTGGAAAGACTATCAGGTGGACTCCATGTCCGGCGGCTGGGACTATGTGGAGCCTGTCATGTTCGCTACAGCCTGCGGCGAGGTGATCAAGACCATCTACCAGCACTTTGTGGAGCCTGTGGGCGCACCAGCAGTGGCCCATTTCCACGAGTGGATGTGCGGAGCAGGGCTTTTGTACCTGAAGCACTACTGCCCGACCATAGGGACCGTGTTCACAACCCACGCCACCATGCTGGGCCGCAGCATGTGCGGCAACGGCAAGGATCTCTATGGCAACAGCATGCAAAAGCCCATCAATCCCCGCCAGGAAGCGGCAGCGCTTGGCATCACTGCCAAGTGCTCCATGGAGACAGCTTCTGCCAGGGAGGCGGACTGCTTTACCACAGTGAGCAGTCTCACAGGGGATGAGGCAGGCATTGTTCTTGGACGCCAGCCGGACATTGTGACGCCCAACGTCCTTGATCTGCGCGTCATCCCCGACTACAGCACAAGCCGCGTCAAACCCTCCCTTATCCGCAAGAGCATCCTGGATTCCTGCTCGAAGCTTCTGCGCTTCACGCTTCCCGAGCAGACAAAGATTGTCCTTATTTCCGGACGCTACGAGTTCGTCAACAAGGGCATAGATGTCTTCTTGCAGTCCCTTGCCGAGCTCAACAAGAGCCTTGGCGACTCCCAGACCCATGTTTTGGCCATATGCGCTGTCATGGGCGGGCACTCGGGGGTCAATCTGGACGCGGTGAGCGGGGATCCATCCAAGCTTCCCACAGACGGCGGCAACTGGATCACCTCGCACCATGTGCACAACCCTGCCGAAGACCCCATCTTGACCACCTGCAAGCGCCTGGGGCTTGTCAACAAACAGGAAGATCACGTGTACGTGGTCTTCAACCCTGCGCTCCTGAACGGCAACGACGGCTTCTTCAACCTGCGCTACAGTGATCTGCTCACAGGCGTGGATCTTGGCTGCTTCCCCTCCTGGTACGAGCCCTGGGGCTACACGCCAGAGGAAAGCATTGCCTACAGCGTGCCCACTGTCACCACGGACCTGTCCGGCTTCGGCCTGTGGGTACGCACCCACTGCCAGGGCGGCAACAGCGAGACAGGCGTTGCCATTGTGCCAAGAAGGCAGCAGAGGAACGCCGACGTGGTCCGAGGCATAGAGCAGTACATCGAGAGCTTTGTGACCCTGTCCGAGGAAGAGCAGATGAAGCTGTGCAAGGCAGCGCGCGCCACCGCAGCCCTGTGCGACTGGTCTTCCTTCTTCTCCTACTACCTCAAGGCCTACGACATTGCCGTAGCCAAGGCCCTGGACGCCGGTCTGGAACTCAAGGCCAGCATTTCGGACAGGACTACGGCCTACTTCAGCGGAACAGCTTCTGTGACACCAACACTGCATTCCTTCATATCCTATTCTGCCCTGCCCAAGCCCATAGCAAGGCTCAGGGAGCTTGCCAACAACATCTGGTGGTGCTGGAATCCGGCCTGCTGGGAACTTTTCTCGCGCATTGCCCCGGAGTATTGGCAAAAGAGCAACCACAACCCCATCAAGTGCCTGGAAAACGCCAGCGCGGAGGCTTTGGCCGAAGTGGTGGTCGATTCTGCCTACATGAACCTCTACGAGGAGACTCTGCAGGCCTTTGACCAGTACATGGCAAGAAAGTGCGAACCCTGTGGGGTCATCTCCAGCGAGCACCCCATTGCCTACTTCTCCACAGAGTACGGCCTGCACGAGTCCATACCGATCTACTCTGGCGGCCTTGGCGTGCTCTCCGGCGACCACCTGAAGAGTGCCAGTGATCTCAACATCCCCCTGGTGGGCATAGGCCTCTACTA
>CALVGM010000098.1 GCA_944327095.1 uncultured Desulfovibrio sp. | reverse complement strand
ATCACCGAAGCCGCTGCCCTTGCCTCCGCCCGCTGGGTCGGGCGCGGCAACAAGGAAGCTGGCGACGGCGCAGCGGTGGAAGCCATGCGCAACAGCTTCTCGACCATACACATAGACGGCATGGTGGTCATTGGCGAGGGCGAGAAGGACAAGGCACCCATGCTCTACTCGGGCGAGAAGGTGGGCATGGGCGACGGCCCGAAGCTCGACGTGGCCGTGGACCCTGTGGAAGGCACAAACCTGCTGGCCTACGGCCGCCCCAACGCCATTTCCGTTGTGGGCATAGCCCCCAAGGGATCCATGTTCAACCTGGCCCAGTCCTACTACATGCAAAAGCTTGTTGTGGGCGCCAGAGCCAAGGGCGTGGTGGATCTGGATGCGCCCGTGAGCGTGAACCTCGAGCGCGTGGCCAAGGCGCTTGACAAGAACGTACGCGATCTCCTGGTCTTTGTGCTCGACAAGCCCAGGCACCAGAAGCTCATTGACGAAATCCGCAACGCCGGCGCCCGCATCCAGCTGGCAACGGACGGCGACGTGGCAGGCGCGCTCATGGCCGCAGACCCCAGAAACGAGGTGGACATCATGATGGGCACAGGCGGCACCCCCGAGGGCGTCATCACGGCCTGCGCCATCAAGGGCATGGGCGGCGAGATCCTGGCCCGCCTGGATCCCCAGTCCTACCCGGAAAAGGAAAACATCCAGAACGCGGGCTACGATCTGCGCGACATCCTCACCACGGACAACCTGGTCAACTCCGACGACTGCTTCTTCGCGGCCACAGGCATCTCAGGCGGCGACTTCCTCCACGGCGTGCGCTACACCTCGCGCTACGCCATTACCCATAGCCTGGTTCTGCGCGGCAAGACAGGCACCATACGCTACGTCGAGTCCTTCCACGACATGGAAAAGCTGAACCAGCTGAGCCTTGTACGCTACTAACGGGAAACCCATGGCAAAACTTGTCTCACTCCTGCTGCTGGGCTGCCTTGTGGCCTGCTGGCCAGCCCTGGCAGCCCAGCAGGACACCACAGCCCAGCCTCCAAAATTTCGGCAGATCCTTCCCAGGGTCAGCGACGTCAATGTCTACGAAAACCAGCCGGACTTCACGGAAGAGGAGCTTTTGCGCTTCATCCGCCATCTGCCGGACTTTCGCGCCTGGATGCGCCAGCAGAATGAAAAGGCCTACCCCATAGTCAAAAAGGGCAAGCCCGACTTCCACTACGCTCCCGCAGCTGCCCAGTGGGTGGAATTCCGCGGCTGGGACGCCAGGCGCTTTTTCTGCATCATGGGCAAGTCCGCAGCAGCCCTGGTCCTTGTGTCCGAGGGCGAGCAGGCAAAGAAGCTCTACCGCGACATGCCAAGGCCCTCCAAGGCAGAGTGCGAACTTGTGCAAAAGCACATGGGCGAGCTTCTGAAAGCCGGCAACGACGCGGTCCAGAAAGCTGGCAAGCTCCAGAGTGCGGACAAGCAGGCCCAGTAACAAACGAGGGGAACAGGCACCACAAGGGCCTGCTCCCCTCTTGTCTTGCCTGTTGCAGGCAAAGCACGTCTTTCCCCCTGAAATCCCCCCTTCACCTCCCCCCTTCACCTCTCCCCTCCTCCAGATTCCCCTCCTCCAAGGAAGCCACACATGCGCATACTCACCCCTGCTGCCTTCAGTTTCTTTTTGCTGATCCAGTCAACCCTATCAATCCTGGCAATCCTGACAATCCAGCCGGTTCCTGCCCTGGCTGAGTCGGCCGAAAGCTTCAAAACCGAGGAATATCGGGAAAGCAACGCACTCGACATCATCAACGCAGCTGACGCCTACGCCCTGGGCTACACGGGCCTTGGGCAGACCGTTGGCGTGCTGGATACGCCAGTGCGCGTGGATCACCCGGAACTGGCGGGCAAGGCGGAGACCATAGATGTGCCAGCTGACTGGGAGCATATTACACATGGTACCCATGTGGCTGGGATTATCGCGGCCAGGCGCGACGGTATTGGCATGCACGGCGTGGCCTTTGACGCAGGGATCTGGGCTGGCCCCCTGAAGGTATCTGGGCCAGGGCTACATGGCAAACTGGATTAGTGTAGGAGCCATCAACGCCAACAATGGCTGCATTACAAGAGGGGAAGACGGCAGGCTGATTCTCAACCCGGCAAGCATTCCCATGTTTACCAATCTCGCCACGGGATCCGAGCTGTACACGATCATGGCTCCTGGCAGCGAAATCAACTCGCTCAACGCGGCCGACAACGGATACATGATGGAATCGGGCACCAGCATGGCAGCACCTGTTGTCAGTGGCGCCCTGGCCCTGGTTGCCCAGGCCTATCCATGGATGACTGGCAAGCAGCTGGCGGACTCTGTGCTGACAACGGCAAACAGGGATTTCGAAGCCCCGCCATACACGGTTCTCTACACCACACCACCGGAGAATAAGGAATCAAACCTAGTCGAAACCGTGCGTCTGGTAATTATTGCCAAAGACAAGAAAGAGGCTGACCAAATCTGGAAAAATGGCTCGACGACTATTGAGGCTGGTGGCAAAACGTACACTGTTAACCTGAAAAACCCCGACATTGACACCATCAAGGCGCTGGTACAAAACCACATTGATTTGGATGAGAAAGCCTAGCTAGGCTGGTCCTCCTATGCCCTGCAGAAGCTGGAAGAAGGGGAAAACCTTGAGATAAAGGTCCTCACCAAGGAGCAGGTCTTTGGACAGGGCATCCTTGATGTGAGCAAGGCCGTGCGCGGCCCTGCCCTGCTCGACGCCAACCGCATGACCGTGGACAATGTGGTGAGGGTCGAGGAACTGGACAAGGAGTTTGCCTTGGAAACCTTTGACACCAAGGGGTATGTGGCCGAATTTGCCAACGACATCGCTCAGAGAGTGTGGGACGACAACTATCACCATGCAGACTTCCAGACCACTGGCACAGAGCCTGAGCAGACCGAAGACGCCTGGGCGCTCAACGGTATGGAAAATGCTTCAGATCCCAAAAATCCCCTTGACGTTGGCCTGCGCAAGACCGGGGCAGGCATGCTCATCCTGAGCGGCACCAACACATACGAGGGTGCTACCATAGTGGACGGCGGCGTGCTGGCCATTGCCAGGAAGGCTGACGGCAGCGGGGGCGTACTCGAAAACAGCAGTGTGGTTGTGTACGATGGCGGCGCGCTTGTCGGGGATGGCGTAATCAAAAATCAGGTGATCAACAGGGGCATTGTGGCACCCGGCTTTGCGCAGGACACCCTGACTGTGGGCACCTATACGCAGGACAAGGAAGGTACCCTGCTTGTGACCTTCGACAACACAGGCAGACACAGCGCCCTCAAGGCAGCAAACGCCGAGATCAATGGCGGCAACCTGGCCTTTGTGCCCAGCAGGGGACAGTTCTACGGCAATAACTTTGCCATCACGCTGCAGGACTTTCTCCAGGTAGGCAGCGGCGACAGCACAGGATTCGATCACTACCTTGCCGAAGACGCTTCTCCCACCCTGGAAACCGTGCTTGTCGAACATGATGACCAGAGCGCCAGTGTGGAACTGACACGCCCGGCAAACGCCTACGCCCGCTACGCGGCAAATTCCGGCTCTGCAGAACTTGGTCGCGCCCTGCCGGGCATTGCCGCAAGGGCTCGCGGGGACATGCAAAGCCTGCTGACAGCCCTGGACTGGTCCGCCCGCGATAGCCACGAGGTGCGTGACGCTCTGGACACACTGGGCGCAGAGGCCTACGACGCCTCTGCCCGGGCCTCCCTTGCCCAGCAAAGCGAGTTCAACCTGCTCATTTTGCGGCGCATGCTTGGCAACGAGAGCGCCAGGCGCGCGCTGGCCGTGCGAGAGGAAGACCCAAACGCCGAGAACTGGCAGTTCTGGGCAACACCCTATGGCTCCGGTTCCTGGCAGGGAAGCCACGGCACGGTCTCGTCCTGGAAGAGCTCAGGCATTGGCCTTGTTGTCGGCGCGGACAGGTCCTTCGAGAGCGGCCTCACTCTGGGCGCCCATGTGGCTCTTGCCGCGCGGCGCACCCATGTGTCCGACAGGCACGAGGCCCAGGCAGACACACAGTCGGCCTTTGTGGGCCTGCAGGGCCTTTTCGCGCCCTCTTCCTGGGACGGCTTCTGGGTCACGGCCCAGGGGCGCCTCGGCATTGAGAGCGGCGAAATGGACCGCGAGGTGCGCATAGGCAACTACGTTCGCACCAACGAGAGCCGCTGGAGCGGATTTGGCGGTAGCGCCCTTGTGGGCCTTGGCAAGGACTGGAGCTGGCAGACCCAAAACGGGCATCTTGACGCAGGTCCCCTGGCCTGGATGGAGTACAGCTTCCTGCAGCGCCCAGGGATAGAAGAGCAGTCCGGACAGGCTGCACGGCTCGAGGTGGACGAGACTGTCTACCAGTCGCTTCTGCTTTCCCTTGGCGCACACGCGGGCTGGAACACCAGGTTCGAGAACGGCGCAAGCCTTGGCCTGGACCTTCTGGCAGCCTGGCGCCACGAGACTCTGGACGCCACCTTCCGCACACAGTCCTCCTTCAGGGAATACGGCGACTACGGCTTTGCCACAGCAACCGATCTGCCCGGCAGAGACTCCATGCTTGTGCAGTCGAGCATCCGCCTCACCCATCCCTCGAACTTCTTTGTGCAGGTGGATCTGGGGGGCGAATTCTTCCGCACAGAGTACACGGCAGTGAACGTCGGCCTGCAGCTTGGCTGGGATTTCTAACAGGCTTGAGTCATTGTCTCGGGAGTCCGGGGCCTTTCCTCGCAAAGGGTGGTTCGGGCTCTGGCTATGCCTGGCTCTCAGCTTCGCACAAGCTCGCACAAGGACAAGGGCTCGTCGTATGGGCTTTTGTATTGCCCCATGCGAGGCCCCCACAACCCAAGGCGAGAGCCTTGTCAGGCTGCTTCATTGCCGTCTGCGGCCATGGATTGCGAACGCACGGGATGGGTCTCCTTCTCTTGGCCCTCGGTGTCCGCAACTGCGGCGCTGGCCGTGGCTGCGCTCAGGGCATCGGCTGTCTCTGCGGCTTCGGAAGGGACCTCTTCGGCTCTTTGCCAGGTGACAAGGGCCGGGTTGAGCTCATAGCGCAGCATGGCTCTTCCGCTCTTGCCCTTCACGGTGATGGTGCGGATATGGCCGTGCTCGACGAGGATCTCCAGGGCTTTGTTCAGGGGCTTCATGGTGCGAAAGAGCACCTGTCCCTTGAGGACCTGGAAGCAGTCCCTGGCAGAGAAGATGTTCCAGGAATTGCGCGTGGCAACGTCCAGAACCCTGCGGGCGGCGTCGGCCTGTGTTTCCTTGAGCAGCATGGCCCAGGCGAGCTTTGCGTGCTCCATGAGAAGGTCCCCAAGCTCCAGAGCCTGAATCATCTCTTCGGCAGAGACAACAAGGTCGCTCTTTGGATCCGCGCAAGACAGAAGATGGAAGAGGGCGGCAATCCTTCCCACCACCTCGGCCGCGAACATGCTGGTCCACTCCTGCAGGCCTGCAGAAAGCTCGCCCTCGCGGCAAAGCCTGTCGGCCTTGTCCTGGTACTCCAGCCACATGAGCTGGGCTTCCTCGCAAAGCGTGAGGGTCACTGCCTCGTTGGGCCTGGCCCAGGAATCTGGCAAAAGGCGCAAGGCCCTTTCAAAGAAGGTTCTGGCAACTTCCCTGGGCATCCTGGCACCCTCGGTGCCCTCGGCGCTCTCAGTGAAGGTTTGCGTCGCATCGGGCATGAGGTAGAGGAAGCGCGTGGCAAGCCCCCTGGACTGCAACAGCCTTGCCTTGGCCGGATCCGCCAGGATGTCCGCCCTGGGCGCCAGGGTCATGGTGAGCCTTGGACGCATGCTGTAGTGCGTGCTCTTCCTGTTCACCTTGTAGTAGCCCGCTTCCCAGGCCTTGAGCACAAGATCCCTTGCGGACCTGGAAGAAGCCGCGGAGAAGACGTCCAGGCAGTTGTCGTCTGCCCGTGCCAGGGACATGGTCTCGTGCTGTTGGTGTATGGCCTCCTCAAGGCCTGCCAATGTGTCTACCACAAGGTGGGGAGCCACAGTGGGGTTGCTGATGCTGTTCTCAAGGTCGAGAATCTGCGTGGTCAGCTCCTCGAGGGTAGCCGTGTCTCTCGCTATCTGGGCATCCACTGCCTTGTTGGTGAGCTTGCGGATGGCCCTCCTGGTGATCATCCTCTGGATGCTTTCACTGTTGATTTGGGGTGCCAGTTCCCTTTCCTGGGCTGCCTCCCACTCTCCTATGGGAGCCATGCAGGCCTTCAGGACAGAGCGCTTGCGGCCTGTCTGGGTCATGGGCGCCAGGATGAAGAGGTTGGTGGGCTGAATGGTGCTCTTTCCGTACATCTCCACGCTGTAGGTGCTCTGGGCGCACGTAGCCGCCACGCCCAGGGCGTAGGCGAGCACATGTTCCTCGGGCACCTGCAGTTCCCGGGAAAGGCCCACACAAAAATCCCCAAGCACAGGGGGAAGCTTTGCGCAGTCAAGCCTGGGAAGAGAGCGCGTGGCAAGGGGAAGAGGCGTTGTCCACGCCTTTGGCTCCACGGGCAGGGCCTCACCGGCCGCAGCATGAGCCCTAGTGGCGCGTGCACTACCCTTTGTTCTGGCCTTTCTCTTTCTGCTCCTGGCCGCGGCACTGGCCTTGTTCCTGCTGCCAGAGCTCTTCTTCACTGAAGCAGATCCCTTGGCTTGCGAGGACATGTCGCCATTTTCAACCTGCAGGGGCAATTCTCCATTGCCTGCCAATATATCGGAGCGGGCGCCAGTGGTGCTGGCCCCTGTCGGGACTGTGTCTGTCCCGACCGCGGATGATACCGACGATACGGACATACGGTTCTCCTTCTCTTGTTGCAAAAACTCTTTTTCTTCCCTGTGCCCCGGTTTTGCCAGGGTGCGTGCGAAATCCGTCCTGCCCAGCCGGCCATGGCCCCGCAAGGGGCTGTGGCGGAAGGCTTGGGGCTCCTTTGCCCCAGGCTTTCAGGTCTGTGGGCAAGGGAAATTGGACAGATGGGCCAGGGAGCCTCGGCCTGTATGAAGCTTGTTAGGTTGGGGTTGATGGAAAGGATGCAGCTGTCGAGTTCGAACGTTCGGGTTTGGCATGCCAAAAGAAAACTTGACAACTCATAGATAGCGATGAGCGGGAACTTTGTCAACCACAAAAATTGACAATATCACACATTTTCACAAAATTCTTTGATATCAATATGTTACTCTATTATCTTCAGAACTGTCGGCTAGAGGTATGGGTCTCAAGGACATGCCAGAATGCAACAATTGATTTTCCAGTCAGGGGTTGCGACGTGATTTCAAGAACTTGACTCTTTTGTCGCAAAATAAGGGGCGAGCATAAAGTGCTTGACTGGCCAGCCTGAAGGCTTACGCAAGCGCAGGGGATGGGCCCCAAAACGCTAGCGGAAGCTCGCATCCTGTCAGGCGAGACTGCGAACATGGTACTTGGCAAGCAGATATTCGGCCCTGCCCGGCTCTTCCGGGTCGCGCGTGCCGTGATTGGTATCGAGGCTGCGCAGGGCTTCCATGTCCCTGTCGTTCAGCCCAAAGTCGAACAGGGCAAGATTGCTCGCCATATGGGCGGGATTTGTGGACTTGGGCAGGACAACGCAGCCTTCCTGCAGCTCGAAGCGCAGGATAATCTGTGCGGGCTCCCTGTGGTAGCGTGCGGCCATGTCGCAGATCAAGGGATGCGTCAAAAGCTCTCTCATGCCATGGCCCAGGGGCGACCAGGCCGCGAGCAAAACACCCTGTGCTTCCAGCAGAGGTCGCAGGTCCCGCTGCTGGAAAAAGGGGTGAAACTCCACCTGATTGAGGCAGGGCACGGTGGCAAAACGGGGAATGTGCTCCTGCCAGAGGCGGGCTGTGAAGTTGCTGACGCCAAGGGAGCGGACAAGGCCCTCGTCCCTGGCCTTTTCCAGGGCCAGCCAGGATCCCTGAACATCGAAATAGGGCTGATGCAGAAGGTAGAGGTCCAGGTAGTCCAGACCCAGTTTCGCAAGGGACAAGCGGATGGCAAGGCCTGCCTTCTTAAGGCCATAGTCCTGGATCCACAGCTTGCTTGTCACAAATATGTCCTCGCGCGGGATGCCGCTGTCCCTGATGGCCCGTCCCACCTCGGCCTCGTTGTTGTAGGCAGCGGCAGTGTCTATGTGGCGGTAGCCGGCATCCAGGGCCCTGCGCACAGCCTGGTAGGTAGTCCCGTCTGCCGGGACCTCAAAGACGCCAAAGCCCACGGCCGGAATGCTGTTGCCATCGTTGAGTACGTAGGTATGCATGGGATCCTCCTGTCTTGCCACAAGGTAGCTTGCCAAGGTATAGGTTTGCAACAGGCAAAGTGCAGCAGACTGCCAAGCGCAATGTCCCCAAAAGTCCCGGCAGTGCCCAGGACAGCACCCCAAGGAGCGCCCTATGTCCCATCTTCCCAAACGCCTTGTCATTCCTGCCCTGGCTCTGACCATGTGGCTTGTTCCCTGCCAGCCAGTCAGTGCGGACATGGACGCTGCCGTCAACTACATGCAAGACAAGGGCAAGCAGTTCGGGAACTTTCTGGACTCGACCTTCGACAGCATTACGGGTGAGCCGAAGAAACAGCGCCAGCAGGTCGAGGCCCTGGCAGCCTTCAAGGGGGAGACAAAGGTCAGCCGCAGGGAGCTCTTTTTCGTCCTTGCGCCCGACTCCGACTGGACACAGGTGCAAAAGGACAAGAAGAAGGGCGAGGTGCTGGGCAAGATCGTGCGCTGGGAGTGCCAGGTAGACGATATTGCCTCCTACAAGAAAAACTCCTACCGCCTCACCAGCGCGGACAACACAGAGCAGATAGCCCTGGATGTCTATCTGGTGGCGCGCAACGCCAAGGAAAAGAAGCGCATCGAAAGCCTCAGGCGCGGCGACACGGTCACTGTCACTGGCCACGTGGAGTCTCTGAACAAGGACAAGGCCATCCTGAGGCCAGCGCTTCTCAAGTAGCTGTCTGCGCTCCCCCTCATCCGGCAAAAATCTGTCGCACAGCCCTGTCCCACAGCAGGGCTTCCCACAGTTTTCAGCTTCCCCGGCAAGGTCCCCAGTTCCAAGCCTCTCAATGGTACCGGCATCCCATGACCAGTCACACAAGATACACAGTCTCCTTCACCTGCGGAGCCCTGCTTGCCCTGGAATCCATCAGGATTGCCAATGTGTATGTACAGTGCTCCTCCTGGGAAGAGACAGAGGAAAAGCTTTCCGTACGCATGTCCGCCCTTGCTTCGCAGGAAAGCTCTGCCCCTGCCTCGGCCAGCCAGAAGACGCAGGCTACCAGGGAACTGACCAAAATCCGCAGTCTGCTGAAGGAAATCGAGGAATACGAGCGCGATCTGCTCCTGCCTCTTGCAACCGAGAAGATTGCCATTGATCTGGACGACAGCGTCAGGGTGAACTATCCCCGCTTCGGCGCAGCTCTCAAGAAGATTGCCGGACTCAAAGCCAAAGAGGTAGACTAATGGACCAAGCAACCACAAGGTTCAAGCTGCAGGAGCTGTACCTCAAGGGGTACACATCCATTGATGGTGTCGAGGGCATACACCTTTCCCTGGGAGACGTGACCGTTCTCCTTGGCGCCAATGGGGCTGGAAAAAGCAATCTCCTGAGCTTCTTTGAGCTTTTGCGCGCGCTGGCCGAACAAAATCTGTATCACTTTGCCGGCAAAAACGACTTTGATCGCCTTCTCTACTACGGCCCAGAAACGACCCAAAGCGTGGAGTGCAGCCTGCGCTTTGACGATGGCGCAGAAACGCTCTACAATTTCTCCCTGCAAAGCCGCAAGGGGGGCTGGTACTACTGGGGTCAGCAAAGGATACAGTTTCATCAAAAGGACTGTTCCAATCCGGCCAAAAGCCTCCCCGTCTTCCATGGGACCGATGCGGATGGTACGCCCATAAGCCACGAAGATTATACGCTCAAAGGCGGTGAGTGGGAGTCTGAGATCAAGGAGGACACACGAGACACAAGCAAGCTTGTCTGCAACTTTCTCTCTCGTATCCACAGATACCAGTTTCACAACACATCCGAGTACGCAAAAATACGAGGGAAAAGTTATATCGATGACGCACTCTACCTGCGGGAAGACGCAAGTAATCTTGCAGCCTTTTTGTACCGACTGCAGACAACACCGGAGTATCAAAAAAATTACAAGCGTATTGTCTGGTATATACAACACATTATGCCCCAGTTCTCGAATTTTCTCCTTGAGCCGACAAAACAGAGGGAAGTCCGTTTGAATTGGGTAGATACAACCGGTAAATATTTTGATCCCAATCAGCTCTCCGATGGTTCTTTGCGCTTTGCGGCTCTGGCAACAGCACTCCTGCAGCCAAGGGAACTCATTCCAAGCATGATTATCCTTGATGAACCAGAGATTGGCCTGCATCCTACAGCTATCGCCTACTTTGCGTCCATGCTCCCGGTTGCGGTCCAGCACAGCCAGATAGTGCTTGCCACGCAGTCCACAAGAATGCTGAACGAATTCGAGCCTTTGCAAGTTCGCATTGTGGAGTGGGACAGAGACGCCCACAGGACAACAGTACACAGTCTTGATACGGAAAAACTGCAGGACTGGCTGGAGGAATATTGCCTGAGCGAGCTGTGGGAGAGAAACATTCTGGGAGGCCGTCCGTAATCCGCCTGTCTCCCAAGCCTGCGCCATCCCGATTTTTCATCCCGGCTTCTCCCTCACCCCTGACTCCTGGAGAGTGTCATGAACAAGTACATCACATCCTTTCTCAGGGAAGGCCTCTTGCGCAAGAGTTGGCACGCTCTTGGCCGCCTGCTTTGCTTCTTTCCTGCCCCGGACAATGAGAGAAGACAGACTCTGGAGCAGGCCAGACAGTTTTTCGCTACACGCGATGACGGCCAGGCACTTGGCCAGGACTGGCAGCGCGTAGGAGAGGACATACAGAAGGGTATGGACATGTCTCGTCGCAAATGATCATCAAGGGCTCCAGGGCTTGCGCAAAAAAAGGAATGCCTCTGGCCTTCCACCTGTAGACGCCCGCTTCTCTCTGAGCGGCATGCACTGCCTGTGAGGCCCCCCAGGCAACTGCTCGGCAACACGACCCTGGGCGCTGGTTCGTTTGTGCACACAAAATCTCCCGGACGGGGGTCAGTTTTTCGTTCGTTTAGAGCGGTTTCCATTTGATATTTTTTCTAGTTTCCTGCTATATATTCCTAAGACCGTAGAGGGGGGGGGAGATCCTCCCCTCCCCAGCA
Organism: uncultured Desulfovibrio sp.; assembly: GCA_944327095.1. Lineage (GTDB taxonomy): Bacteria > Desulfobacterota > Desulfovibrionia > Desulfovibrionales > Desulfovibrionaceae > Desulfovibrio. Next base: position 99 of record CALVGM010000098.1, on the reverse strand, counting down.
AAATAGCCCCACGTCTTGGAGAGCAGCATGAAACATGGTTGTGATGATATTCGTAAAATGGTCATTGATGGATATAAGAATGGTAAATTTACTCAAACA
>CALVGM010000097.1 GCA_944327095.1 uncultured Desulfovibrio sp. | reverse complement strand
ACGCTATGTGAAGACTACCCTATCTTTCTCCTCTTATTTCAATATTTTCAATTCGTTAATGTGGGCCAAGGTTGCCTAGGGATAGACCTTGGGGTCTCTTCCCTAGGATTTTGTCAACACGACCTAGGGCTCATCCCAAATTTCGCTGCACTGGCCGCGACCTTTTTCGTACAGACGAAAGGGCCGCGGCCCTTTTCGTTGCCTGCGACTTCTCCCTCGCGCTGTCACAGAAAGGTTTCTTGACCTTGGGGCGTGCAGGCTGTATCAGGGGCGCCCTTATCCCCCATTGCCCTGTTCGCCCCGGAGGCCAGAATGGAACCGGAAACCCTTGCCCTCATACGTTTTTGCATCGACATGGCCTGCGTTGCCGCCTTTGCCATGTCCGGAGTGCTTGCTGCGAGAGATCGCAAGGCAGAGCTCGATCTCTTTGGCGTGGTGGTTGTCGCTGTGGTCACAGCCATTGGCGGCGGTACCCTGCGCGACGTGCTTTTGGATGTGCCGGTCTTCTGGCTCGAGGACACGTCCTTCATCTACTGCCCCATTCTCGCAGGCCTGGCCGGCTTTGTGTTCACTGCCGGGCGCGTGCACCCCAAGATCGATCTCATCATCAACGTGCTGGACGCCATAGGCCTTGCCTACTTTGCGGTCTGCGGCGCGGACAAGGCCCTGCAGATAGGCATGAGCCCCATGACCTGTGTGCTCATGGGCCTTTTGACAGGCATAAGCGGCGGCATGATGCGCGACACCTACACAAGGCAGGTGCCCTTTGTGATGCGCAAGAACGGCGAGATGTACGCCATACCCGCCCTGGCAGGCTGCGTCATCGTGGTCTGCGTGCCCGGAACCGTGGGCCTGTGGGCTGGCGGGCTTGTCTGTCTGTTCATGCGGCTTGCGGCCATACGCTGGAAGATAAGACTTCCTGGCGTAAACTGGTAGAAAGAAGGGGCCATTCTTTGCCTGGCTGCGAGATCGGCCCTTTTGCGGGTCTTGATCTTTGCCCGCGTTTGCGCAAGAGTGACCATTGAGCGCAGGTTTTGTAAGGACGTGACCCAACTGCAGGGAATCGTGCGCCTTGCGACCTGCCATGGGACAGGGTCCCGGAGGTTTTGGCATGACTATGACAGGAACAATTCTGGAAAATGGGAGCGCGATGATCGTGCGCTCGTTTTCCGTGTCCTGCGTCCCCTGAATGCTGTGCGCGTGCGGTGGGGCAGGTTGTCCCGCGTCGATTGCCGGACCCCCTGGCCTTGCGCACACAGTCTTCGCGTAGTCACACGGTCTGGCAAGAGTTCCACCGCATGCAGGCAGATGCTTGAGAGTGCGGTTTTTTTGTGCCCTTGGGCATTTGTCCGGATTTTCAGGATTTCAGACCCCAAGGAGAAGAACACATGCGGAACAACTTTCTTGCCACCACGCCAGGCGTGATCGCCGTGGGCATGGTGATTGGCGTGTTGGCCATCTTTTTGCAGAAAATGGGCAATCCCGGCAACATGGGCATCTGTGTCGCCTGTTTCGAGCGCGATCTGGCAGGGGGCCTTGGGCTGCACAGGGCTGCCATAGTGCAGTATCTGCGCCCAGAGATCGTGGGCCTTGTGCTGGGCTCCCTCGCGGCTGCCGCTGCCACGGGCGAATTCAGGCCCAGGGGCGGATCCTCGCCCATGATACGCTTTGTGCTGGGCGTCATAGCGGCCATGGGTGCCCTGGTCTTTCTGGGCTGCCCCTGGAGAGCCATACTGCGCCTGGCTGGCGGCGACGCCAACGCGATTTTCGGCATAGCGGGCCTTGGCACAGGCATCTTCATTGGCACGCTCTTCTTCCGCAAGGGCTATTCCCTGGGCGCGAGCCAGAGGCAGAGCGCAGCCACAGGCCTTGTGTTTCCCCTCATCATGGTCGGCGTGCTCGTCCTCTATCTCATGTATCCCCAGATTCAGGGCCAGCCCCAGTCCGGGCCCATCTTCTACTCCGTGTCCGGCCCGGGTTCCATGCACGCGCCCATGCTTGTCTCCCTGGGGGTTGCCTTTGTCATAGGCATTGGCGCGCAGAAGAGCCGCTTTTGCACAGTGGGTGCCCTGCGTGACCTCTTCCTCTTCGGCTCGACCCACCTCTTCCTTGGCCTGTGCGCCATGTTTGTCGCTGCCCTTGTTGCCAACCTCGCGACCGGCGGCTTCCACTTCGGTTTCGAGGGCCAGCCCGTGGCCCATACCGTGAGCCTGTGGAACTTCATGGGCATGGTGACAGCCGGCCTGGCCTTTGCCCTTGCGGGCGGATGCCCGGGCAGGCAGCTCTTCATGGCAGGCGAGGGCGACGGGGACGCGGGCATCTTTGCCGTTGGCATGCTCGTGGGCGCGGCTCTTGCCCACAACCTCGGCACTGCCAGCTCGGCCACGGGCATAGGCGCGCACGGCATAGCTGCGACGCTCACAGGCCTTGTCGTGTGCCTTGCCATTGGCTTTGCCCACATCCGCAGGACGGCCTAGCCCCTGTCCACCTTTCCGCAAAACCGGAACACCCAAGGAGAAGAAGATGAGAACCATTGACTGCAGGGGACTTTCCTGCCCCCAGCCCCTGCTCATGTTTACAGAGGCCCACAAGAAGGACAGCGAGACGCCCATGGACGTTTTGGTGGACAACCCGGCCAGCATGGAGAACGTGAGCCGTGCTGCCCGCAAGAAGGGCTGGAAGGTCGAGGCCGTGTCCTGCGAGGACATGGGATCGGGCGTCGTGCGTCTGGAGCTGCGCAAGTGAGTCTGAAAAGCTCTTTTGCAAGAATTTTCGGGGCAGGGAAGCCTGCCCCGGAAAAGCCCGCAAGGCCCGGCAGGGGATCTGCCATGGAGCAGGGCTTCCTTGTCTTCGAGCAGACGGGCGATGTCATCCAGGCAGAGAGGATCCTGCGCAGGGAGGGCTTTGCCGTGGAGGTCAAGGCACCGCCTGCCTCCTTGCGCAAGGGCTGCGACATGGTGGTGGTCTGTCCCATCATGGCGCAGCTGAAGATACGCTCCATCCTGGAAAAGGCCGGACTGCACCCCCTGGAGTTTGTGCCCGTGTCCGATCCCCTGCTTGAGCCTGTGTCCCTGTTCCAGGTCACGGACTTTGGCAAGTGGTTCATGGTGCGGGCAGCGAACATGAAGGTGACTGTGGAAAAGGCCAGCGGGCGCATTGTGAACGTTTCCGGCGGAGGCTGTCCGGATGTGCCCTATCTTGCGGGGCTCTTGCTCGGAAAGAGCCTTGATGAGGCGGATGAGCCAAGGCTGCACGGCAAGACACTGTGCTCCTACGCCCTGCAAAGGGCCTTCGAGGAGGCAAGACGCGTATGGCATGGCTAGTGTGCGGAACCATTCCCGATCCCTCTTTTCCCTTGGGCTGGCGAACCCTTGACTACAGGACAAAGGACGGCTGCCTGTCCTGCGCGGATATGCCAGATCTTCATGTGCAAAGGGGCACGCCAACCCTCTATGCGGCCTGCGTGCTTGCCTGCAGGGTACTCGGGGTGGAAAGCCCCAGGGCCCTGCTTGTGGGTGACATAGGAGACGGCATTGGCAGCGCGGCTCTCTACGCGGAGCTTGCCAGGAGGCTTTCCGCAAACGCGGACGAATTTTACGGCATCACCTTCCACTACCTGTTCCCCGATTTGGACGGGCACAACAGGGTGCTGGCAAGCCTTGAGGGCTGCTCAAGACGCCCCATGCTCGTGGCGGACGCGGGCTTCATGTACGCTGCCAAGATGAGCGGGTACGCGAAGGAGTATGATCTCTTCACGCCGGATGTTGGCGAAATGGCCTTTCTGGCAGACGAGAACGCCCCCCATCCACTCTATACCAGAGGATTTTTGCTGGACAGCGGACAGGACGTGCCAGCCCTGGCCAAAAGGGCCTGGGAAAGCGGCAATGCGGCCCGGAATATGCTCGTCAAGGCCAGGGTGGACACCATTGTTGTCCGGGGCGAGGTCCGGGGAACCGTGGACACGCCCAATGTGCCAGCCCTCGAAGCCATAGGCGGCACAGGCGACATAGTGGCTGGCCTTGTGTCCGCCATGCTGTACGCAGGCCTTGCCATGGAAAGGGCCTGTCGCGTGGCCGCACGGGCTGCCAGAAGGGCAGGGGAACTTGCTCAGCCTACGCCGGCCACCCAGGTAACGGACATTCTTGCCCACATGGAAAGGGCTGTGGAAGAGACGCTGCAGGAACAGGCATAGCTGGCGGCACATTGCGATACAAAGTCCCCACTCAAGGACGCAGGGATCCCACGATCCCTGGGGCCTTGAGTGGGGACTGTTTTTGTATGGGCTTGCGCCTGCCGGCAGCTTCTTGACAAGTGTCCTTTCCGCACTTAGATAGCTGCTAAATTGTGATTTAGTAGTTTGCGATTTACCTTTTTGCTGGAGGGCACATGTTCATTGGCAGGGAAGACGAGAGCGCAAGGCTCGAGGAGCTGTGGTCCCGAAAGGGCCTTGCCGTGGCCGTCCTGTACGGCAGACGCAGGGTGGGCAAGACAGCTCTTATCCGCCACTTTCTGCGGGACAAGCCCGGCGTCTTCTTCACAGCCAGCGAAAACTCGGCTGCCCTCAATGTGGAAAACCTGCGCCACGCCATGGTCCTCTCCGGGCTTTTTGCGCCGAAAAAACTGGAAGACGCTCCCTGGCAGGCCATGAAAAGGACGCTTGAGAGCCTGTTTGCCCTCTCCAGGGAAAAGCACTTTGTGCTGGTCATGGACGAGTACCCCTATCTTGCCAGGGTCCTGCCAGAGCTTCCTTCCGAACTTGTCCGCCTTGCACGCCTGTACGGGGAACAATCGGGTCTCCTGCTCATTTTGAGTGGATCGTCTCTTTCCTTCATGGAAGAACAGGTGCTTGCTGCCCAAAGTCCCCTGTGCGCCCTGAATCCTTCTGTCATCAAGCTCGCTCCCCTGGACTTCTTTACCCTGCGCAGGCACTTTGCCCTGTTCCGCAGCGAGGATGCCATCCGCCTCTACGGCATCATTGGCGGCACTGTGCAGTATCTTTCCTGGTTCGAGGGGGCGAGGGATCTGCGGCAAATCCTTGTGGAGCATGTGCTCAATCCCCAAAGTCGCCTTTTCGAGGAACCAGGACACCTTCTGCGCCAGGAAGTGCGCGAGGGCTCTGTCTACAGCGCCATCCTTTCGGCCATTGCCAGCGGAGCCGAGCGCTTGTGCGACATTGCGGAACGTACCGGACTCGAGACCGGGGCCTGTTCTCTGTATCTGAACAGACTCATAGCCATGGACCTTGTGCGCAAGGAACATCCCGCCGGAGAAGAGAATTCGCGCAAGACCCTCTACGCTGTGGAGCACCCGCTCTTTCGCTTTCTGTACCGCTACATTCCCCAGAACCTGAGCACGCTCACCCTGGGCTACACAAGGCCTGTCCTGGATCTCATTGCCAGAGACGAGCCATCCTACCTGCACCAGGTGTTCGCGGCCATCTGCCGCCAGTGGATCGAGGCGCAGCAAAGACAGGACCCGGACCTGCGACGCTTTGGCAGGATAGGGCGCTACTGGGGGACAAATCCCAAGACCAGGTCACATATTGATCTGGACCTTGCAGCAAGGGACCATGCAGGCAACATGCTCTGCGGCAGATGCTTCTGGGGCGGAGACAGGGTGCGGGCAGAGGATGTGGAGCGCCTTCTCGCAGAGTGCTCGGGACTTGGGGCACAGCGGTTTTTCGTCTTTGCCACATCGGGCTTTGCCGAGGACTGCGAAAAGCTTGCGCAAGACGATTTGAGCCTTGTGTGTCTGGACGACATGCTCTCGCGTTTCCCGTGAAGAGACAGCTGACAAGCCTTCCAATCGTCCTTCATACGTCACAACGGGTGCACCATGAACAGCAAATTTTCTCTCTTTCTGCGTGTCACAAGCTTTCTCGCGGGCCTGTTCATCATGGGCTGTGGCATTGCCACCATAACCAACACCAATCTGGGTACCACGCCCATTACAAGCATACCCTATGCGGCCAACTCCATCTTTCCCCTGACCATTGGCACGTACACGGCGCTCATGAATGCCTGCTTTGTGCTGGTAGAACGCTTTGTTCTGGGACAGAAGCGCTTCAAGATACGCAACGTCATGCTGATTCATCCGCTCTTCGTCTTTGCCCTGTGCATCGACTTCTGGATGCATCATACAGGCTTTCTGCCGAGCCTCCCCTATATCGAGCGTCTGGGTTTTCTTGGCCTTGGCATAGTGACCATGGCGATCGGCATCATCATCGAGGTGGCAAGCAATATCATTGTCCTGCCGGGCGAGGGTCTGGTTTTGGCCATTGCCTACGTGACCAGGAAGAACTTTGGCTCCATCAAGGTCATCTGTGATACCACCATGGTCGCCATAGGCATGATCATAGGCCTTGTCGGCCTTGGAAAGGTTGTGGGCGTTGGCGAGGGCACCATTTGCTCGGCCATCCTGACAGGCTTTGTGGTGCGCTTTATAACCGCTTGCGTACACAGGATTCTGCCGCAAAAGCAGCAGCAGAAAAGAAAGCGCCCAAGACCGAACTAAAGAGACCAGTGTCTTTAGTCAGAGCATGACCAGGGGGCAGGAACAGTGGAAGTTCCTGCCTCCTGGTCGTATTTGCAAGGCTGGCGATCAGGCCTTGGCAAGCCTTTTCATGACCTTGGTCTGGTACTTGCAGATCTTCTGCACGGATGTGGAGCGGATGGAAAGCACCCCCTCGACCTTGAGCCAGCGGTTGAGCGTTGGCATGCCTACGCCAATATTCCAGGCAAAGCCCTCCTCCGAAGTGCCGCTCAGCTTGAACAGCTCCCGCAGACCTTCGCCTGTGGGGTGATCCTTGTCAAAGGGCAGGGGGATGCTTGCCTGCGTGGCCCGAGTCGCTGTTGCCGTGCCGCTGGCCTGCGCGGGTTTGGTCTTCTCTGCGGTCTTGTCGCTCTTTGCCGGCTGAGTCTTTGCCGGGGCAGGCATGGCCTGCGTGGGCTGGGGCTTTGCGGCGACCTCGCAGGCCTTTGTGGCCTGCTCCTTCGCGGGTGCAGCACTGGCCTGCGTGGGCTGGGGCTTTGCGGCGGCCTTGCTGGCCTTTGTAGCCTGCTCCTTCGCAGGCACGGCACTGGCCTGCGTGGGTTGGGGCTTTGCTGCAGCCTCGCTTTTTGCTGGTTGCTCCTTCACGGGCACGGCAATGAGCTTTGTGATCCGAGGCTTTGCAGCGGCCGCGCTCTTTGCCGGCTGATCCATCGCGGGTGCGGCACTGGCCTGCGTAGGCTGGGGTTTTGCTGCAACCTCGCTCTTTGCCGGCTGATCCTTTGCGGGCTCAGCCTTGACCTGCTCGGTCTGGGGCTTTGCTGCGGCCTCACTGGCCTTTGTGGCCTGATCCATCGCGGGCGCGGCACTGGCCTGCTCGGTCTGGAGCTTTGCAGCGGCCTCGCTTTTTGCTGGTTGCTCCTTCACGGGCACGGCAATGAGCTTTGTGATCCGAGGCTTTGCAACGGCCTCGCTCTTTGCCGGCTGATCCTTTGCGGGCTCAGCCTTGACCTGCGCAGTCTGGGGCTTTGCAGCGGCCTCCTTGACCTCCGTGGCCTGAGACTTTGCTGGCGTTTCGCCTTCCAGTGCGGCCTCGGGCTTTGCAGCGGCCTCGCTGGCCCTTGCGGGTTGAGCCTTCAAGAGCGCGGCGCTGTCCTGGGCGGCCTGGGGCTTTGTTGTGGCCTCGCTGGCCTCCGTGGCCTGGGACTTTGCTGCCTGCCTCTGATTTTCCAACATTGTCTCCTGTCCAAGGTCTTCCTTGGCAGAGTCTGCCTGCCATAAGGGAGCCTGTCCCAGTGTGGGCATCGCCTCGTCAAGTATATGGGCCAGAATAAATGGCGCTACCACAGCTATACCGGCAGCAAGCAAGTCCTCTTCACGCACGTCCTCCGCCGGGCACCCCATTTCCGCCAATCTTGCGGCGGCAACCAGGGAGACCAGCGGGGCTGGGTAGTCCCTTGCAAAGATCTCGAAGAATTTTCTGGTCAGTTTTGGCGAGTCCAGCACCCTGGCGTACATGTTGTCTATCTTCATGCATTCGTCGGGATCGGTGAATGTTTTCTGGGCGTCTCGATACTGTTCTAGATTGTTGCGGGCATTCGTGTTCGCCTGATCCAGATTTTCCCCGGCGCTGGAATTTTCCTGCTGCACGGCTGTCTCTGTGTCCGGGTCGGAGTTTGCGAACAGCTTCATTGGAAGCGGCTTGCCTTCTGCCAGTTCCGTGATCATGCGATACATGACAATTGCCACGCCTGTTGTGGCAAGGTCCCGTATTTTGTCATCGCTCAGATGCTCTACGTCCTCCTGCCATTTCCTTGCGCGTGCGCCATGGAAGAGAAACTCCGCCTGGCTAATCCGGTCTATCCCGCTTTCGAATTGCTTGTGCAGCCTGGGCGATGAGAAGACTTTCTGTATGTTCGCCGTGAAGTGGAGCATGGCGGAGAGATCCAGGAGGCTCCACATCTTCTCCAGTACCATATCCATGTGCGGGTCGCTATCAATGACTACTCCGTCATCGTCCATGTCATACAGGAAAGAAAAGTCAGTCATTTCCTCCACAAGATGACTTTCGTTCAGGTCCTGTACGGCCCTGTTGAAGTCCTCGTCGCTGTTTTGCTCGGAAAAGACGCCGGAAATATACATGTCGGAAGCGGGGCGACGCAACGCACGTGGCCTGCTTTCGGGAAGCTGTATCTCGTCTGGAACGGGCGTCTCCACCTCACAATCGGTCAGGTCCACCACGTCCTTGTCCAGCATATCCTTGTCCAGCATATCCATGTCCAGTTTGTTCACGTCCGGTTTGTCCTCGCTCCGGGCATTCACATTCGGCTCAGCCCCGCTGTCCCCGGGGGTGTGCGCATCTGTGTCCTCAGCCACAGGCTTGAGGATAGCGCTCGCCTGCACGGTTCCAGCGTTCTTGCTCTTTGTCTTGTCACTTGTCTTGCTGCCTGTCCTGGTTTGGATGACGGCAGGCCTGGATGCCTGTCCCGGTTGCTTGCCCTTCTTGTGGACATTGTGTCCCGAGGGGTACAAGTCCCAGGCCTCTATGCCGCGCAGGCAAAAGGCCAGCAGGGGGGCTGTGTCCAGCAGCCTGCCAATGCCAAAGAGCACGGCAAGGACGTGCAGGCAAAATCCTTGCCTGCCGCATGTGCAGGTCGCCGTAATGGCCTGCAGGGCTGGAATGAGGCCGCAACGAGGGGTGCAAAGAGTCTTGACAAGGTTCTCGGGCAGCCTGCCCCTGCGGAAGTTCACGACCGAAAGATGGGACTTTTCGATTTCCTGCTGCATGACAGCAAGATGATCACTGTCCACAGGAGGAATGGTTATGGTCACGGTGCACGGCTCGGTGTCGCTCACAATGGCCGTGATCGTGCCCTGCGAGATCGCGAGATGGCAGACGCCCCCAATGCGCAGGCACTGCTTTGCAAAGTACGTCTGCGTCTTGAGCTCGCTGTAGAAGTCGAAATTGTCGCACCAGTGCCTGCCAAGAGCCGTAGTCGTCATCTTGCCCTCAAAGGGAAGCATGGGCGCAATGTCCTTTTGTTCCCTTTGCAGCTGTTCCCTGTACAGTTGCGCTTTTTCCTTTCGCTCCTGCATGCTGACTTTCTGATTGTATATGGACTTGAACATTTCTGTTTCTCCAGGCTCTGGCGCTGACTGTCGCAATGCATGCCGTGTGAGTTTTGACACGAGTGACTGTCTGAACCTTGCGCAAGACAAAGGGCTGAAAGATTTTTCCCAAAACTGCCCTGGCCTCATTGTCGTGGCTGGCAGGGCTTTGCGCAGGGCGCAGCCGGGGAGACGATCACGTATGCCGTCTTCTAGTCGTTAGATAGCACAAAATCAAGCTGTAACAAGGCCTTGTCACGCCGCGGGCCTTGCATTTGCCCATGCTCAGGGCTAATGTCTGCCTGTCAGTACCGGGTTTCGGCCGGAACGGCACAGGCAGACATTGGTACACCTGCAAACAACGGACAACAACTTCAGGGAGAACATATGGGCACAGGCATTACCCTTGGCGCAGACGGCAAACTGATCATCCCCAACGATCCCATCATCCCCGTTATCCCGGGCGACGGCGTGGGACCGGACATTTGGAACGCTTCCCGTCCAGTTTTCGATACGGCAGTGGAAAAGGCCTATGGCGGCGCAAGGAAGATCGAGTGGCTGCCCATAGACGCTGGCGAAACCTGCTGGCAGAAGACCGGCGAGTTCGTACCCGAAAGGAGCATGGAAGCCATTACCTCCTACCGCGTGGCCCTGAAGGGCCCCCTGAGCACCCCGGTGGGCAAGGGTTTTCGCTCTGTGAACGTTCTTTTGCGCAGGCTCTTCGACCTCTACGCCTGCATCCGTCCCGTGAGCCACATCCCCGGCGTGCCAAGCCCTGTCAAGGACCCGGACGCTGTGAACATGGTCATTTTCCGCGAAAACACCGAGGACCTCTACGCGGGCATCGAGTGGGACGCAGGCACCCCGGAAGCAAAGAGGGTGATCGAGCTCATCAAGGAGCTCACAGGCCGCGACGTGCGTCCGGACAGCTCCATAGGCATCAAGCCCATTTCCGAGACCGGCACCAAGCGCCTTGTGCGCATGG
>CALVGM010000096.1 GCA_944327095.1 uncultured Desulfovibrio sp. | reverse complement strand
TGCGCGTCACAAGGCGGGGAATGGCCTCCTCGTCCCTGTTGCCAGCGCTCTCTTCCTCATCCTCCCTGGCCCTGGAGCGCAAATAGGCATAGCCCTCTGCCTCGTCCACGGTGAGATCCAGGCCGAGCACGGCCACATAGTCGGCCACATTGGCCTGCAGGCGCAAAAGCGTGTCCCACAGGGCAGGCTTGTCGTCGCGGTAGAGAACGCTCTTGAGAAGGGTCACAACCAGGGTGGAAAGTTCGGGGGATACGGCCAGGCGCGTGTCCTGCTGACCGTCCTGCAGGCTGTCCTGTGGGCTTTCCGTCGGAAAGGCGTGGCGCACGGTCCGTTTTGTCTTTTTCATAAAAATCCTGTGTGCGGGAGGGTACGGTTTGCGGGAAAGTCGAGATGCGGGAACGTACAAGGATACCAGGGAAAGGGACTCTATGGACGCCCAAGCACGATACGGGGGATATGGGCCCTGCGCTCAATCCTTGGCCCAATCCCCAGAGGCAAATCCCTTGTGGATCCTGACGCCGCCTCGGGGCCGGGATGGCAGGCAGGAGTGCTGCCCGACCCGGGAGCGGCATCTGGGCCGGAATCCGTGCCGAAATCCGTGGCAGGATCGGGCGCAGAATGTGTTTGGCCGGCTTTGCAAGGGGCCGAGGACGCGTTTGCGCAAGAGGATGGCTCCTCCTGTTCCGGCTCCACAGGCCAGCGCACTTCCTCGCGTGTCTCCTCGTCTACGGCAACCTTGGGCCACTGGCCGGCGATTTGCAGGTAGGCCACAAGCTCGGCCAGGCCGTGGCGCAGGGGGTGAAGCGCAATGATGTGCCCAAGGCTTGCCTGCTCCTCGTCCCGCAGCACCTCGCGAATGTTGGCGCGCAGGCGTGCGAGATCCACAAAGACCTGGTCAAAGAGCGCGCTCGCGTCGCCCTCGGCAATGCCTTCCTCAAGCTCCACCTCCGCAAGCTCCACCCTGGCCGGAGGCGTGTAGAGGGGGCGCTCCAGGGGCAAGTCCACAGTGGCCGTGGTGTCGTCCAGAGGCATGAAGCCGCGCTCCCTTGGCATGTCGTCGCGCACGGCCAGGGCCCTGGTCTCTATGCTCTGCAGTATGTGCATGATGCGCCTGTTTTCCAGCCAGGCCTGGTCGTCCAGAAAGCGGCGCAGCTGTTCCGAAAGCTTGGCCACTGTGCGCTGCGTGTGCTCGCCGGCCTCGAGCCAGTCGTAGTGCACGCGCGCAAGGCGCGGCTCCGGGTGCATGTCCGCAATGGTCTTGAGGGAGAGGACGCGGCGCAAAAGGGTCGTGAACTCCTCCTGGCGGGACTGGGACATGAGGAAGTCCCAGAAGGCACGAAAGCTCTTGCCCTGGTCCGAGTCCGCGATGGCGTCCCGCTCGCCCATGATCTTCTCGAGCAGGATGCCCTTGCCCTCGTCGCCCCTGGCTATGCGCTCGCGTATGGAGCGGTCAAGCATGCGAAAGTTGTGCTCAACCTCGCGAAAGTCCGCCAGAAGTTCCCGCGCAAGCTGCTGAAACTGCGCAAAGCGTTCCTTGAGGCCTGTGTCGTCCAGAAGATCCACCCTGCCCTCTTCAAGCTCGGCTATCTGTCTGTCGAGCTCCTCCCTGCGCCGCACAAGCTCAGCCTTGCGCACCTCGGGGTCAAGCTGGGTTCCCTGATCCATCTGGCGCAAGAGCTCGAACAGGGTGAGAAGGCGCGACTCGGTGCCCACAAAGGCGCGCTCGGTCAGGCCCGTGACCCAGGAAATGGCCTTTTCCGTGGCAGGCGTCAGGTCAAAGTGCGGCTCGTCCGTGCCCTGGGGATAGAACTTGCGCAGCCACCCCCTGCCGTTTTCCGCCCAGGCGTTGAGGTAGTCCAGGGCGCCTCCCGGAAAGGCTGCCTCGCCGTACTGCTCGCGCAGGGCAAAGAGCTCGTCTTCCAGGGCTTCCACAAGGTCCGCCTGGGAGATGGTGCGCATGTTTGGCACAATGAACACCCTGTGAAGAAAGCTGATGATGAGCGGCGCGTGCTGGGCGCAGAGCAGGCGCCAGGCAGGGTGGTTCTTGCGAAGGTTTTCCAGGGTTGCGTAGTCGGCCACTGCGTGGTCCTTGTGATCCCCGACCGGGGCGTCGGGCCTGAAGGTTGAAGGGGCATGGGCTGCCAGACAGGCAGGCCAGGGAAACGGACTTTGAGGAAGGAAGGGCATTTCCCCCAAAGAGCGCGCCTGGCACGCGTTTGGCGCACGGCAAGACATCCTTTGTGCCTTGTATCCCCGCGCAGCAAAGAGGGCAAGATTTTGCAGAACAAAAAATGCAGCTTGGAAAATTCGTTTGCTTTGAGGAAAATCATTTGCCTATCGGTCTAAGAATGGTTATTTTGGCGACATGGAGGTCTTTGTTGCCACAAGCAACTCGACTTCTCTCCCAACCATTCAGTCTCTTCCTTTGGATAGTTTTTTATCCGCTTGTATGCCAAGAGGCGCGTTATGTACGACAGCCGCGACGTTGCCGCGTATATCGCGCAACAGTGTGTTGATCGGAAAATCAACTACAACAACACAAAAATTCAAAAGCTCCTGTACTGTGTGTACGGAGTCATGCTCGCTTGGAAAAATGAGCGTGTCTGTGATGAGCACCCGCATGCCTGGCCATATGGACCCGTCTTCCCCAAGGTGTTCAAGCTGATTCACAACGGCGAGGACGTGACCGAGTACTCGACGGTTGTCCGGAATGCAGGCAACGAGGCGATCAAGGCGACTGTGCAGAAGGTTCTGGAAATTTTTGGACCACTGCGTGCGTCCAACCTGTCGGCCTGGTCTCATCGTGTCGGCTCTCCCTGGTGGAGAGTCACCGGTGGGCAGACTACCAACTTGAACAAGCTCATACCCGACGAATTCATCAGAGACTACTTCAGGGAGAATGTCCTTGTCGCCAACACAGGAAGCCAATAATCTTCTCACGATCAGGCTCCCTTCCGACATGGAACAACATCCTGTCTCGTCTCATGGTCCCTCCGAGAAGGGGCTCTTTGTCTCTACCTTTCGCAAGGCTAGTTGTAGGCCCCCATGCTCTCCAGCTCCCTGAAAAGACGCGACGTGATGTCCACAACGCCGGAAAATGAGTTGCATCTCCCTGATCAGCGGATGGCTTTATGCCGAATCTTTCGGTCAACAGCTGTCACCTTCTCAACAGCAAGGAGAGCAGCAATATATCTTGCGGAAAACCTTGCTCTATGGGGGAAAGATTTGGCCCCTGGCAGAAGCTCCCGCTTGTCTATGTACTCGTTCGCGGCAGCCCCCTTTTCCGTTCCCGGGATTCTGGCCTTGGCCTTGGTCCCGGGCGTCGTGGCCGACGCCGTCGTATATGGCTGCCCCAAACTGGATGATATCTTTGGAACCTACATCGGTGTATCCGCCGATATATAGCACTCTACCACCTCAAAATCGTGCTCCGCTTTCGCCCAAAGGCATCCTTATGTGCCTTGTATCCCCGCGCAGCAAAGAGGGCAAGATTTTGCTGCACACAAAATGAACACCCTGTGAACATCTGCTGAATATTTGGTGCTCACTTGCCGGACACCTCATGTACGGCAAGACAGGGAAAAGAGGCCCAAGGGGCGCAAGAGTGAGCGGCATGCCCTGCCCGGCACGCTTTGTGCATGGAAAAGATTGTGCTGGCAAAATATCAGCCGGCCTGCTAAAACTAGGCAAAGGGCTTGATTGCCCCTCTTGGGGCGTCAGGGAAACCTGGCAATTTCTCACCCGCAACCATGATATCAGGAGGCGTGTCCCCAAGGGACCGGGTACTGGTCCCGCGGAGGCTGAACAGTATATGACAGAGAGCTGGAACAAGACTACAGAACGCAATGACGAGCACAGGGAAAGCGTGCGCAGGCAGCGCCGCGCCCTGCTCGCCGGCCTGGCATGCGCGGGCATAGCCTATATGGCGCCGGGCATTGTGTCCGTCAACGAGGCCCAGGCCCATTCCCGCTACACCAGGCCCACCGGACCAACCCACCCGTCCAGATACGGACGCAGAAGGCGCTACAGCCGCTACACCGGTCCCACACACCCGAGCCGCTATGACGGAAGGTACTACAGCCGCTACACTGGCCCCACCCATCCCGGCCGCTACGGCAGAAGGTACGGTGACGACGGTTACGGCGGCTTTGGAAGATAGATTTTTTCTGCGGCACCGGGAATGTTCCCGGTGCCGGGCTTTTTTTTCATGAGTACAAGATCCTGCCAGGAGCGCGTCACCCGGGATGTGCGCTTTGCCGGACTGCCAGGGGCAGTGCGCCTTGTCCTGCCAAAACAAATGCTGGACGAGGCTCTGGCCCACTTTGCCCTGTGGCCCCACAGCATGGTTTCCCCGCAGGAAAAGCCGCTTCTTGTGCTGCGCCTTGAAACAGAGTCTGAAAAGCAGTGCCAGATGCAGCCCCAAATGCAGGCGCAGCCTTGGGGCAGGCAAGAAACTGTGGTGAACGGCGATGGACCCTGCGTGCTTGAGGGGGATCCCACCCTGGACTTCGGGATGCGCAGGGAAACAGGCCTTGCCGCTGGCCTGTGCAGCCTGGCCATAGCCATGGTGGCCCACCTGTGCCGCGCAGGGGATCTCATGTGCCTGCACGGAGCCCTGCTTGCGCGCCCCAACAACAGGACAGGCGGCCTGCTCTTGCTTGCCGGCAACCGTGGCGGCAAAAGCACCCTGGCCGTGCGCCTCATGGCCGAAGGCCTGCGCTGCTACGGAGACGACATGGTGGGCCTTGCCAAGAAAGGCAGCCTTGTGGGGCTGGGTCTTGCCCCAAGGCTGCGCCTGCCCCTGCCAGCCTCGAAGATTCTCGCGGATTTTGCGCATGAGCGCGCGGCAAGCGGCGATGAGCGGGCCTTTTTTCTGCGGCCCGAAGGCGATCTTGTAGCGCCCTTTGGAGCCGAATGCCTGCCGGGTCACATCGTGATTCTCAAGCGGGAACACAGCCCCTGCAGCGCCACACTGACCACACTGGGAGCTGGGGCAGCCCTGTCGGAACTGGTCTTTCACTTCTTTTTGCAGCCCGGCACGGCCCTCGAGGCCCTTGAGCGCGCAAAGGACATGGCAGCCAGCGTTCCCTGCCTCAGGCTGCGCTACCACGATCTCGACGCTGCCTGTGCCCTGCTCCTGCGCCTGTGCGACATGTCGGTCCCCGCAGATGCAGGGAAAGACGCCGGAAAGGACGCTGGCGAAGACTGGCCGCAAGACCTCTTCTCCCTGACCTGCGAAACCGACTGTTCCTGCCAGACGGAGGAAGAGAGCCCCTTGGCCCCGCAGGCCCTGGAGGACGAAGAGCAAGACACGGCCCATGATGTCAGGATCGATCCCCTGCAGGACTACTGCCAGAGGGAGGGAAGCCTTCTCTGGACGCATTTGGGCAGGGACTTTCTTGTGAACAGGGAACGAGACGGGCTCTACGCCATGAACACGACAGCGCGCGTGCTCTGGCTCATGCTGGCGCAACCCCTGAGCCCGGCAGAGGCAGGCCTCCTGCTCGGGGAGGCCTACCCCAAGGTCGCGAAGGAGCGCATCAGAAGGGATGTGCGCGACCTTTTCGCGGACCTTCTGGCAGCAGGGCTCATAGAACCTGTGGCCGAACCAGGTCCGGAATCGGCCTGAAAACCGGCTTGGGGAATGGTCCATCCGCCAGGAAGACGCTCCTTTGGCCTTGGCAATACTAGCCCTTGCCGCAGCCAGGTCCTGACAGGGTGGAGACGCCGTCTGCCCCGCGCTTCAGGATTATCTGCGTTTCCACCCGCTCCTGCAGGGCCTCCACATGGGAGATGATGCCAATAAGGCCTGTGCCCCTGCCTCTGAGCGCAGCCAGGGTGGTGATGGCCCCGTCCAGGGTCTCGGGATCCAGGGTGCCGAAGCCCTCGTCCAGGAACATGGTCTCTATGCGCATGCGTCCGCCGGACAGATGCGCGAGCCCAAGAGCCAGGGCCAGGCTCACCAGAAAGGTCTCGCCGCCGCTCAGGTTGCGGATGCTGCGCTGCTCGTTGCCCTGGTAGGTGTCTATGACATTGAACTCCAGGGCGTTTTGGGGATCCGTGGCAAGCAGGTAGCGGTCCGTGAGCGTCTTCATCTCCCTGTTGGCGCAGGCCACAAGGCGCCCGAAGGTGACGCTCTGGGCAAAGCGGCGGAACTTGGCCCCGTCCGCGGATCCTATGAGGCTGCTCAAATCCTGCCACTGGCAGGCCACCTCCCTTTGCCGCTCAAGGGCCTTGAGCTCCTCTGCCTTGCGCTTGCGCTCGGCAGCATCGTGCTCAAGCTGCTCGGACACAACCCCAAGGCTCTGCTGCAGGGCGTCGCGCTCACTGGTCATGGCAGCCATGCTCTCCTCAAGCTCTGCCCTGTCGATCTCCCTGGCCTGTTCCCCTTCGGGACGCAGCATGTGCTCGGCAAGGGCCTTCTTGCAGGCCTCGTGGCTGGTGGTGGCCCTTGTGAGGGCGTCCCTGGCCCTGTCCACTGCCTCCTGGCAAAGTCTGGCCCTTGTCTCGTCAAGGCGGGCTGCCAAAAGCGCCTCGCGCGAGGCAAAGCCCTGCCTGGCCAACCCCTCCTCAAGGCTTGCCAGGCTTGCCCTGTACTGCGCCTGTGCCCTGGCCTGTTCGTCGCCAAGGTTTTTCGCGCGCTCCCTTGCCAGGGCAAGATCCCCTTGCGCCTTTGTTTCGAAAGCCTTTGCGCTCTCAAGTCCTGCCTGGGCCCGGGAAAGAGCCTTGCGCAGCCTTTGTTCCTCTGCGTCGGGCTTCTTGTCGCCAAGAAGTTCCCTGCGGCTTGCGCGAAGTGCCTCGCACTGTGCCGTGATCTCCCCAAGGCTCTGGCCAAGGGCAGCAAGGCGCTTGCCGTTTTCCGCAATGCCTGTGTCAAGCGCTGTCATGTCCCTTTCGATGGCTGTCCTGTTCTCCTCCTGGGCCTTTTTGCCAGCCTCGAGATTGGCGCGCAGGGCAAGACGTTTTGCCAAAATGTTGGCCACAGCCCCCCTGTTGATGTCGTCTTCCCCAAGGCCGTAGGGCTGTATGGCCTGAAGCACGTCTGCGCACGCCTTCTCGCAGTCCTTTTGCGCGCCTGCTACGCGCGCACCCTGCTCGGTTTCCTGCGTCACAAGGCTCTCCAGGGCCACGCGGGCACTTTCCCGTGCGCCATTGACCCTGGCAAGATCGGTCACGGCCTTGGCGTGTTCCCTGTCCAGCTTCTGGCAGTCCTTCTCCAGCTTCTCGGCACTGTGCACAGTGGCGGAAACAGTCTTGAGAACGCTGGCAAGCTTTTTTGCCGCCTCTTCCCAGGCGCCTGCAAGCTCGGCGTCTGTCCCGCCGCGCGCAAGTTCCTCCGTGCGCCTGGCAAGCGTGGCTATCTCTTCCACGTCGACCTGTCCGGCGCAGACGGGCACAAGGGGCGCAAGCTCCGCAAGATCGTCTCCAAGCGCCCGGGCGCGCTTGGCAAGGCTTTCCTCTCCCTTTTTCCTGTCCTGGCGCAGGCGCTCGGCAAGGCTCTGAGCGGCGCGCAGGTCCTGCGCGACCTTCTGTTCCTCCTGGGTGGCCGCCTTGAGTTCGGCCTTTTTCCGGGCAAGCCTCTGCTCGCTTGCAAAGTCCATGGTCACACCGCTGGCCCAGGGGTGATCAAGGGATCCACAGCAGGGGCAGGGCTCGCCTTCCTTGAGGCTTGCCCTGTGCTGCTCAAGACTTTTTATGGCTGCGGCAAGGCGCAGGCTCTCCTCCATGGCCTTCACGCAGTCTTCTGCCTGCTGGCGCGATTTGGTCCTTTCCGGAAGAAGGGCCCGAATCTGCTCCTCCCTTGCGGAGCAGGCGGCACTCTCCCCAGCTGTCTCGTCAAGGGCCCTGGCTGCCGCAAGGTATTCCCCAAGGTCATCCCTGACCCTGCCCATGCCCCGCAAGAGCGCGTCACAGTCGCGCTCAGCCTTGCGCAGGCCCTGTACATCGCCTACAGCTCCCTGGCCAGGCAGGGCACCAAGGCACGAGGCAAGCCGTGCTTGCGCCTGTTCGCGCAGGGCAGCCCGCTCGCTGCACGCGTCCATGGCCTTCGCTGCCATGGACTCGAGCTTTGCAAGGGCCTTTTCTGCTGCCGCCCTGTCCCTTTGCGCAGTGCCAAGGCTCTTTGTTTCGCTCGCAAGAACCTTTTGCGCGGCGTCAAGAGCCTTGAGGCGCTCTCCTATGGCCCGGATGTCTTCGGCAAGGCCAGCGTCCCGGGCGCTCTTTTCCAGATCCGCGCACAGTTGGGCAAGGGTCTCGAGGCAGGTTTTCTTGCGCGCGCAAAGCTCTTCCCTGTCCCTGGCAAGCTGTTCCTGCCGGGCAAGGATCTCCCCGTTCTCCCTTTCGCGCGCCTTTTTCTGTTCAAGAACAGTCCCAAGGCTTGCGTCAAGCTCGCGCGCCCTGGCAAGGATGGGAGAGGCCGTACTCAGGGCCTCTTCGGCCCTTGCCACGATCTTCCCCTGTTCTGTCAGGAGACTGGCAGCCTCCCTTGCCTTTTCCTCAAGGAGCGGAATGGTGGCAGTCTGGGCAGCAAGGTCTTTTGCCAGGCGCTCTTCGCTTGCCCTGTCCCTGTCCGCCGCAAGAAGTTCCCTGTCCAGGGCAGCGGCCCTGGCGTCCAGGGCAAGGCGCTCCCTGTCGGCAAGGCTTTGCCTGTCCAGCTCCGTGGCCCTTGCCAATTCCTTGTCTGCACCAGCAAGGGCAGCCTCGAGCTCGGCCTTTTTTTTCAGCCAGGAAAGCAGCCCGCTCCCCTGTTCAAGATCCCTTTGCAGGGCGGCAAGCCTTTTCTTCGTGTCCGCAAGCTGGGCCTCTCTTTGCGCGCGCTCCTCGTCCGAAAGCACCTGTATGCCCTCGAGGCGGCTGGCAAGGCCTGTGTAGCGTTCGTTCTCGGCCTTGGCCAGCTCGTAGGCCCTGGTCGAGATGCGGCTGTAGATCTCCGTGCCCGTGATCTGCTCCAGGATGGTGGTGCGATCGTTGGGCGCAGCCTGCAGAAATTTGGCGAACTGCCCCTGGGCCAGCAGCATGGAGCGGGTAAACTGCTCGAAGGTCATGCCCGTGGTCTTCTCCACCAGGGAGCGGACCACGGTGGTCTTGGTCTCGCCCTGGCCCGGGCTTGCGTAGTCCTCGAACTCGCACTCCGGGGGCTGCAGGTTGCCGCTGGGCCTTTTGTAGGCCCGCGCCTGCGCCCAGCGCGCACGGTAGCGCCCGGTGTCCGTGGAGTAGATCACCTCGGAAAAGCACATGCCCGTGTGGCGCGTCATGGCTTCGTTGCCGGACTTGCTGATGCTGGCAAGGCGCGGCGTCTGCCCGTAGAGGGCCAGGCATATGGCGTCCAGCAGCGTGGACTTGCCGGATCCCGTGGGACCGGTGATGAGGAAGAGGCCGGAATCCTGCAGCTCGGGATCCTCAAGGTCCAGGGACCAGGTGCCGCGAAGACTGTTGATATTGCAAAATCTCAGTTTCTCTATGCGCATGATGTCTTGTCCGCAGTGTTTGTAGCGCTGCCCTGCCCGGCTAGAGGCTGTCGTTTGGCAGATCCATGGTCCTGAAGGAGTCCGGCACAGAGTCCGGGTCGATGAAGGCCGGGAGGAGCCCCTTGCAAAGCTGGCCAATGAGCATGATGTCATGCGTGAGATGCAGGGCCTTGAGCATGTTTTCCTGGGAGGGATCGTCGGACGTGCCTCCCAGCACTTCCCTCATGTCGCTCTCAAGGCGTTCTGCCCCGTGCTTGCGAGCCGTTTCGATGAGGCTGTAGAGACGACACAGGGCGCGCAGGCTGTTCAGCGAGCGATAGCCCTGGGGAAAGTCCCGCACAGCGTCCTGCGCGATCCAGCTGTCTGCTTCTCCCTCTCTCTCGGGGCTCTCGCCTGCCCAGCCGAACAGGGCGTCCTCGTGGCCCAGAAGAATCTCGTGCAGATCCTTTGCGGACAGGGTGGCAAACTTGTTGACCCTGGTGGACAGGGGCGCTGCCTTGCCAAGGATGTCGCGAAAGCGCCCTTTCACAAGGGCAAGCCCTTCCTCGTCAAGCCTTCCCTGCCGCCAGTCGCCCAGAGCCTCCTCGAGAAGACTTGCCAGGGCTGTGCACCAGGGCTCGTTGGCCTTGCGCAGGCAGTCCATGACAGTGCGCGGGGCAAACCTGTGCCCGCAGGCAAAGTCCAGGCAGGCCGAATCCGGGCCGTGTATGGCAAGACCATGGAATGCTGGCAAAAAGCCCATGGTCTCCATGGCCTCGTGCCCTCTTGCGGGATGGGGCATGTACAGGGTGCAGGTGGGACTTGCCACAACGTGGAGGAAATGGCCCCTGCCGCCTACGCGCAGGGGGCGGCTGACAAGAGTGATGCGTTCCTCGCAGGACAATTTGTACACAAGCCAGCGTTCGAAGCCTGCCAGTTTCGCGGAAAATTTCTCCAGCATTTCTTCCACAATGTACTCGGGCAGGCTGAAATCACCCATGGTCCCAAGGAAGGTACCTACCTGGGCAGGCGTCATGTGAAGTCTGACAAGGGTGGCAAAGACCAGAGGGCCCTGAAGTTCGGGCCGTAGGTTATGGGAGCGTCCGTGAGAATGTCGGGAATATCCGCTGTGATCATGTCGCCAGCGTCATTCTTGTAGATAGGAATGACGTACTCGGTCTTGTGCACGCGGTTGGAAATGACATCAATGTAATAGCGAAAATAGAACTCGTTGCTTGCCTCATAGCCTTCGGGGAGCTTGTCCTCGTCGATCTCAAGATCGTGGCTCTCGTCCGATAGGTCTATGAAGCCGTAGATCTTCTCCCTCTCTTTCTGCACCGAGACAGGGGTCAGGGAGGAATGGCGTCCCTTGCGGCCTCTCTTTTTCCTGCGGCGCGAACCCCTGCCCGAGGGCGATGCCGTGGCCTCCCTTCTCGCAAGATCCATCTGTCCGAAAAATTCCCAAAATTTCTGTTCGAAAGAGCTCATGTTCCTGTCCATTGTCCATCCCCCGAGCGGCCCCGAATCCCTGGGGGCCTGTTTGTCTGCCTGTATCCCCTTGCCCTGCCCTTTTCCGTCAGTCCGACATGGCAAGGCTTGCCAGAACCTGGTCAAAAAGGGCGTTCAGGCGCCTGCCCTCTTCTTCGCCAATGTTGTTGGCCGCAAGGCACATGCCGAAAATGTCCCTGGGGCTGTACTCGTCGAGCCTTTTGTCCGCGCCTGCAAAGACACTGTCGCCTGGCTTCGCAGACATATCGCGAATGCGCAGGATGTCCACGCCCTGGGCTGCTGCGAAAATGCGCTCGCGCCTGCCTTCCAGGGGATCCGTGCCCGTGTAGTTCACCTCGACCCAGGCTCCGGGCGAGGTTTTGCCAAGCTCCGCAAGCTCTCTTTCAAGGGCCTTGGCGTCCCCCTCGACCTGGATGAGCCTGCGAAAGAGAGGAATGTCCACAGTGCGCAGCTCAAGCGGCCACTCTTCCTGCAGGGGATCGCTTCCCATGTCCGGGCTCCAGGGCGCCATGTCGAGCAGCACAACCTGCTTGCCAGCCCTTTCCCCAAAGCTCATGGGAAGGGCAGAGCCGCTGTAGCGCACCCTGTCAGACCCTACCTCTTGCGGCGTGTGTATGTGGCCCAGGGCCATGT
>CALVGM010000095.1 GCA_944327095.1 uncultured Desulfovibrio sp. | reverse complement strand
CGGGGGCGAGCTGCAAGTCGCGGGCAAACTCGCTGGCCTCGCGGCCAAGTGAGGCCAGGATCTCCCGGACAATGCCGGCAAGGCGGCCGCTGTCCGTGGCAACAACGTCACGCAGAGCTGGCAGGCGCACAGGGCACATGGCTATGGCAGCGTAGAGGTCCTGCCTGAAGAGTCCCGCGCCTGCGTCCTGGGCAAGATCTCTGGACGCGGAGGCCACAACACGCACGTTGTCCACGCGCCTCTTGCAGCCGCCGGGAACCTCGTACTCCTTCTCCGCGAGGGCGCGTGCAAGCACAGCCTGCCACTCCGCGGGAAGATGCTCTATGCCGTTCAGGTAGAGGGTGCCGCCGCGCGCTTTTTCGAAGGCTCCGGGGCAGGGACCGTTCTCGCCCTGCCTGCCAAAGAGAGCCGCAGCGAAATCCGCGAAGGTGCCTGCGGCGAGAGTCGCGCAGTGGACCTCGGCAAAGTTGTTTTTGTGGCCTGCGCAGGCTGCATGGATTTTTCTGGCAAAGGCCGTCTTGCCAACGCCATCCTCGCCCATGACGAGGATGCTGATAGCGCGCACGGGCGCGTAGATCTTCAGGATTTCCGAGGAGAGCGCGGCATCTGCCAGGCAGATGTCGCAGGGGGCGGACCACAGCTCGGCAGGCAGTCTGAAGGGCAGGCGCACCTCGAAGCAGCGGGTGCCGTCGGGAGCGGCAAGGGTCGGGTCAACCACGCGCCAGGCGTGCCCGCCCGCATAGCGGACCTGGCTTGCGTAGAAAAGCGCGGCCTGCATGGCCGGTGTACCGGCAGTCAGATGGAAGTTGAAGGAAGAGGCAGCGTCCGCGTTCCAGTTGCGGGAGAAAAAGGCCTCGGTAGCCTGCCAGACTTCCTCGTGGGAAAAGGGATCCGCAACCCCTGTCTCCACCACAGTGCAGCTGGCCTTGCTGCCCCGCTCCACCCAGGCGCGCATCCTGTCCGCGTCATGGACAGTGTCGCAAGCCGCGAGCAGGAAGATCCTGCTTGCTCCAAGCCAGTCTGTCAGGGCGCGCACAGGGCCGTTGGTGCCCTCTCCGTCCAGCACTGTGCAGGATTTGACGTCCTGCGCCCCGTCAATGCCGTTTCTGGCGCAAAAGGCTCGGACAGCCCGGATATCCTCGGTTCCTACCCAGGAAACAATGATGTTTTCCGTAGTCGTGTTCTCCATGGTACCCCCTGTATCCCGTTATACGGCAGGCTCTGTCTGCCGTGTTGTTGCGGGCAAACATGCCCGAAAAAGCTGCTAGCCAATATGGTTCTTTTCCACTCTGACCTTGGTTGTGCAGTGTCCTTGCTGTGTCTCCCCGTGCGTAAGGGGATAGAGGTCTGTCTTGTTCTGGTTTCTTCCTATGAAACACGGCCAGCATACCTGCAGGGAAGGGAATCAACCTCAAGTTTCATCGATAGGGTGTGGCCGTCAGACTCATGGACAGTTATGGAAAGAATCAAAATATACCCATTTCTGGACCCTTCTCAAGTGTCTTTACTCTCAAACACCTGAAATATCAACAAAAATAAAAAATCCGGCTCTGGAGAGAGGTTGCAGGGAGAGCCCTGCGCATACAGATGATCCGGGGCAAGGTCAGGGCAAATCCCTGGGCCATGTGCTCCCTGATCGGCAAGTTCAGCCAAAGCCAGTCATGGGTGTCAAACTCTTATCTGAAGACAGGCAAGGACGCCAAAAGCCCACTGCCCAGGGCCATTTGCATTGCAGCCTGCGCAGCAAAGCCCAGGTTCTCAAAGAACCCCGGCCAGAACGTTTTCCTGGCCATCTGCTGCCCCTTGGGGCCTCCTGGGGCGATCAGCCTCCATGAGGCCTGGCGGATGCTTCAGTGCTCGCCCCCATTGTGATCCGAGCTCCATCGCATTTTCCCTATACGAGGAGCGGGGATTCGGGCATACTGTCTGACAGGCAGAGGCGCAACGCCAGATTTGCCAGGCGACAGGGAATGCATCTTGGAGGAGACATGGACAGAAGAAACTTCATTCGGACAGGATCTCTTGCCGCAGCGGCCATGATCGCAGGGTCCGCGGCAACGACTGTCAGCGCTGCCGAGGAAAAGGTCTGGCTGAATATGACGCAAAAGGAACTCGACGATGCCTACACCCAGAGCAGGTACGCTCCCAACGCGGCCCAGGTGAACAGGCGCTACGCGCTGAACAGCGCCTACACGCGCAAGATTCTGGGGGAACCGGAACGGATCCCCTACGGCAGGCAGATGGTCGAGGGGCTGGATCTGTTCAGGGCCGGCAACACGCAGGCACCGGTGAACATCTTCATCCACGGCGGGGCCTGGAAATCCGGCACGGCCAGGGACTACAGCTTTGTGGCCGAGACCTTTGTGCGGGCAGGAATAGCCTGCGTCATTCCGGACTTTTCCCCTGTCACGGATGCGGACGGGGATCTGGGCGCTCTTGCAGGCCAGATGCAAAGACTTGTGCGCTTCGTGTACGCCAGTGCCCAAAGCCTTGGCTGCGACAGGGAGCGCATCTTTGTGTCCGGGCATTCCTCGGGCGCGCACCTTGCGGCAGTGCTGCTCACAACGGACTGGACGAAATACGGACTTCCGGCAAACGTCCTGAAAGGAGGCATGTGCTGCAGTGGCATGTACGATCTGAAGCCCGTGCGCCTTTCCATTCGCAGAAACTACCTGAACATCACGGACGAAACAGAGGAAGCCCTGAGCCCGCAAAGGCACATGGAACGCATCAACGCCCCTCTCCTCCTCGTCCGGGGCTCGCTGGAGACGCCGGAATTCATCCGCCAGACAGACGAGTTCGCCCAAGGGTGCAGGGAACAGGGCAAGAAAGTGCAGACCCTGGTCCTTGAGGAATACAACCACTTCGAGGTGCTGGAACCCCTTGCCAACCCCTACTCTGCCATGGCCAGGGCCACACTGGGGCTGATGGGCGCCTGAGGGGGCTTTGCCTGATCAGGAAAAAGGCTTCCTGTCGGCCCTTGCGTGCTGCCCAAACGTCCCCAGGCACAGGCATCCTTGCTACAGGCCGTGATTGCACCTCCGCCTC
>CALVGM010000094.1 GCA_944327095.1 uncultured Desulfovibrio sp. | reverse complement strand
CATGTCCAAAGAAGACTCCATTGAAGTTGACGGTGTCGTCGAAGAAGCCCTTCCCAATGCCATGTTCCTGGTCGAACTGACCAACGGACACAAGGTGCTTGCCCACATTTCCGGCAAAATGCGCAAGTTCTACATTCGTATCCTGCACGGCGACCGCGTCAAGGTGGAGCTTTCCCCCTACGATCTTACAAGGGGACGTATTACCTACCGCATGAAGTAGGCTACAGAGCGATCAGCGGCATACTGACAAGTCCTGTGGCACGCACAAGCAGCAGGACCAGCATGGACATGATGCCGCCTACAACGTCGTCTATCATGACGCCGAAGCCATCAGGAAGCCAGCCTTCCGAGGCGTGAATGGGCCAAGGCTTCGCTATGTCGAAAATCCTGAAGACGACAAAGGCCATGAGCAGCAGGGCCCAGCTACCCCCGGCAAAGGGCAGGATGGCGATCCAGGACCCCACCAGCTCGTCGATGACCACAGAGCCGGGATCCTTGCAGCCCAGCAGATGCTCGGCCCTTGTGGCTGCGAACGAGCCTGCGAAAAAGAGGACGACCAGCAGGACAAGGCGCGCTTTGAGGTCCAGGGGCTGAAAGAGCCAGGGAGCCACAAGCAGGGCCAGAAAGGTACCGCAGGTGCCGGGAGCCCATTTGGAGAGCCCGGCTATGCCAAGCCTGCAAAAGGCCAGCGTCAGTGTGTCCAGTGTGCTCATTCTCTTTCTCCTTGATGTGCGCCTGTATTCATGCTAGCTGTAGCTGTTGTCCGCGCACGCAGGGCATTTTTTGCCAGCAAAACGGCTTTTGTCAAATCCCGCAAGACAGCGGAGACCACTCCAGCCCCTGCAGGGGCAGGGAAAAATTTTTGCGCCGCAGTGGTGGAACAGGTAGACACAGGAGACTTAAAATCTCCCGGCCCAAGGCTGTGCCAGTTCAAGTCTGGCCTGCGGTACCACAAGCATTCTCGCTCAAGTGAGCAGGACGCACAGTCCTGTCCTTCAGCAAGAATGCTTTTTTGTTTGCGCAGCTGACGCGTGGGATACATGCCCGCTTCCTGCCGCAGACACAAGGGGAGCGGACACATGCCATTTCCCTTGTGTCCGCCCCCCTTTTTACAAAACGAAACGCAGCCTACGCGTCTGCGTCAGCCTTTCTGTCGCGCAGATGCTTTTTCAGGTTCTTTTTGAGTTCGGCTTTGTCGACTCCAGAGGGCGCAGCGCACGCGGCTCCCACAAAGAGCAGGCAATCCCGCGCGCTTTCCCCATTCTTGTCCACACTGAAGGCCATATCCGCGTCTATGTTCAGGGTGTCTGCCACCGAGCGTGCGTCTATGTCGGCCCCAAGGAAGATGAATTCCCAGCCCTTTTGCCGTTGCGCGGTGATGAGTTCCTGCACCATGGACGCTGTATAGGCAGTACTGGCGTTCTCGTACCCGTCTGTAGTGATGACGACCACGACGTGACCGGGCACGTCCTCGGGACGAATGTACCTGTGCACCTTCTGCAAGTGCGTGATGCCTGTGCCTACGGCATCGTAGAGTGCCGTGTTGCCACGTGCCCAGTACTCATGCCCGGTGATGGGGCGCACCTTTTCCAAGCGTACCCTGTCGTGGAGGAACAGTATCTCGTGGTCGAAGAGCATAGTGTTCACGATCACCGGAACATTGCGACTCTTCCATTGAGCGATCATGCTGTTGAAGCCGCCAATGGTGTCTGCCTCCAATCCGGACATGGAGCCGCTGCGATCGAGAATGAAAAGAATTTCCGTCAGATTGCTGTTTGCCATGTGAAACCTCCTGTGGCTTTGCGCCATTGCCAACATGTGTAGCGGCTCACATGGCAAACAAGGTCTCCTCGCAGGCGACATTTTGCCAGGGAAAAAAGCATCCGACAAAACTTTCGTGTGCAGTGCCTGGCCGGCAGCACGCAAGCGCAAAACCCTGCCAGACTGATGCGCTGTCGTCACATGCGCTCACCTGTAGCCCAGCAGCGGCTGATCGTATTCGTACAGGGCGCTGTTGATCTCGAGGATGTCGTACAAGCCGTGCTCGATGAAAAAGCGCACTATGATGTCGCACTCCCTGCTGTTGGACAGGGCATAGCCTGCGGCCCGCAAAAGTCTCTCGGTCTCCTCCAGGTTCAGTTCCAGGGCTATGGCAAAGGCCAGCACAGTTGCCTTTGCCGGCCTATAGAGAGGATTGGAGCGAATCTTGGAAAAAAGCTTCCTGTCCACAAGGGCCTTCTTGTAGCACTCCGTCTGACTCATTTTCTTCTCCGCAATGGTGCGCAGGAGAAGCTCGGAAAAGGAAATGTCCCTGTCCTCAAGCGCCTTTTTCAGAAGCCCTTCCTGCGAAAAGCCATCTCTGCAAACCCCCAGGCTCCCGGGCATTGGACCAGGACCAGAATAGACCGCAACCGGAACGCAAAACTGCGCAATATAGCCTTCCATCTCCCTGGACAGTTCCGGATGCTTGCGGGAAAAGGCGTGCCTGTCCGTCTCCATTTTCTGCGCTCCCCGGGCCTTTGGCTGCAGCCCCTCTATTTCTCCCCGACAAGCCTGGCAAGAAGGTGCATCAGCTGGGCAAAGTCTATGGGTTTTGAAACATGTCCGTCCATGCCAGCCTGGGTCGAGGCCAAGATGTCCTCGGCAAAGGCATTGGCAGTCACGGCCACAATGGGGACGCCGGCGTCCTCGCGATCCAGTTCGCGTATGGCCCTGGCCGCCTCGCAGCCATCCATGAGCGGCATGCGCATGTCCATCAATATGGCCCCGTAATGGAAAGGTTCGCTCTTGGCAAAGAGATCCACAGCCTCCCTGCCGTTCCAGGCCTGGGTCACAGTCAAGCCCTGCATAGTCAGCACCTCGGTCACAAGCTCCATGTTCACGGCATTGTCCTCTGCCACAAGAACATGCAGGCCATCAAGCAGCGACAGGTCCGAACTGTTCTTTTGCTGCCCATCCTGGGTCGGGCTTTCCTCCTGCTCCTCCTGAGCCGGGTCTGCCTCGCTGACCAGGGCAAAGGGCAGGACCACGGTAAAGGTTGTTCCCTTGCCCTCCTCGCTCTGCACACTGATCTCGCCATTCATCTGCTCCACAAGATGCCTTGTGATGGGCATGCCAAGCCCAGTGCCCGCTGTCTGACGGGCAGCGAAACTGGTATCGCGGGCGTAGGGAGTAAAGACCAGGGGCAAAAAGTCCCTGGACATGCCTGCCCCATTGTCGCTGACCACAATGCGGTACTTTGCAACCCCTTCCTGGGGAAGACGCGTCACTGCGACCCGTATGGTGCCACCCTCGCCAGTGAACTTGAAGGCATTGGAGAGCAGATTGTTCATGACCTGGGCTATGCGCAGGGGATCTCCCAGCACCGTTTCCCCGCTCCTTTTCATTTCGAACAAGAAGGTCTTTTTTTCCCCTGTAGCCTGGAGAAAATAGGGCGCAAGCGCATCCTGCAGGCACTGCCAGAGGTTCAGAGGCTCGTTGTTCAGAGAGAACTTGCCCTGCTCCATGCGTGAGATCTCGAGAATATCGTCGATGAGATTCTTCATCTGCCGCCCGGAAAAGCGTATTTGCTCAAGGCAGTGGCGCATCTTCTCCATGTAGTCGCCAGACTCTTCCCTGGCTACTGCACGCGTGGCTGTTCCCTTTGTTCCGCTCTCCCTTCCGTCCTCATCCATCCCGACATCTTGCCCGGCATCCTTCAGGCTTGCCTCCCATTGCCCAAGCCTTTTCAGGGCGAGATCGCTCATGCCGATTATGGCGTTGAGCGGTGTACGCATCTCGTGGGAGACATTGCTGAAGAAGTTCTGCTTGGACTTTTCGCTCTGTCTGGACATTTCCAGACTGTCCTGCAGAAGCTTTCTCTCGAGCAGCTCCTTCTGCTTCGCGTCCTCTATGTCGCGAAAACACAAGACTACCTCTCCCGGGGCCAGGGAGTCGTCAAAGAGCAGGTACACACTGGTCCAGCGGTAGACTCCGTCGCACATACGCTGGAAATCCCCCACAAAGTTGCGTACCTTCTGTTTCACCAGCCTGCGCATGTTGGCAACAGAAAAATTCTCCAGGAAGAGTTCCACACCCCTTGGTTCGAAATAGCCGACCACCACGTTGCGCAAATCGTCGTAGCAGCCGTTCTTTTCCAGTCTGGCCTGAGCATAGGGCGTGCCCTTAATCATTTCATAGGTGTTTTTTTCGTAGTTGATGCGGTAGATGGCCACATAATGGTTGCTGAGCACGCCGATGGTCGCAATGGAGCGCTCCATGAGCCCCCTGGCGCGCAATTCCCGCCAAGAATAGAACACAATGGCGCCCATGAACAGCAATATGGCCATGCCCACTATGCCGTTGAGCAGATTCACGTCGCGCACAATGCTTGCCTGGGGCACAGTCATGATGCTGTACCAGCCATTGTCGAGCCTTGTGTAGTAGACTGCCCGGCGCTTGCCGTCAAAATCAATCAGAAAGGAATCGTAGGAAGCGTATTTTCCGGCCTTGATGCCCTTGATAAGCCAGCGCACATAGTTCTTGAGACCTTCCTCGTCAAGCTTGACCTGTGTGCTGGCGTAGAGAAGGCCACCACTGCTGTCGCTGAAGAAGAAGGATTCTTCGCTGCGCAGCGAGCTTCTGTCGAAATAGAAGCTGTAGCTGTCCGTATAGACGTCAAAGGCCAAGACATAGCCGGAGTTCCCGATCCGCTTGGCAATGGTGATGACAGCCCTGGACGTCACCGCATCCTTGTAGACATCTGTGTACCCTATTTCCCCGTTCCGCAACATGGTGTCCGCGTACCAGGACTTGCCCGAGACATCCAGATTGAGCATGGGATATGGAGCGCCCGAGACCACAAGTATGCGCCCGTCCTCCCCCACCACATAGGGTGTCACACTGTTTTCCAGCACTTCGCGCACCTGATCCATGAAGCGTCGGGCCACATCCTTCAGCTGACCGGGATTCTGGACAAGGGTCCTTTCCAGCAGGGCAGCCCCAAAGTTGATCTGGTTTTCCATGATCACGAAATTGCGGCGCACTTCCGAGGCAAAGTTGCTGGTGCTGACCATGCCTACCTTCTGGGCATTTTGCAGCGTGTTCACGCGCAGGATGTGCACTGCCAGCGCGCAGAAGAAGGTAATGAGCAAAAAAACTGCAAATCTGAGGAATATCCTAGCGGTGATGCGCTTCACAAAAACCTCGGCGGACAAAGAATGGTGAAAGAGACTGAAGCTATTCTGCCTGGCCTAGCGTCGTGGTGAGCGCAAGTCGTGTTTCGCTGTAGACTGCGTCTGCCTTGCCGCAGCATTCTCTTGCTCCGGCAAGATCGTTCTTGCGCAAGAGGGCAAGCACGGTCTCAAAAAGACCTTGCAGTCTTTTCATGGAGAGGTTGCCGCACATGCCCTTGAGCGCATGGGCAGCGGCTATGGCCCTTTCCACATCATTGGCTTTCAGAGCCTCGCACAGGGCATCGTAATTCGTGTCGCTCACAAACTTGAGCAACAGACGGCAGGCAAGATTTTCATTGCCAAGGCAGCGCTCAAAAAGCTCTTTCAGATCAATGCCTGTTTCCTCAAGGCGCAAAAGCGTTGTCCTGTCCATCCTGTGTCCTCCTTGTTGCCCTGAAAATCTGCCTTTGGGAACCCGGTCCCTGGCAAGGTGAAACAACCTGCTGGCAATCATAGGAAAAAAGGCATGCGGGGACAACGCCGCAGGCAATGTTTGTTCCCCATGCCCCTGCGAGCACAAAAAAAAGAGGGACCCCGAAGGATCCCCCGTGAAATGTTTGCCGTACAGGCCAGTCTTACTCGGCTTCTGCCGGTGCCTCGTCGGCAGTGAGCTCGATACGCTCGAAGGACTTCACCTTGATGGTGTCGCCCACGGCCTTGGCGGTTTCCCTGACGAGGTCGGCGATGGTCTTCTTGTCGTCACGGATGTAGGGCTGGTTGAGGAGGCAGACTTCCTTGCAGAACTTGACCACTGCGCCTTCGGCGATCTTTTCGATGATCTGCTCGGGCTTGCCCTCGTTGCGGGCCTTTTCGCGGTACACGTTGCGCTCGCGCTCGATGACCTCGGGATCGAGGCTCTCGCGATCGAGGGCCATGGGACGCAGGGCAGCGACCTGCATGGCGATTTCGCGGGCAAGGTTCTGCACCTGCTCGTTGGCAGCGGTCTCGGGCTTGCCAACCTCAAGCACAACCATAACACCCAGCTTGCCGCTGGCGGTGTGCAGGTACTGGCCAATGACCTCGTTGGCAGCGCGCTCCTGCACGTGGAACTTGCCAAGACGCATGTTCTCGCCGATCTTGGCGATGAGGTTGTTCACGTCATCGCCAACCATGGCCTGCAGGGCCTCGGCGTCTGCGGGCTTGTTCTCGAGCACAGCATTGGCGACACGGGCAGCAAGAGCCTTGAAGTCGTCGCCGCGGGACACGAAGTCGGTCTCGCACTGCAGGGCAGCCATGGCGACCCTGGTGGCGTCGGCGTTCTGGGCAAAGACCACCAGGCCTTCGCTGGTGGCGCGGCCGGCCTTCTTGGCAGCCTTGGCCATGCCCTTCTCGCGCAGGTAGTCGACGGCCTTTTCCATATCGCCGCCCACTTCCACGAGGGCCTTCTTGCAGTCCATCATGCCAGCGCCAGTTCTTTCGCGCAGGTCTTTCACCATTGCAGCGGTAATGGCCATTGATATCTCCTTGAATTTTCAAACAAAGGCAGCATCGTCCTTGGAAGACAATACTGCCTTTATGTTACTGTTGCGTGATCGTGTCTTCAGAAACTACTGGGCGGCTTCCTCTGCGGCCTTGGCACCCTTCTCCATGGCCTCTTCCTCGCTGCCCTTGTCGGCAGCGGCGGCCTCGCCCTCGAGGCAGGCTTCTGCGAAGGCGCCCACAAAGAGCTTGATGGCGCGAATGGCGTCGTCATTGCCGGGGATGATGTAGTCGATGAGGTCGGGATCGCAGTTGGTGTCGGTCACGGCCACAATCGGGATGCCCAGCTTGCGGCATTCCTTGACGGCAATGTCTTCCCTGTTGGGATCGATGATGAAGGCCAGCTGGGGCAGGCGATCCATGTTCTTGATGCCGCCGAGAGCCTGCTCGAGCTTCTGCATTTCGCGCTCGTGGAGAAGGATTTCCTTCTTCTGGTAACGGTTGATGGAACCGTCGGCGAACATGGTCTCAAGCTTTTTCAGACGCTCGATGCTCTTCTGAATGGTCACGAAGTTGGTCAGCGTGCCGCCCATCCAGCGGTTGCTGATGTAGAACTGGTGGGCACGGGTGGCTTCGGAGGCAATGGCTTCCTGGGCCTGACGCTTGGTGCCGATAAAGAGGACCTTGCCGCCCTTGGCAACTGTGTCCACAACCTTGTCGTAGGCAACGCGGAACAGCTTCACGGTCTGCTGCAGGTCGATAATATGGATGCCGTTGCGGTCGCCAAAGATGTAGGGACGCATCTTGGGGTTCCAGCGACGGGTCTGGTGGCCGAAGTGGACGCCGGTTTCCAGCATCTGCTTCATGGTTACGTATGCCATGACTAAACCTCCTGGGTTCTTCTTCCATCGAGGCCCTAGCCCTTCTACCCTGGCAATCCCTGCGGGCACCCCAGGCTGCTGCCTCGATGTGCTTACTTGATGTGGAGGGCCTGCATATCGTATTGTAGCGGACAAGGCAAGCAAAAAAGTTGCCAGCATTCCCAAAGATACCCGCATCTGCCCGGTCGGCCGGCCTTCCCTGCCTGGTCACAATACCGGAACACGGAGCCTGCGCCCCTTTTGCGCAGCCAAGGCAAGGAAGCCCCATGAGACAGTGTATGGACGCGCCCAATCTGCACAGGCGCCTCAAGAAAATCCTGGGCCAGATAGAGGCCATTGACCGCATGGTGGACGAGGATGTGCCCTGCGAGGATCTCCTGGCCCAGATCAACGCGGCAAAATCCGCCCTGCACAGGGTGGGTCAGGTCGTGCTCGAGGGCCATATCCGCCACTGCGTGCGCGACGGCATAGAACACGGGGACGCGGAACAGACAATAGCAAGCTTCACCAAGGCAGTGGAGCGCTTTGCGAACATGAAGGGCTAGAGCCCAACAGTGATGTCCTGGGGCTGTTTCACAAACAGTACTCGTATGCCTCTTTCATGACTGCGATTTCCGCGGGCTTCGCGTTGACCCTGACTGCCTCCTGCTTCCAGAAGGAGACAGCCTTGCGTATTTCATTGAGGCGCTCTCTTGCCTCGCTTGCGCACAAGCGGAAGAACTCTGCGATTTCCAAAGCAGTGTTCACATCCAGAACACTTTCTTCGTCGATCATGCAAGTGTGCAACATGGGAGCCTTTTCCCCGGGATGGGACGTCTCGAGATCGTAAACTGGAAACAGGCGCCAGCCCAACGCCTCGCGCAAAAAGCCGTGGTTTGTGAGATGATCGTCCACGTTGTAGACGCAGATATTGAAAACCATTCGTGACCAGAGTTCACGCAGATCGTCGTGAGGAGCTCCTCCCTCAGCCTCTATGACTGAAGCTATCTCGGCATAACTTGAGTGTTCTCCATCTTTTGCCTCAAGCAGACGCATGGCAGAAAGAAAGGGGATGCGCCCCTGTGCCTTTGGGGCATCCTGGTGTTCGCAAAACCTGTCAAAACGCCGGAGGAGGAGGACATTCTTGCCCGCAATGTGCTGCAGGCGCACCTCTGGGGTCTTCAAGCCAGCCCTGCGCGCAAGCTGGTACGTGACGTATTCCCAGAGAGGGATGTCTCGCTCGTCGTCAGGCTTCGGGAACTTGGCTATGAGAAGTTCTCCATTGGCGCCAAGGACAGACGCCTTTGGCCTGGCACCGCCAAGCGAAGATCCCGGAGCAACCAAGAGCTGCAAATCAGCGTCGTCTTCTGTCTGTTGGCTCACATCCTGTGCGGCACAAAGAAGCTTTGGCAAGGACACAAGAGGAGGAACTGCTCCCGGGCCTGATTCTGCCAAAAAAGTCTTTCCTTCATCCGCGGAAAGACGCAGGGCTCCCTGCCGTGTACAGTCTTGGACGCGCAGCAGGAAATCCGATGTGAGCAGGGCGCGTGGCTTGCGGTTTTCCCTGCGTGCATGCTGTCTTTCCTGACGCTGGAGCAAGACCCTGCCCCAGCGATCGGGTGAATAATCCTGAAAGCAGAGGAAGAGAGCATTGCACGTTTTGGGATACTGATTGAGAGGAAGGTCAGGACTCAAGGCAAACGCGCCTGGCGTTCTGAGCCAGTGGGGGTTGTAGCTGAAGGCCGAGGAGATATGTCCCCTTGTATTGTTCAGCCAGAGAGTGCCAACCAATTCCTGCTTCCTGCGCTGGAGATAGATGCTGTACTGTTCGCTCATGCAACAGGATCCTTTCTGGGAAGGCGGGCTCTTTTGGGAAGACGCCCCTCATCCAGCAAAAGCCCGAAAGAATCGTTCTTCTGATCCAGAATGTCCGAAAACGGTGTTCCCATGCCGAGGGCAGCGATGACAGCGGCTACATGGCCTATACTCACCCCTGTTTCTCCCTTCTCAAGGCTGCTGAGGGTCCTTGTGGAAATTCCGGCACGTTCGGCAACCAGAGACATGGGCAGTCGGCGCCGAAGGCGCGCGGATCTGATGTCTTTGCCAAGCTTTCGGATGGAACGGGTAACAACAATATTGGGCATGGTATAACCAGAAATTTTTTGCCAGTTAAGCGTAAATAAGCAGAAATATTTTTCTGCTTGTACCTTGGATTAAAAGTTTCCCAATTAGCGGAACTATAGCCCTTTCCTCCACGCAGGGCGATTGATGTACTTTTTGGGGATCAAACTGTAATTCTGACCAATCGGAGAATTTTTCGCTTTAACTCCACTGACAAATT
>CALVGM010000093.1 GCA_944327095.1 uncultured Desulfovibrio sp. | reverse complement strand
ATAGACACCTACCACTCTCAATTACACATACCTAGCGTATACAACTTCTAAAGTTTTTTCAAGAACAAAATACTAGCAGTCCGCATGGAGACCATACTCTTTCCCCATCTTGCCCAGACCTCCCTCTGTCAGCCCTTGCCGGTACAGGAAGGAAAGCCTGTGTTCTTTCAGTGCCTTACCGTGTACCTTGGCTTTTCCCTGCTGGAAAAGGGAAGCGTCGTGCCAGTGGAAGAGGCCCTGCAGGCCGCAGGCTCCGCCATTGGCACAAGCGTGCTGGATCTCGGGCTTCCCAAGCAAAGGGCCGAGTGGCTGTGCGCGGGCTGTGCTGTGGCCATGGACGGGGCCCTGGCGCACTCCCTTGTGGCGAGCGTGCGCGTAGGCTCGCACGAACGCTCCTTTCTTGTCTTGGGAGACAGGGCGGACAATGGCCTGGGAGTGGCAAGCCCCGCGCCCTTCGAGCGCATGCCCCTGGACTGGCAGCACACCTACGGGGGATCCTGCTGCCCGGAAAATCCCAAAGGCCTTGGCGCAGACCAAACCAAGGGCCCCTGCGCCCTTGCCAATGTCCTTGGCCTTGGACCACAGGGCACAGTCATGGAGGCAAGGCCTGCCTGCCCCCTGCCGCTCGATCCTGTCACAAGGAAACAACCTTGCGGAACCTTTGACGCGGACTGGCTTGCGCGCCTTTGGCCTGCCCCGCCAGTGGATTTCGACTGGACCTGGTACAACCTGGCCCAGGAAGAACAGCGCAGGGACATGGCCTTTGAGGGTCTGGAAGAAATACGTGTGCTTGGCATGCACGAACAGGGCGAGCTTGTCTCTTCCCTGCCTGGCCTGCGCGTGCGCCTTTTTGCCGAGTACACGGACAAGGACGGCATGCCCTCCAGGGCTCCCGGCTGGCACGAATTTGCCGCGACCTCGGACACGGTCTGGCTTTTCCCGAACCAAGGTCTTGGCCTGCAGCTGTGGCACGGCCTTGTTCCTGCAAGGGACGAAAGGGGCACGGACATAGCAAGGATTTTGCTCTGCCACGAGCGGGCAGACGGCCCAAGACACGAGCTGACAGAGCTTTGGGCCATGAAGGAAGAGCTCGACGCTGCCACTGTGGACAAGGCAGCTGGGCCAGAGGACGCAAGCCAGAAGACGGTTGCTGACGAGCAAGACGCCGCGCAAGGTGCGCCCAACAAGGCGCAGGCCCCTCAAGTGCCCGACAACATGGCATCAGCGCCCAGGGCACAGGAAAGCCCGGAGCCACAGAACGCACAGGGCACGAGAGCCAAGTCTTCCCCCACCCTTGAAGAGACCCTGGAAGCTGCCAGGCAAACAGCCTGCGCCGAACTTGGGGACATGCTTGATACTATCAACCCCCTCCTTGAGCGCCAGGGCCTGCGAGCCCTGCCCAGGGAAGAGGTGGAGCGCGAGATCGCCCGTCAGAGCAGGCTTGTGCAGGAATTTGCTGCGCATCCGCAGGCCGGGCCAGAGGCAGACAGCGTTCTTCTGGGCAAGGCCCTGCAAAAGGCAGGCCTTTCTCCGGAATACGGCAAAAGCCTTGAGCAGGCTCTGGCCCTGACCCCGCCAAGAGCAGAGGACTTTGCGGACAAAACAGCCTTCAGGAAAGCCCTCGAGGCCTTTGGGGATCGCTTTGCCCTGCTTGCCAGGGCGCCTGCAAGCGTGCGCGACAATCTTGTGCGCCAGCTGGAGCTGGCTGCCACAGGCAGGGCTCTTCCTCTGGACAAGGGGCCAGACCTTGAGAACGCCTTGCGCCTGGCTGGCCTGCAGGGAAACGGAAGAGGCCTTGAAGAGGCGCTCGCAAGGCTTGAGCAGGGCTTTGCCGGAGATACAGCCATGCTCTCCCTGTGCCAGGACGTGGCCCTGGCCCTGGGCCTGGATCCCCAGCTTGTCACAGGACAGATGAACAGCCTTTTGGCAAGCACAAGGAGCAGTCTCTATCAGACAGACCTTGTGCAGGACCAGCTTGCCAGGCTTTTGCGCGCAAAGGGGGAGAGCGAGGACAAAATCCGCAGCCTGTTTTCCCAAATTGCGGCCATGCACAAAGACAAGGGCCAGGATCTCGCAGAGCTTGCCAAAACGTGCGGGGTCTCGGACACGCTGCTTGACGACATAAGAGCCCTGGATCCCCTGCCCATTCAACCTGTCGCGGACCCCATACCGGACCGTACCGAGGAATCTTCCACGGCCTCCAGCCCCAAGGAGGTCCAAGCTACGGAAACGGACGAAGACGCGGCCGCGCATCCCCCAATGGCGCCAGAAAAGGACAATGAGGAAGCTGACGCGAACAAGCCCCTGGTAGCGGATTTTTCAGGGCAGGATCTTTCGGGCACAAGCTTTGCGAACCTTGACCTTTCTGGCGCGCTTTTTGACGGCGCCATCCTGCGCTTTTGCGACTTTTCCGGCTGCAACCTGCAGGGAGCGGACCTGTCAGGCGCGGATCTGACAGGGGCAAGCCTTGAGGGGGCCATGCTGGATGGGGCCAGTCTGTGCGGCTGCCTTTTGCGCGAAGCAAGTCTTGCCAACGTGAAGGCAAGGGACGCGGACTTTTCCCGTTGCGTCTTCAAGGACACTGTGCTCACGGGCCTTGAGGCAAGTACAGCCAATTTCGCGGACGTTGTGGCCCAGGAGGCGGATTTTTCCGGCTGCCTGCTCGACAGGGCCCTTTTTGACAGGGCAAGCCTTGCGGGCGCGCGCTTTAAAGGAGCAAGGCTCGCTGGCGCTTCCTTCGAGCAATGCGATCTGCATGGGGCCATGTTTTGGGAAGCGCACCTTGTGGAGGCGCGCCTGTATTTTTGCACTCTTGATGAGGCAAGCCTTGTTAAGGCCAACCTTGCAAGGAGCAACTGGCTTTCCTGCCAGGGCAAATCCCTTGACGCGCGCTGCGCCACTCTCGCGGGGGCCCTGCTCGAAACCTGCGTCTTGCAGGAAGCAAACCTTGCCGGCCTGGCAGCCCGCGAGTGCCGCTTTCTTTCCTGCGATCTCCTTGGCAGCGATTTACGCTGCGCGGACCTTCTGTTCGGAGCCCTGCGGGACTGCCGCGTGGGCAATTGCGATGTGCGGGGAGCAAATCTCTTTGGCGCAGACCTGCTCTATCTGGCTGTCAACGACAAGACCAGGCTCGAGGGCGCCAATATTGCCAGAACCTCCCTGGCAAGGGGAATCGCGCCATGAGTGACGATGCTACAGCTGCCCCCCAGGGCCAGGCTTTTCGCAACCAGGTCTTCAGGGATCAGACCTTCAGGGGCCTTGAGCTTGAAGGAAGCGTTTTTTTCGACTGCGTGTTCGAAAATTGCCTTCTTGACGACTGCAACCTCACAGACGCGCAGCTTGTGCGCTGTTCTCTTGTCGCCTGCACACTTTCCTCTGTCCGCCTTGTCAGCGCGTCCCTGGAAGAAGTTTCGTTCAGGGGCTGCAGCCTTGCGCACTGCGATTTTTCCGGCGCAAGCCTTGGCAAGTGCCGCTTTGCGGACTGCGCGCAACTTTTGGGGTTGACCCTGGACAAGGCCGTGTTCGAGCGCTGTATGGGCCTTGGCAAGACGGGCCTTGTCTCTTCCTCCCTCGCCTCCTGCCTCTTTTTTGCCTGCGATCTCGAAGGCTTGGAACTAAAAGAGTGCACGGGCAGGATGTGCATCCTGAGAGAGTGCCAGGCCAATGGTCTGCGCGCCACAAAATGCGCTATGCCACAGCTCACCTGCCTTGGCATAGACCTGAAGGGGGCTCTTTTCAGGGAATGCGACCTTGCGCAGGCAGGCTTTTGCGAGGCCAGTCTCGACGGGGCAAGCTTTCATTCCTGCCACTGTTTTGGCATCTTTGTCCAGGACGCCACGCTCAAGGGGGCGCTTTTCGAAAAGACGGACCTTGAACAAGCCGTTTTTGCGCGGGCAAACCTCGCTCTTGCCAGTCTTGCCGAGGCAAATCTTGCCATGAGCGACTTCTCCCACGCCTGTCTTGATAGGGCAAACCTTGCGCGCGCCAATCTGCAAAAGGCCAACTTGCACGCGGCCTCCCTCAAGGGCACGATCCTGGATGGGGCGCAGCTTCAGGATATTCGTGGCACGGACAGGGAGCTTTTGGCTGCGGAAAGCTTTGTCCCTGGGCAGGGGCTTTTTTAGCCACAGGACTTTCCCTTTGGCCCTTGCACAGTTCAGGGCCGGCAACTTCAACCCATATCAAAAGTCATGAACAATACCGCACAGCTGCAGGATGAACCAGGCCTCATGGGCCAGTGCCGGCTTGGGCAGGGCCGCGTCTTTACCGTGCTTGGGGACGGCTTTCTTGTCAGTGGCCCCCTTGGCCTTGTGAAGGCCAAAAGGGCTGCCTCCTGCCTCCTGCAGCCTGGCAGAGGCGATCTGGTGCTTGTCTGCCACGGGGAGCTTTGCCACATCCTTGCAGTCCTTGAGCTTGCCGAGGAAAAAGGCGAGCTTGTCCTGCCCAAAACAAGCACGCTCAAGGCCCATGACCTTGTCCTTGAGGCGGACCATGATCTTGCCCTCAGGGGCACTGGCCTTCGGGCCGAGGCGCGCCACGTGGAAGTACGGGCAAGCCTTGTGCGCCTGTGCGGGCTGCGCCTTGAACAGGCCTTTCGCAGCGTGCAGACAAGAGCCTCAAGTCTTGTGGCCATGGCTGGCCGCGCCTTCGGCTTTTTCGGGCGCAGGCTTGAAAAGGTGGACGATGTGTGCGAAACCGAGGCCGAACGCATGCGCGTGAGCACAAGGGAGCTTTTGCGCGTGCGCTCCCGTTCCCTGGACATGCGCTCAAAAGACACTGTCACTGTGGACGGGCGCAACATCAGGATAGGCTAAAAGCCCCGCAAGACAGGCCCTTTCCTGCAGGGGGCCTTTGGAGAATACATGTTTGCCTTGACCAACCAGGGTGGCAACCTCACAGCCCTGGTGCCGGATGTCTGCAAGGTGCCAAGCCCTGCGGGCCCGGTACCGACCCCCTTTCCCAACATGGCTGCCTGCTCCATGGTCGACCCCACCACAGCCTGCTCCAGGGTCATGGTGTGCGGGGCCCTGGCGCTCACCATGAAGTCCAAGACCCTGCTCTCCAACGGCGACGAGGCAGGAACGCTCATGGGCGTTGTCTCGAACAAGGTCATGGGCGAGGTGACCTTTGTACAGGGATCCCAAAAGGTGCGCCTGCAGGGGCAGGCTGCGGTGCGCAACGCGGATCCCACCACCCACAACGCCAACAATACCACGGGCATGGCCGCAAGCCCCACCCAGACCAGGGTCATGTTCGGATGAAGGGAACATTCACCACAAGGGAAGCATGGGCCTTTCCCATGCTCGCGCTTCTTTGCCTTGTCTTCTGCCTTTTTCTTGCCGGCTGCTCGTCCAAAAAGGACCCCTACGCCATGCCCAAGCCCCTGCCTGCAGACAGCCCCGAGAAGGTTGTCTGGAACGCCGAGCCAGGGGCCATCACGGTCATCATCGACGCGCAAAGCGACGCCAACCTCATTGACGGCATGGGACACGCCACAAGCCTGTGCCTCATGCAGGTGCCGGACGCGGAAAAAATCCTTGCCCTTGGTGCGGACGAGCAGGGTCTGCGCACTCTTCTTGCCTGCAAGCCTGCGCCTCCGGACATCATTACAGCCACCCAGCTCTTTGTGCAGCCTGGCTCCTACCGCGTCTTTCCCCTGGATCGGGCTGCCAGGGCTAGGCACATTGCCGTGGCAGCAGGCTTCAATACCCTCACAAGCTCGGGCTGCCTGGCCGTTGTGCCCATTCCCGTGCACGAGGACAGCGAGCGATCCTACCTTTTCTTTTCCCATCCCGTGTATGCCGCAGCGGACATGAATCTGGCCATAGACGTAGGCCAGGCCAGCATCAGCGTGCGAGGAGCAGAGCGTGACAACTGAACCGCGTCTTTTCTGGGAACACGGCACCCTTTTGCAGCCGCAGCACTTCCAGCTTCTGGATTTGGCCCACAGGGCAGACTGCGCCCGCCTGGCAAGCCTTGCCTCGCCCTTTCCCTGGGGCGTACGCTCCCTTGTCCTCGACGAGGAAGCCCTGGCCCTTGGGGTCGTGTCCCTGAAGGAACTGGACGTGATCTTCGCGGACTCCACCCACGCGGTGCTTGGGCAAAACGCCCTGCTGACCCCCAAAAACTGCACAAGCCAGTGGCCCAACCGCGAGGAGGCGCTCATGGTCTGGCTGGGACTGGCCCCCCTTTGCCACGACAGGCCCAACGTAACCGAGCTTGAGCGCCTGGAGGGCGAGGAACTTGCACAAGCGTCCACCCGCTTTGTGGCCACCCTGGCCCCAAGGCCAGTGCCGGACATTCTGGCAGGCGGGGCCAGCGCGGACGTGCGCTTCATGATGCTCAACCTGAAACTGGTCTTTGCGCAGGAAAGTGGACCGGACAAAAGCAGACTCGGGACTCCTGGCGGGGAACTGGCCCTCTTGCCCATAGCGCGCCTTGTGTCCAGGGCTGGAACCATAGGCCTTGACAAGGGCTTTGTGCCCCCCTGCCTCGACATCGCGGCCAGCAAGACCCTTACGGATCTTGTGGCGGGGGTGCGCAACATCCTGGCCTCGCGCCTGCAGCAGTTCGAGGACTACAGGCTCTCTGCCAGGGAAACAGCCGGCAAGAGCGGCCGCCAGCCCATCACTGCCCAGTCCCTGGCCCTGCACACCATGCTGCAGGTCCTTGCCCGCCATCTGCCCCTGTTCGAGCACGTGTGCGAGACAGGCTTCGGGCACCCCTGGAACATCTACGCCCTGCTGCGCTCCCTCATAGGCGAGCTCTCCCTCTTCAGCCCGGACGTCAATGTGCTTGGCCAGCGCAAGGACGGCACAAGGGCCCTGCCTCCCTACGATCATCTCAATCCCGCAGCCTGCCTTGGCAGCGCCCAGGCCCTTGTGTCCGAACTGGCTGCCCACCTTGCCACAGGCCCTGCCCACGTTCTGCCCTTCCAGCGCAAGGGAGACTTCTGGACCCTCTTTTTGCCCGAGTACGCCCGCTCGGACTACGACTTCTGGCTGCAGGTGCGCTGCAAGGACGCGCACTATCTCGCGGGCCTTGCTGCCTGCGGCCTGCGCTTTGCGGGCGAGGATCAGATTGCCACCCTCCTGAGCCGCTCGTTGCCTGGCGTGCCCCTCACAGAAGAGCGCCAGCCCCAGGGACTGGCGCGCCGCGAGGACACGCGCTACCTTTTGCTTGGCACAGCCTCCCCCCTGTGGTCCCGCATACAGCAGGGCGGCAAGGCGGCCCTCTTCTTGCCAAACGCCCCCGAAGACACCACCGTGTCCCTTGTGCTCATGTCCCCAAGCGTCCGGCCCAAGGGACAGTAGGCCCACACATTCGCACTCCCAATCCTTCAGGAAAAAGCCATGCCCAATGCCCTTCCCCTTTCACCTGCCGGACAGACCACCCTGACGCCGGACACAGAACCCTCGGCCAGGGAGCTTTTCGACGAGCTGCGCGCGCGTTTCGAGCCCGTGCTCTCCCTTGCGCTCGCCATGGCAGCTCGGGTCGGCCAGCAGGGGCAAAAGGAGCAGGAGAGCGGGGACGCGCAGAATGCACTGGACGACGGGCAGGACTACGAAGCCCTTGCCCGCGCCATGAACAGACTGTGCGACAGGGAAGAGCGCAGGCCCTCGCGTCTTGGCCCAAGGGAGCTTGGGGCCTGCCGCCTTGCGGCCTACGCCCTGGCAGACGAAATCCTGCTTGGCCTTCCCGGGAGCAGGTGGTTTGCCCACGGCCTGCAGCTGCAGCGTCTTGGCAGGACAGATGGCGGCAATGTCTTCTACACGACCCTGGACAGCATGGTTCGAGAAGCCCTGATCGCGGACACAAGGGATGAGGACATAGTGCTCCTGCAGCCTGCGCGCAAGCGTACGGACGCAGCACTGGAAGACCTTGTGCAGGAAGTGGGGGATGCCAGGGACACTGCCCAGGCCATGGCCCGCCTTGCCTCGATTTGCGACGCAGACGCGCCCAACACGGCCCTGGCCGCCTCGGCCTTCATGGCCATGTGCCTGCTCTACGGCTTTCGCGGCCGTCTGTACGCCGAGGAGCGCGCGGCAGAGCTCGAGGACATGCTGGCAGCCTCTTCCGGGCTTGTCGCAAGGTTCCTGCCTGCTGCCGGAAAAACCACGAGC
The DNA here is from genome assembly GCA_944327095.1 of uncultured Desulfovibrio sp. Lineage (GTDB taxonomy): Bacteria > Desulfobacterota > Desulfovibrionia > Desulfovibrionales > Desulfovibrionaceae > Desulfovibrio. The sequence continues at coordinate 9,060 of CALVGM010000093.1, read as the reverse complement.
GCTCTCTGGGGAGGGCCCCCTGCAAGGCCTGGCCTGCGCGAACGGCTTTGCGCAAGGCTCAGGCACCCGGGCCCACTCTTTCTTGTGCTCTTTCCTGTTCTTGTCACTGCGCTGTGGTACCTGACCTGCACAAGTATCATCAACAGCCTGGATCTTCCCTGGCTCGGCCGCTAGGGCAGAGAATGTCGGGACTTTTTGCTGCGCGCAGGGCCCCATGGCACCATGGGCGCCTGAGCGGATATAAGGAGGATGCGCCCCTTTGGCATGAAAAAGCGGGCGCCAATGATTGATGACGGCTCTCAAGGCTCTTCTCACCGGCATTCTCTGCCTATTGCTGCTCGGCCTGCTCGCAGGGGGCATGCTTGTCCTGTCCCTGTGGCTTGGCCTTGATCTTGGGGCCCTGCTCGTGCCTCTGGCCCTTGTGGCAGCCCTGGTGGTGCTCTTTTTCGCTGGCAGGCGCGTCTGGCTCCTTGTGGCAGGCAGACGGTTTCGCAAGAACGTCCTTGCCACGGACGCGCGCAAGCCTATGGCAGCCACTCCTCCGGCAGACGCCAATGCCATGGAAGAGGCCTGCAGGGCTGGACTTGCCCACATGGACGCCATGAGCCTTGGTCACAATCCCCTGGTCATGGTCCTTGGCAGTCCCCAAGGAGACGCAGGAGGTCTTGCCCAGGCCATTGCCCCCAGTGAAGAGCGCACAAGCGCTGGCGCAAGCCCCCTTGCCTGGTTTTTTGCCGACAATCTGACCCTGCTTGTGCCGGACCCTGCCCTGCTCTCCCTCAAGGACAGTCAGGCCCGCGCGGGCTTTGAGCGCACCCTTGCCCTTTTGCAGGATCACAATCCCGCAGAGCCAGTGTCCGCCCTGGTTGTGGCCATATCGGCCAGGGAACTGGCCAGCGTCGGCAAGACAGGAAGCCTTCAGGCGGACAGGACACTGTCTGCCACAGCCCAGCTCTTGCGCGCCCGCACAGAGGACATCCTGCGCGCGCACAAGGCCCGCATGCCCCTGCACGTGGTGATCACCGGCCTGGAACACCTTGCAGGCGCAAGCGATCTTGTGCAGGAACTCTCGCCCCTTGCCCGCGAGGCCTTGCCGGGACTGGAACTTGTCCCTGGGCCCCTGCCCCAGGACTGCGCCTCAAGGGCCCTGCATGCCTGTTCGCGCACCCTTTCGACCCTTGTTCTTGCCGAGGCCTGCCAGGGCTGTCCCCCAAGGGGACGCGCGCTCGACGCGGCAGGTGACATCCTTGCCCTGGAATCCGGCCTGGACCTCTTCCTCAAGACCCTGCTTCTTCCCGAGGTGGAGGGCAAGACACCCTTTTTGCGCAGCGTGAGCCTGGCAAGCCTTGTCCCGCAGGAGAGTCCCGATGGCGCAAACACAGACCTGAAGACAGACGCTCTCGGAGCCAAAGCCCCCCTGGCTGCCCTCTCCCTTGCCGGGTCCCTGGAAGTTTCCAAGCCCCAAAAAACCTCTGCCAGGGAGGCTGCGAGACCCCTGCTTCCCACCTTTGTGCGCGGACTCGGGGCAGCCCTGGCCAGGGATCGCAGCCTCTATGCAAGCCTTGAGGAAGGCAGCGCCAGGGACAGGCCCAAAGCCCTTGCCTACGGCGCGGCCTGCCTTGTGCTGCTCGGGATCTGCGCCCTGACAGCCCACGCGACCCTGCACACAACTCAGGGTCTCAACGAGGCAAGGCGCCTGTGGCTTGGGGCGCAGGAACGGACAGATGTCCTGGACAGGTTGCGGGACGAAGCGCAGGCCATAGTCTTTTTGCGCGACAGGACAAGCTTTTGGCCAGGCCTTGGCCTGGACACCCTTGACAGCGAGGCCGCGCGGGCAGGACGCGTGCTTGTCACACAGTTCGCCCCCATGCAGGAGCGCATGCTTGAGGAGTGCCAGAGACTTGGCCTTGGGGACGATGCCCAGGGCTTTGCGGCCATGCAGCGCCTGCTCTGGCTCAACCACGTTGTGGACGCGCGCCTGAAGGGGCGCGAGCCTTCCCTGCCCTTTCCCCTGGAAAGCGAGGCCGGATTCCATGGATCGCTGTGGACCCCGGATTTTGGCAACCTCTTTTACGTGAGCACCTCCCTGGCCTCACCCACAGAGCTTGAAAACCTGCAGGGGCGTCTTGCGGCCCTCTCGGGCATTTTGCTTGGCCGCGACGCCCAGGCCATCTTCAACCGCCTGTGCGCCATGGAAAACGCCAGGGCCCCCAGGGGCGAGTTCCCCATGTCGCGCTACTGGCCCGGAGCGCCCAGGGGAAGCGCAGGCTTTTCCTCTGTGCCGGCCATCTACACCCCCCAGGGCTACGCTTCCCTGCACGCCAACCTTGCGGCCATAAGCAGCGAGGCTGGCACAAGATTGTACGACCAACCCTTCTGGAAGCGCTATCTGCAGGACTACGCCGATGTCTGGGCCCAGTTCATCAAGCGAACGGACAATGCCTGGCTTGTGACGGACAATGTGGAAAGCCTCTGCCGCATGAGCGCCCAGGGCGAGGGCAAGAAGGATCCCTACTTCAGGCTGATAGAGGACATTTCCCTGCAGCTTGAGCCGCTCTACGCGGAAAACGCGGCCCCTGCCTGGGCTGACGACTTGCGCCTTGTGCGCGATCTGCTCCTTGTGTGCGAGGCCAGGGGCAGCACGGACGCGCGCTCCCTTGCCTCGGTTCTTCTGAGCGCCACAAGTCTCGAACAACAGGACCTGCGCATTCTGCAGGAGGAGATCCGCCAGCGCAGGGAAGTGGGCTTCCTTGTGGATGGCGTCAACGCCCTCGAGTCCTACCTCGCGGCCCTGGAAGAGCTGCGGGGCACCCTGACGGACCCGGAAGGAAGCCTTGCCCTGGCTGCCATGGACTTTGGCGGCAGGGAGTACGGCGATCCCTCCAGGACAGCCCTTGCCCGCGCGCGGCTTGCCCTCAAGAATCTGCGCACTGCCCTTGGCTTCAAGGGCCCGGACAGGAACGGGCAGGAACAAAGCCCAGCCCTAAGCCTTGTGGCCGGTCCCCTGCGTTTTTTGGAACAGGCCATCACCTATTCGGCAGCTGCCTCCCTGCAGCGTCTGTGGGAGAGCGAGGTACTGCCCCAGGCAGCCCTCCTGCCCCCTGAGGAGGCCGTGGAAGGGCTGTTCGGGGAAAAGGGACTTGTCACGGCCTTTGCCACCCAGCATCTGGCGCCCTTTGTCAGCCGCAGCGTAGGCGCCTACAGGGCCAGAACCAGGGGTCTTGTGACCTTCCCCTTTGCCGATGCCTTCCTCAACTTCATGCAGGAGGGCAAGAGCGCCCAGGCCAATCCCCTGCAGGAGAGCTACAGCGTAGCCATCAGAACCTCGGCAGCGGATCTCAATCCCGACGCGGCGGAGCATCTCGAGTACTACGAGGTGTCCCTTGCCTGCCGCAAGGGGCGGCAGAGCGTGCGCAACGCCAACTACCCCAACGATACGGTCTTCGAGTTCGAGCCGCAGACCTGCGGAGAGGCCGGCATTCACTTCAGCTTCCCCTCCCTGGGGCTTGATTACGCCTACGCGGATTTCAGGGCCCTGCTGGAGGACTTTGCCCTTGGCGAACGCGTTTTCACGCCAAACGACTTCCCGGAACAGGCCAAGCGCATGGAGCGGTTGCGCATACACAGGCTGCGCGTGCGCATGCTTGCAGACGACGCACCCAGGGTACTTGCGGCCTTCAGTGGCGAGCTTGTGGTGCCTACGCGCATTGTGAGCATCTGGTAGTAGCAGAAACTTTTCCTGTGACTTGCAGTCTTTTCCCTTTCGGGGATATTGATTTACTATGAAGAGAACATGGAGTATGCCATGTACGACAACAATATGTACAGAGCTCTTCAGCCAGAAAAGGCGTCTCTTTGTGATGAGGCTCTGATCCATGCCCTTGAACAGCGAGAGAAGACTCTGAGAGACCGGGAATCGGAAATCATCGTCGCCAGAGACAAGGGAAGAGCCGAAGGCATGGCTGAAGCCATCACCGAGGGCAGAACCGAGGCAAAAATCGAAGTAGGCCGCAAGATGCTGGCTGCGAACATGCCTCTGGAAAAGATACAGCCTGTTCACCGTTCTTTCCCAAGGCGAGATAGCGGCCCTGTAGCATTCACATGGCATGCCTCTGCTCAACAGGATCCTGACGAACTCATGGAGTAGCCAATGAACAGAATTCGCAAAGCACTTGAGGAAGAAAAGGTGACACTATGTGACGAGGCTCTGAGCCATGCCCTTGAACAGCGAGAGAAGACTCTGAGAGACCGGGAATCGGAAATCATCGTCGCCAGAGACAGTGGAAGATTTGAAGGCAGAGCCGAGGCAAAAATCGAAATGGCCCGCAAGATGCTGGCTGCGAACATGCCTCTGGAAAAGATACAGCTGTTCACTGGTCTTTCCCAAGGCGAGATAGCGTCCCTGTAGCGTTCACCTGCCAAGGCTCTGTCTTCCGGTACGCGCAGTTCATGGAGTTTTCAGTGGTAAGCAAACGCCTGCAAGCCTACATGACCCAAATTCTTCTGGTGTGGTGCACGCTCTTTGCCGTTGTGGCCATCGCCACGGTGCAGGGTCTGGACTGGGAGACAGGAGTTCCCATCCAGAGCCAGGAAATACCCGTGCAGGCCGCAGCCACGCCTCCGCCTCCCCCAGTGGCGGCTCCGGCAAAGCCTGTTGTGCCCGCCTTCTCGCTTTTGCCTGTGGGCAGGGACCAGGGTCAGGGAAGCCTGGGCTCCCCAAGCCTTTCCTGGGACAGGGAAAAGGCGCAGCTTGCCCTTTCCATCCCCTATACGGGCACATTGGGCGCGTACACAACCTTTCGCTTCGATCGCGTGCAGGCCCTTGTCTTTGACCTGCACGGCCAGTGGCAGGCCAGGGCCACAACCCTTGTTGTGCCAGACAAGGACTGCCCTGTGCGCAGGGTACAGCTTGGGCAGCACGGAACCTTTGTGCGCTTCTCCCTGGTGGGCAACTACGAGGCTGGCAGCGAAGTCCGCTACACCGCGGACCATCTGACCATTGTCCTTGACGGAGTACGCGCGCAAGGGACCGTTCGGACAGGGAGCCGGTAGCCCATGGAACGCACGCGCCTTCTCGAGCGCATCCGCAGCATGGCCCGCACGCCCGAAGAGCGCAACGCGCGCAGGGAAACGGACATGGAGGCCCTGCAGGAATCCATTCTCGGGCATCTTGGGCGTCTTCTGAACACAAGGCAGGGCTCGAGCATCATTGCCCAGGACTACGGCATGCCGGACCTCACCTACCTGTGCAGCACGGACAACGCAGGCAATATTGCCAAGATAGAGTCCATCCTCACCAGTGTCATCCAACGGTACGAGCCCAGGCTTTCCAATGTCCAGGTGCGCTTTTGCAGGGACAGAAACGAGCCCTTTACGCTGTGCTTTACCCTCACAGCCACGCTGTCCGACACCCTGAACGCAGACACCATGTATTTCCAGACGGTTCTCACGCCCAACGGACGCATCAGCGTGCGCAGGTACAGGGAGGACGATGGCGAGGATGCGGACAGCTCGACCCAGGCTGCCAGGGCAAAGGGGCAATAGACAAGGCATGGGGCCAGAGATGCACGTCCAAACAGGGACCGAGCAGGTTTGAACAAGGAGAGCAAGGTGAATCTCGAACGCGCACGTGACGATGAGGCGACATTTTCCGCAGGGGTTTTGGTATACCATATAGACGGTGCCCTGGACGGTCTTGAGGCAGCGCATTTTCTGGACCTGGTCACAGCGGACATGGAGGCTGAACAGCCCCGCGACATAGTCCTTGTCTGCGACGACATGCCCTACCTCACAAGCTCGGGCCTGCGCTCCATCATGACCATTGGCAAGAAACTCATGGCCCATGGGGGCCGGCTGGTCCTTGCGGGACTTGCCGGCCTTGCCGAGCAGATTGTGGCGACCTCCGGCTTTTCCACCATCTTCCCGGTTGTGGCGGATCTTGTCGAGGCAAGAAGGACGCTTGGAGGATCGCGTTGAAGACCTGCGAATACCCGGCCATACAGGAAAACCTGCGCCCTGTGCTCTCGCTTGTGAGCGAGGAGATGATAGCCTGCGGCACGCAGACGACCCTGCGCCAGAAGATCTTCATCATTCTGGAAGAACTCTTCTTCAACTGTGTGGAGCACGCCTATGCCAATGCCCCTGCCCCGGGCCCTGTGCGCGTGACCCTCACTGCGGACATGGACGCAGTGGATCTTGTGGTGGAGGACAAGGGCGTTCCCTTCAATCCCCTGGAGGTGGACGACACGGACAGGCTCAAGAACCTGGAAACCCTCACCGAAGGGCACGCGGGCATCTTCCTTGTGAAGACATTGGCCACCTCCCTTGACTACAGCTTGGAAAACGGCTGGAACCGCATCCACGTCCTGGTCACGGAATAGTCCCAAATCCCCTTTTTCCTTCCCCGCGGCTCTGCCCTTGCGGGGGTATCAGTGTGTATGAGTCTACGCCTTCGTCTCACCCTCATTGTTGTGGCTTCGGTCAGCCTGTCCGTATGCCTTGTGCTCTGGCTTGCCTGGGAGCGCCTTGGCCAGGACATGACAGAGCAGAGAAAAAGGGATCTTTCCGCCATGCTTGAGGCAGAGGAAGACCTTCTGGAAGAGGGCGTCAAAAACTACCTGTCCCACAGGATACGCGTGACAGGCGAGCGCAGATCCCAGATGCAGACCATTGGCGCCACCGTCATGGGCCTCCACGAACGGGACACGAAGGCTTTCGACAGGCACCTTTTGAGCGAGATTGCCAGGCGCACGCCCTTTGACCTTGCCCTTGTGTCCCCCATAAGGCTTGCGTCCCGCAAAGAGCCTACACAACTTGGCAAAACCCTTCTTCCCCCAAAGGCCCTGGCAAGCCTTGTGCGCCACGTGCCGCAGGAAGGGGACTTTCTTGTGGCGGACAGGGAAAGTATGCCAGGTCTGTGCGGCCCGGACCTTCTTGTGTACGCCCTGCCTCTGGCAGACAGATCGCGCACAAAAGACCCAAGAGGCCATACCCGGATGCTTCTGGTCTCCCTGCCCCTGGCAGATCTTGCCCGGGTGTCCGCGTCCTTCAAGGCGGATCTTCTCCTGCGCGTCTACAGCCGCTACCTTGAAAACGAGCTTGCGCAGACCGTCATTCTGGACAGGGACGGGCGCGTTCTGGCCTGCACAAGCCACACCCTGCCGTCCTTGCCGGAGGATTTTGTGGCAGGCCTTGTGCGCGGGTCTCTAGGTTCCGCGCCCCTGTCCGTCAGCACGCTCATCGAAACTGACGACAGGGACTACCTTGTTGTGGGCAAGTACTTCCGAAGCGTTGGCTGGATACTGTGCATGCAGATCGACATGGACACGATCACGGGCCCTGTCACAAGGGCCTTGGGGGAGCTTGGCTGGCTGACCCTGGCCTTTTTGCTGGCAGCGCTTGTCTTGAGCGTGCTCGCCATGCAGCGCATCCTGCGCCCCCTTTTGCAGCTCACGGTCAAGTCAAGAAAGCTTGCCCATCTGGACATGACTGGCAAGGACGCCCTGGAGGAGCTGGAAAAGACAGCCACAAGTCACCTTCCCCTGCAGCGCCACGACGAGCTTGGCCAGCTTGCCAGGGCCTACGCCTCCATGGGCCACGCCCTTGCGCACAACATCAGAACCCTCATGCATGAAACAGCCCAAAGGGAGCGCATGGCAGGCGAAATTGCCGCAGCCTCCTGCATACAGCAGGACATGCTGCCCAAAAGGGACCTTGTGCGCAGCCTGACAAATGGTCGGGCCGCGGCCTTCCTGCGGCCGGCCAGGGAAGTGGGTGGGGATCTCTACGATGTCCTTGCCCTGGAGGACGGCCGCGTGGCCTATGTGGTAGGCGACGTCTCCGGCAAGGGCGTTGCCGCTGCGCTCTTCATGGCCATGGTGGTGACCCATGTGCGCTTTTGTCTGCGCGAGGAAAGGGATGCGGCCAGGGCCATGACCAGGGTCAACGCGCTTCTCGAACAGAACAACGAGGCCAACATGTTCGTGACTCTGTTCATAGGCATACACGACGCGGCACAGGCGACCCTTTCCTATGCCAATGGAGGGCACTGCGCGCCGCTTTGCGTGCGCAAAGGGCGTGAGGTGGAGCGGCTGGCAGGACAAAGTGGTCCTGTGGTGGGCGTCATGCCCGGCCTTGTCTATCGGGGATTTGAGCTGAAACTGGAGGAGGGGAACAGGATATACGTGTTCACGGACGGCATACCCGAGGCCAGGGACAGGGACGGCAGCTTCTTTGGGGAAGAGCGCCTTGAAAAATGCCTGGCAGAGGCAGCCGCGTGTGCTCCCGAGGCAGCCCTTGCCCGCATTGTGGGGGAAGTGGACAGCTTTGCAATGGACGCGGGACAGGCGGACGACATCACCCTGCTGTGCCTTGAGCAGACAACCTGTCTTGAGAAAAGCGCACAAGGGACACAGGGCAAAGAAACACGGCCCCTGGGAGAGGAAGCATGAAGCTGCAGTCGATTGTGCTGATCCTGTTCCTGCTTTTGTGGACTGTTCCCGTGTCTGCGGCAAGTCAGACTGCCAGCCGGCATGCCGAACAGAATGCCGGGCAGCATTCCGAACAGGGGCAGTTTCGCCTGCTCTGCTGGGAGGCTGGGCCCCACGCGGACCATCAGCTCATCCTGCAGGGCCTGGCAATGGGGCTTGCAGAGCTCGGCCTTGTGTCCACAGGGCCCGTGCCGGATCCCGTGGACAACAGCACAGCGCCCCTGTGGCAGTGGCTTGCGGACAATGCCACAGGCCGCGTGACCTTTGTGAGGGACGGGTTCTATTCCGCAAACTGGAACGCCAGGCTTCGCAAAGAAGTCGGGCAGGCCATAGCCACCAGGGGAAGAGAGGTCCGAGACTTCGAGCTTGTCCTTGCCTTCGACACCTGGACAGCCCTGGACGCTTTGGCCATGGACCCGGACTTTCCCGTGCTTGTGTCCTCGGTCACGGCCTTTGACAACACAATGATTGCCCAAAGTCTTGGCAAGGGGCAAAACAACAGGGTGTGCATTGTCCACGAGGAAGACAGACTCTTCAGGCTGGCAACGCTCTTTCACAGCCTCTTTGCCTT
>CALVGM010000092.1 GCA_944327095.1 uncultured Desulfovibrio sp. | reverse complement strand
GAAAGCGTGCCAGGGCATCGGCAACTATGGTCGTGTAGGCATGCCCGAGATGGGGGGTGTCGTTGACGTAATAGATGGGCGTTGTGACGTAGTAGGTCCCGTTGTGCACGTGTGCCTCCGAAATGTTCCTTGCTGCCCCGCAGGGGGGCACGTTTTTTTTCGGCCTTGCCGTATACTGCAATTCCTTGCAAATCTCAAATCCCGGCCTCATGACCGGAATGAATATTCCGTGTTTGCGAGGGAAAAGCCCCCTATGGCGCAGGGGATCCCGCTGTCCCCTCGCGCATCTTCTCGCGCCTTTCCCTGTGATCGCGCCTGTCCCTGCGCTCGTGACGCCCCCTGCGCCGCTCCCGAGGCTCTCGGACCTCGCGTCCTTCGCGCTGCTCGCGAGACGCCCTGATCTGGCGGGAAGAAGCATCCTCGACCTCGCCGCGCCCCCTCTCCTGAGGGCTTCTTTCCTGGGGCCTCCTTGCCCTGCCAGGCTGCCTTTGCGGCCTTGGCTGGCGCAAGTCCTCGGGCGCGCTCTTGGCAGCGTCCCGGGATGGCGCGAGGGACGCTGCGGCATCGGGCCCGGCCTCTGGCCGCGGCCTGTGCCCTGCCTGGGCCTCGCGCTGGCCTTCTCGCTGGGCATCAGGCTGTTCCGGCACATGCTGCGGCCTGCCCTGTCCGCCTGCCGGCTGGGCAAGAGGCGGAACATGGGGCACAAGGCCAGCGGACTTTTTCCAGGACTCCTGGCCGCGGCCCTGCTGCCTGTAGCTCACCCTGCCGGTGACAAAGGTCTGCTTTTGGGGCTTTTGCCTGGCAGGCTTGGCGGCCTTCCTGCGCTCCGGCACGTCGTCCTCGGGAAATTCGCCATCAAACTCGTCGCCATAGCACTGCAGGGGACTCTGGTAGTGCTCGCTGTTGTCCCTGGGGCCGCCATCGATCTTCACGGGATTCATGGCGTTCCATTCCTCGAGACCGAAGCGCATTTCCTCGCCGCCCTCGGCAATGCAGGTCACGCTGTTCTGGAACATGTTGGTGCGCACGACCTTGAAGGCCCCCCTGTCGGTGGCGTAGCGCTTGCCCGGCCTTGGGGAGGCGCTGTGGAACCTCTCGTAGTTTTCCTGCTCGTAGGCCAGGCAGCAGAGCAGACGGCCGCAGATGCCCGAGACCTTGGAGGGGTTGAGGAAGAGATCCTGCTCCTTGGCCATGCGTATGGTCACGGGCGCGAACTGGTGCAGGTAGCGCCGGCAGCAGCAGACCATGCCGCAGTTGCCCACGGCACCAATCATCTGCGTCTCGTGGCGCACGCCAATCTGGCGAAACTCGATGCGCAGCCTGTACTCGTGCACAAGGTCCTTGACGAGTTCGCGAAAGTCTATGCGCGACTGGGCAGTGAAGTAGAAGATGAGCTTGCTGCGGTCGAGGAAGACCTCCACGTCCACAAGCTTCATCTCAAGGCCGCGCCTGGCAACGCAGGCCTTCCAGAACACGCCGGCCTCGTGGCCATAGGCGCGGTTTTCCTCCTCCGTGGCAAGATCCTCGGGCGTGGCCTTGCGCACCACCTGCCCAAGGACGCCCTCCTCCACGTCGTCGAGATCCTGATGGGGGCCTGAGACAACCCTGCCGAGGACCTGCCCCTGATCCAGGGCAACCACGACCCTGTCGTCTGCGGCCAGTTCCCCGGCACTGTGAAAATAGCTTGTCTGGGCAAGCCTGTGATAGGTGATTGCGTATATGGGCATGGCTACTCGCGTGTATCTTGTACGTTTTTTGTGCGTTTTTTTTGTATTGTGCGACACGGTTTCGCGCGGATGACAAGGACACGCGAAGACTGTGTGCGAAAGGAATGTGCACTATGCAAACCGATATTTTTGGCCATGCCGTGGCAAATGTCAAACAAAACGCAAAAAGGGATCCTGCGTACTCCCTCGCCGGAGACGGGTTCAAAAAAAAAAAAAAAAACGCAATAGGGCCTGAGAACAGGCGTGAAAAACATAAAGTATCACTTTAGGTATTTGCGGCATGGCGAAAATCTTCATGTACTGCTTGAATATCTTGTGCCGGGGAAGAGGGACAACATCCCTGCGATACGGAAATTGTTAAGGCAATACTTCAATTTTGAGCGCCTGCAGTCGCACCTGGGAGCACCTCTTCCCTGAAGATGGCCAGAAAGTTTGCCGCAGCCCTGGAAAAAATCTGGTTCCTTTTCCAGGCAAGGCACACATCCACTTCCATGGCGGGCTTAAGACGCCGGAAGACAAGACTCCCGTCCTCGGGCAGGCGCAGTATGCCCTCGAGACAGAGGGCAAGACCCATGCCCTGCTCCACCAAAAGGGAGGCGTTGTAGAGAAGGTTGTAGGTGGCAACCACGTTGAGTCCAAGGTGAGATTCGCCAAACCAGGCCGCCATCTCGTTTTGCAAAAGCGTCTGCCTGGAGGTTATGAGCGGCTCTCCGGCAAGGTCTGCCGGGCCAATGGCCATCCTTGCGGCCAGGGGATGATCGCCCGGCATGAGCACGCCCCACACGTCCTTGGCTGGCAGGCGCAGATACTCGTAGCTGCGCATGTCCATGGGCTGGATAAAGATTCCGAAGTCTGCAAGCCCCCTGTCCAGCCGCTCGTGCACATCGTCCCCGTTGCCGCTGAAAATGTTGAAGGAAAGTCCGGGATACCTTTGCCTTGCACGAAAGGCGGCCCTGGCCACATGGCGCATGGCCCTGGTCTCGCCGCCGGCTATGAAGACTTCGCCGGCCACATCGCTTCCCTCGCGAAAGGCCTGCGCGGTCTTGTCCACAAGCTCGAGAATTTCCCCGGCCCGCCTTTGCAGGAACCGTCCCTCCTCGGTGAGCGTGATGTGGCGCTTGCCGCGCAGGAAAAGCCGCGTGCCAAGCTCCTCTTCCAGAGCCTGAATCTGCCTTGTCAGGGCTGGCTGGGTCATGTTGAGACTCCTGGCCGCGGCACTGATTGTTTCCTCGCGCACAATGGCCACAAACGAGACAAGCTGACGAATATCCACTGTTTCCTCCCCGCGCTGCCAGGGGCGGAGTCGAGCGAAAGCTCTGCTGCCCCTGTGTCGCGCATGCGCTGCCAATACCATAATTTTATTTTATGGTAAACAATAAAATATTAGTATTTGACATTTCAATGGCTTTGCCTAAGTTTGCAGACACGCGAGACACACCATGCAGTGCCCCTTCGCGTGCATGTCCGGGAGCATGCCCCATGCGGATCAGGCGGACTACTCGGTTCACGCACAATCCACACAAAAGGCGTTTCGGACGCGCTGGCAACACTGCGCAACCAGATCGAAGTCCCGACAGCAAGCCGGGACCACAAGGAAACAGCAATGGAACTTCAAGAACTGCTCGCCTACCTCGACAGCGGCGGAGACCTTGTTGGTGGCACGGATCCCTGCGACACCATGAACCTCTACTCCACAAGGTGCATAGAACTGTGCGCCGAGCTCAACGCTGGCTACCACACCCCTGAGCAAATCCGCGCCATCATGTCGCGCATTACGGGCGTCGAGGTTGACGAGGGTTTCAGGCTCTTTCCGCCCTTCTATTCCGACTTCGGCAAGAACATCCGCTTTGGCAGAAACGTCTTTGTCAATTCCCTGTGCTGTTTTCAGGACCAGGGCGGCATACGCATTGGCGACAACGCCCTCATTGGCCACAGGGTGACCTTCGCGACACTGAACCACGACCTTGATCCCCAAAGGCGCCACATCCTCCACTGCGCTCCCATTCACGTGGGCAACGATGTCTGGATTGGCGCGGGCGCCACCATACTGCCGGGCGTGACCATTGGCGACGGGGCCATAGTCGGGGCCGCAGCCCTGGTCAACAGAGACGTGCCCCCCTGTACCATCGTGGCCGGCGTGCCTGCCAGGGTGATCAGGACCCTGGATCGGACAGGCTCTTCTCCGAAACCTGCCACAGAACCTGCCGCGGACATTGCCGCACATTGACCACGGGGATGCCCACAGGACGCGCTCCGGACCCGCAGGACATAAATCCCGCACAAGATTTGCACACAGGACCCACGCTCAGGATCCGTACAAAGGAGACATATCATGCGCTACGAGACCCATTACCAGGAAGGCAAAAAGGTCAGCTACAAGAAGTACGGCGATACCATGGCCGCCCTGCTCTTCTTCCCCCCGAACTTTGACGCAGGCAAAAGGTATCCGGCCCTTGTCGTGACCCATCCCGGCGGTGGCGTCAAGGAGCAATGCTCCTCGCTCTACTGCTGGAACATGGCCCAGCACGGCTACGTGACCCTGGCCTTCGACGCCTCCCATCAGGGCGAAAGCGAAGGCCTGCCCAGGTATGTGGAGGACCCCTTCTCCAGGGTCGAGGACATCCGCGCCTCCGTGGACTACCTCTCTTCCCTGGACTTTGTGGACGAGGCACGCATAGGGGCCCTCGGCGTGTGCGCCGGCGCAGGCTACACCATGAGCGCGGTGCAGACGGATTTGCGCATACAGGCGGCCGCAGGCATCAGCACCTGGTGCACGGGCAACAGCGCCCGCAACGGATTTCCGGGCGTGAACATTCCCGACTACATGCACTGGCTGCTCGGGGAAGTGGCAAAGGCCCGTACTGCCGAGGCCCGCGGCGAGGAGCCGCGCTACTGGACCTATGTTCCGGCCAGCGAGGCGGACATTGACGAAAACACCTCCACCATACAGCGCGAGGCTTTCGAGTACTACCGCACGGATCGCTGCAGCTACCCCACTTCCGTCAACAAATACCTTGTCTCGAGCAACGACAAGCTGGCCTCCTTCGACGCCTTTGCCTACCTGGACACCGTTTCTCCAAGGCCCCTGCTCTTCATCGTGGGCAGTCGTGCGGACACCCGCTACTTCACCGAGGACGCTCTTTCCAGGGCCAGGGAACCCAAGGAGCTCTTCGTGGTCGAGGGCGCAAGCCACATCGATCTGTACGACAAGCCCGAGTTCGTGAGTCAGATCGTGAAAAAGCTTGCCTCATTCTTCGGCAAGTCCCTGAAGGGCGAATAGCCTTCCAAAAAAGAAGTCGTCAGGGAGACTCTGCTGCCCCCGAACGTGCAAGACCCCGGGACAGACTTCTGTTCCGGGGCCTTTTGCGCACTCGAAAAACCTTGCTCCGATCACTTGCCTGGCTGTTCGTCCAGGCCATTTGGGGCATTTTCTTCCTTCTGATCGCTGTCTCTGCACTTGCTGTCTTTGGCCTCGCTGCCCCCATGGGCACCAAAGGCCATGCGCTCGAATTCCTCCACGCTCACCGGCCGCGAATAGAGGAAACCCTGCCCCACCTGGCAGGAACAGTTGCGCAGAAATTCCCGCTGCGCCTCTGTCTCCACGCCCTCGGCAACGACCTTCATGCCGAGCCTGTCCGCAAGGTCCACCACCATCCTGATGACCTTGCTGCTCTTTTCCAGATCCCCGGAGGCAAGGAAGCTTCTGTCTATCTTGATGGTGGCCACGCTGAGATCCGGCAGAAGGTTCAGGGAGGAATAGCCTGTGCCAAAGTCGTCTATGGAACACTGGAAGCTTGCCCTGCGCATGCCGTCCACAACATGGCGTATGGAAGCGGGATCCTTGTAGAAGCTGGATTCGGTGATCTCCAGGTCCAGGTACTTGTGGGGCACGCCGTAGCTGTCGGCAATCCTTGCCAGATCCTCCGCCAGGGTGGTCCTGTTTTCCAGATCACAGCGGGAAAGGTTCACGGACACAGGCAAAAGCGTGTAGCCCCTGTCCTTCCATCTGGCCATCATGGCGCACACCTGCTCGAAGACCCACATGTCGATCCTCTTCACAAAGCCGTTGCGCTCGAACAGGGGAATGAACTCGTCCGGCATGATGAGTCCGAGCTGGGGATGGTGCCAGCGTACCAATGCCTCGGCGCCGCAGATGGTGTCCGTGCTCAGGATCACCTTGGGCTGCAGGAGGAAGTAGAAGTCCCCGTCTTCCAGGCTTTGCACCATGCAGCTCTCGATGCTGTGCTCGCGCCTGGCCTTCTGCAGGTCCACCTCGTCGAACAGACCGTAGTGTATGAAGTTGCCAAAGGGTGTGCCTGCCCTTTCCCTGGCCAGGTCCGCGCGGTCCTTGATAACAGCCAGATCTGTCGCGTCGTGCGGGATGGGGCAGATGCCGACGCTCACGGAAAAGCTGCTGTTGCTCCTGCGGCTCTCCCCTGCGCCAAATTCCCGGATGGTTGCGAGCAGCGCCCCGTCGAGGCAGGAGAGTACAAGGTCCTGGCTTGCGCCGCAGACAAGCAGAAAGTACTTGTCCCTGCCCGCGCGGCACAGGCAGGCATTCGCCCCTGCCAATGCCCTGCACATGCTGGCGTAGAAGAGAGAAAGCAGCCTGTCTCCCTCCTCGTGGCCAAAGAAGTCGTTGATGAGCTTGAACCTGTTGATGTCTATGCAGTAGAGGCTGGCCCCGCTCTGCCTGACAAGAGCCCTCTTCCTGTCGTATTCGAGCTCGAAGCGCACCGGACTCATGCCCTGGGTCACCGGGTCCACAAAGGCCAGCCTGCGACAGTACCTGTAGAAAAGGCAGAGCATGACACACAAAAAAATCAGAAGGGCTGTGCTGAGGGAAAACAGAAAACAGACCGTTCTGTCCACCAGGGCAAATTCCTCGATGCCAAAGCGGCCCGTGCTCATCACAAGCGTGTAGAGACTGTATTCGGGAATGGGCACAAGCACGGCGCTGTGCGCAACTCCGTTTGGCGTGTAAAAGTCGAAGCTCGTCTTCCTGCCGCCGCATTGCGCGATGCGCCTGGCAATGTTGTTCCTGCGTATCGCCTGTTCCAGAAGGTCCGGTTGCCCCTTCTCCTCCAGATCCGATGTCCCGAACAGCAGGGATCCGTGCCGATCCAGTACGGAGAAGACAACATTGTTTTCCAGAAACGCACTGTTCAGGATATAGCGGCCAAGGTACAGCCCCACGTTGGCGACCACGGCACCTGTTACTCTCTCGTCGTGACGCACGGGCACGGCAAGCCCGACATGGCCACTGCCCCGGTCATCACCCTGCAGGCTTCCCTGCAGCATCCGGCAGTCGAAAACCGAGGTCACGCCATCAAGAGCCGCCATGACAGCGTGATTGTCCGCAAGATTGTAGATCCTGCCCCTGTGATCGTGCCCGATGCCCTGCGTGTCCACATAGACGAGCCTGTCCAGACCAAGCCTGTTGTAGATCCCTTCCATCCTGGCAAGGTGCTCATCGTCCGTGTCGTGCACATGTCCCATGCCCACGGCTTCCATGGCCTGGCTGCCGGCGTTGATGCGCAGGACAAGAGCCCTGCTTATCCTGCCTGCGGTTTCCTCGAGGAAGCGAAAGTTTCCATCCCGGATATTGTCCTCGATTTTCCACACGCCAAGACAGAACACAAGCAGAAAGATGACCAGGGAGACGCCCAGCAGGATTCCCATGCGCCTTCCGGGCACAACCAGGAATCTTCTTGTCATGGTATCGAGCAATGCCGGCATACAGCACCCGAGAACAGGGGAAACGGGGGAGAGCAATGGGGGAAGCCCTGTCGGGCAAGGGGACACTCAATACAGGAAGACTCCCTCTTTAAGCCACGGTTTCGAAAGTGCGTCGGACAATTGTCACATGCTGGACACAGTGCCCGAGCCGTGCTTTCGCGAAAAACCTGCCTGGGGGGGCCAGGACAGACAAAGGGGCTGCGCCACAGCCCTTTTTGCGCACTGGCAAGAAGTTGCAAAAAAACGCCCCCGAAAAGAGGAAGGTCCCTTATTGTAATTGAGTATCAATTGCAGCGTATTTCCCCGTTGTTGTCCCCAGAGAGACAGGAAATACACTGTCTGGTCCTTCAATATAGAGAGAATATCCCGAAAGTCAATCGACAGTGCTCGAAAAGCCCATGAAGAAAGTGCTTTCCAAAACTGCTTTCTTTCTGAGTCCAGACGCACCTTCCTGCTCTCTTGCAGAAAAAAAACAGCTATTCGCATGGTTGCGACAAGACAGGTTCCCTGGCCAGGCAGTCTTTATGCAGTTGTTTATCCGACAAAAGGCGAATTTTATGCACTTGAATGAATTCTCCTGTCCGCTTTCCCCCTTGTCCCTTCTCCGTGTCCGCGCAAAAAAACGGCAGCGTCCCGAAGCCTTCGGGCAGGAAAAAGGCTTTTGCCCCTGCTCCTTGTGTCAGAGTGCGTGCCGGCCAAAAACCATTTGCCTGCCTGGGGGAATTGGCATACCCTGATGGCAGCGTTTCAGGGCAGGCCTTGCCCCGTGGACAACCCCCTGGGACACGAGATTCAAAAACCGCAGGGAACACTCCCTGTCGCGCGGGGGAAGAATGATGAAACTCTTCGGGTCCTGCCTGAGGCCGGCTGGCATAGCCGCACAGGCTCTTTTCCTGGCTGCCCTTGGGCCCGCGCAGATTCCAGTTCTGGCCCAACCCCCTTCGGCAACGCAACCAGACCTCCAGGTGCAGCAGAAGCAGGCAGGCTCGCTCACTCTGGCGCCAGGCATTCCCTCAGCGCATCCGGCCGACATGGAGAGCCTCCTGCGGGACGCCAGAATGCGCAGTGCTGGCGCAATGCCCCCCGCGCAAGCCACGCCTTCCCAAGGGGCTTCCAGGGTTTCCCCCATGCTCGCCCCGCATCAGGCTTCGCGCCAGACTCCGTCGCTCATCCCGCCCCTGGCCCCGTCCCTGCAGATGCCCCTGGACCCGGACGCTGAACCGGCAAAGGAGGGGCAACCGGACAACGGACAAATCCAGGGCGCGGACAGCGAGGTTTCCGGCGAGGCGGAACAGACCATGACTCCGCCCGAGGACGCCGGGGCAAGGCCCGGGTCCTTTTTCCTCGGCACCATTCGCCAGTCCGGATTCTTCGAGCTCATCATCCACGAGGGGGCCCTGTACGCCCTGCAGAACAACGGCTCCGAAATACTCCTGCCGCAAAGCGTGCGCGCCCTGCCCATCCTGGGCTCGGATCTTTCCTACGTGACCATCAGCGCAGCCCAGGAACAGGCTCTGGGTGTTCCCGCAGGCCTCTACATCCTTGCCGGGGACGGCTCGGAAATCGCCTTTCTCAAGTCCGCACACGCCGAGCACTGCAAGGCCCTCTATCTTTCCCCGGACGGCAAGGTTCTGGCCGTTGACATGGGTGGCAACATCAACCACCACCTCTTTCTTCTTTCCTGGCCCTCGCGCGAGTACCTTAACGTGGAGCTGCGCTACTATCCCGGAGAGGCCATAGAGATCGCCCAGAAGGCGGAAATGGAGCGCCGCGCGGCAAAGGCTGCGGAAGAGGCGGAAAGGGCCCTGGCCGAGAAAAACGGCGCAAGGGCCCAAAAGAAGAACAGGAAGAAGGCGCACAAGGACGAGCGGGAGCGGCTCTCCCTGGCAGACAGGCCCCTTGTGTGGCACTCGGGCCACGGCCTGGTCTACCGCATCCTGAACACCGACACGGCCCGCCCTTGCGGCTACGAGCCCTGTGGCGTTGTCTCGGTACGCTCCTGGTATCCGCACGAGGACGGCGCGAGCGAGCGCGTGCTCTGCGCTGGCACGGAGCTGTGCGACTGCGCCATGGACGATCTGTTCGAGCACAAGGGCGCCCCCCTTGCCAGGGTCAGCATGCAGTGCACGCGAAATATCGGCGAATGGCGCACCAGGGCAGACAAGAAGACATCGCTGACCATGGAAGTGCCGGTGCGCTGACGCACAGGCCCCTGCGGCCCACGCTGGACAGGAAAGCGAACAGAAGCGGGGATTTGCAAAAGCCTCAGCGAGTCACGGGCAAGGCGTCTGTTCCCGAGGGCTTGTCCGGCGCACATCCTTTGGGGTGCTTCGGGGCACACGGGACAAGAGAGGGATGTCGTGCGCCGGATTACCACTTGTGGAAGATCACGAAGGCTGCCGCCACAATGAGGGCAAAGCCCAGGATGTAGTTCCACCTGAGCTCCTCGCCAAGCCAGAGCACGGAAAAGACCATGAAGATGGTGAGAGAAACTATTTCCTGTATGGTCTTGAGCTCCGCGGCTGTAAAGTATCCGTAGCCTATCCTGTTGGCCGGCACCTGCAGGCAGTACTCGAAAAAGGCTATGAGCCAGCTGATGACTATGACGTGCCAGAGGGAGGCTGTGGGGAACTTCAGGTGCCCGTACCAGGCAACGGTCATGAAGAGGTTGGAGCAGACAAGAAGACCAATGGTCGCAAGAGGCGTGGGTATACTCGAAAGCATGACAGGGGATCCGTATCCGGGCAGGGCCCGGTCCCGTTATGGTTGCAGATGAAGGGGCCGCACGCAAGTCACAGGCGCGCAGGACCCGGAAAACATGGGGAAAGCGCAGTCTCTGTCCCCCTTTCCCCGTTGTCAACAGCTTTTTGCTGCCAAACCATCCCCGTCTTGCGCAAGGGTTGCGCGGACAAGCCTGCGACTCCCCGCTGGGCCCCCAAAGGGGGCACAGCGGCACCTTGCGAAAACGGGCGAGGCTGTCTTTCCATGAGGGCAAAAATGGTCTAGCATGGCTCGCATGAAAATACCCTTCCGGCCCGGGCCATGAACACCTGCCCGGGCAGACAGAGAGTCAGGGAGATACCATATGGATCTGCAACAGTTTCACGACATGGAAGAGCGCTGTACCCAGGAGGACCTGCCACGCTGCGCAGCTGCCTGTCCCCTGCACGTGGACGTGCGCGGCATGCTGGCCCTTGTGCGCAAGGGAGACTTTTCCCAGGCCTATGCCCGCTTCGCGCAGTCCGTCCCCTTTCCCCGCATCCTTGCCCATGTCTGCGATCACCCCTGCCAGAGCGCCTGTCTGCGCAGCGGCCAGGACGACGGCCTTGCCATAAACGCCCTGGAGCGCGCCTGCTTGGCCTACAACAAGCGCAACCTGCCAAACCGCCCCCTGCGCACGCAAAAGTCCTCGGCCATTGCCATTGTGGGCGCAGGCCCAAGCGGCCTTGCCGCTGCCTCCACCCTGGCCGCCAAGGGCTACAGGGTGACCGTGTACGACGCGGGCGCGCGCCCTGGCGGACGCCTTGTGGCCTTTTCCGAGGAGACTTTGCCCAGGGCTGCCATGGACGCGGATCTGCAGATCCTCGAGCACCTGCGCGTCGAGTTCCGCTTTGGCGAGACCGTGGGCAACCACGCCCAGGCAAGCACGCGCCTCGACGATCTCGTGCAAAAGTACGACGCCGTCTACCTCGCGCCAGGCGACAGGGATTTGCGAGAACTTGAGCCTGGCATAGAGCTCGACGCCAACGGCAGGCCCGTGGTGGACGACATGACCCTTGCCAGCAGCAATCCCAAAATCTTTGCCGGCGGCAGCTGCAGGCACAAAAATTCCTTCATCCTGTCCGTGTGCGACGGCAAGGCGGCCATGATTTCCATAGACCGCCTGCTGCAGGGAGCCTCTCTCACCTCTGCCCGCGTCAAGGACGGGCCTCTGCCCACAGGCCTTTTCACAAGCCTTGCCGGCGTGGACAGGGAAAGCGTGACGCCCATGGCCGATCCCGCTGCCGGCTACAGCGAGGCGGAGGCCAGGCAGGAAGCCGCGCGCTGCCTCGACTGTCAGTGCCTTGAGTGCGTCAAGCTGTGCGAGTACATGAAGCAGTTCAAGACCACCTCCCCGCGGCAGCTCGCCAGGCAGGTCTTCAAGAACATGTCCGGCGTGGGCGGCCACCGCTTCAACCTGCAGATGAACTCCTGCAGCCTCTGCCGCCAGTGCGAGGCCGTGTGCGAGAACGACTTCAGCATGGCGGACATCTGCCACAGCGCCCGCATGGCCCTGGTCGCCCAGGGCAAGATGCCGCCCTCGGCCTTCGACTTTGCCCTGGCGGACATGCGCTACAGCGCAAGCGACGCCTTTACCCTGACCCGCCATGCGCCAGGGCATGACAAGAGCGCCTACGCCTTCTTCCCCGGCTGCCAGCTCAGCGGCTCTGCTCCCTGGCAGACCAGGGCTGTCTACGACTACCTGCGCGAGCACCTTCCCGAGGGTGTGGGCCTCATGCTCGGCTGCTGCGGAGTGCAGGCGGACTGGGCAGGCGAATCCGCCCTTTTCCTCGAGGCTCTGGAAAACGTGCGCGCCCAGTGGCTGCAGCTTGGCAAGCCCACCATCATAGCGGCCTGTCCCACCTGCTACATGGTGTTCAAAAAACACTTGCCGGAAATTCCCGTTGAGGCCCTTGTACCCGTGCTTGAGCGCGTGGGCCTGCCAGCCCCCCTGCCCCACGAAAGGCTCCACCTTGCCATCCACGACTCCTGTACCACCCGCTACGAGGAGGATCTGCAGGAGAGCGCGCGCCGCGTCCTTGCGGCTGCAGGCGTGGAGATCGAGGAGCTGCCCACAAACAGAAAACTCACGGAATGCTGCGGCTTTGGCGGGCTCATGCAGATTTCCAACAGGGATCTGGCCCACAAGGTACAGGATCGCCGCACAGGGGAAAGCCCCCTGGACTTTGTGGTGTACTGCTCCATGTGCCGCGACAACTTCAGCCAGAGGGGCAAGCCCACCTACCACGTGCTGGACATCCTCTTTGGCGACGAGGAAGGAAGGGTGCGGCCAAGGCCCGCAGCGGGCTACTCCACGCGCCACGACAACAGGGCCAGACTCAAGGCAGAACTTTTGCGTGACCTCTGGGGCGAGGATGTGGCCGACAAGGCGGCCCTTCCCCTGCGCATCAGCGACGAGGTGCGCGCCATCATGGAAAAGTACCT
>CALVGM010000091.1 GCA_944327095.1 uncultured Desulfovibrio sp. | reverse complement strand
GCAGACGAATACGCTGCATGGCGCTGAACTTGTCGTCGTTGTTGTACTTGCTCTTGGTGCCGCCATTGCGCACCTTGTTGATCAGGTTTGTGTCGCCAGCGCCAAAGCCCATCAGCCATTCGCCCTGAGCCTTGAATTCAATGGCCTGGGCAGGAGCCGTGCCGGCAAGGAAAAGACCAGCAGCCAGTATCAGAGTCATCAACTTTTTCATTTTCAAAAAACCCCAAAATGAAAAATCTGTGTGTATGAAAAGTATCGCCTTGTGAGGGGCGGGCAGCTTCCACAAGGCCCGCCCCCAAGACGTTAAGCCGCGAAGAAGAAGGCCTTGCCCAGATGGTAGGCTACTGTTGACACGGCAAAGGCAAGGGCCGTGTTGAAGAGCATGCTGAAGATGAGCCAGCCCCAGCTTCCCGCTTCGGACTTGATGACCACAAGGGCCACAAAGCAGGGAGAGTACATGAGCACAAAGAGGATGAGGGACAGGGCAGCGGCCTTGTCAAAGGTGGGATCCTGCTTCATGCGTTCGCCAAGGGGCGCTGCGTCCTCGGGATCCTGCTCGCCTATGGCGTAGGCAGTGCCCAGGGTGGACACAACGGCTTCCTTGGCTGCCACACCGGCCACCAGGGCGATGTTGGTACGCCAGCCAAAACCGGCAACCTTGGTGTAGGGCTCAAGGGCTGTGCCCATGCGGCCAGCGTAGGTGTACCTGAGCTCCTCTTCGGCCAGCTCGTTCTGCGTTTCGGTCAGCTGTTCCTTGGCGCTCTTGTAGGTAGCGATGGCAGCGGCAAGTTCGGGGGACTGGGGAGCTTCGGCTGCAGCGGGAGCAGCCTCCTCACCTTCCTCGTCGGGGGGAACGGTGCCGCCCAGGCTTTCGATGCTGGCCTTGGCGCTGGCTATGGTTTCCTCAATCTGGGCAATCTTGTCGTTGAAGGGCTTTGCCATGTCATCGGGCAGGGACGGATAGGGCAGGGCAGCCCAGACAATGATGGAGATGGCCAGAATAACGGTACCTGCCTTCTTCAGATACATCCAGGTACGCTCCCACATGTGGAGCAGAATGGCGAAGACAGTGGGCAGGCGGTAGGGGGGCAGCTCCATGACAAAGGGCGTGGAGTCACCCTTGATGATGGTGTGACGCAGAAGCAGGGCCACAAAGAGGGCGGAAATCCAGCCGGCCACGAGCACCATGAAGAAGGCAAAGGCCGGGCTTTCGGGGAAGAAGGCCGCGATGAGCAGCATGAAGACCGGCACCTTGGCGCCGCAGGCCATGTAGGGCAGGGTCAGCAGGGTGGCCAGCTTTTCCTTGGGGCTGCGCAGGGTTCTGGTTGCCATGGCACCGGGGATGGCGCAGCCACCGGCAATGCCGCCGGCAATGATGTAGGGCATGACGGAAGCGCCGTGCAGGCCGAACATGCGGAAGATGCGGTCCATCATGTAGGATATGCGGGCCATGTAGCCGCTGTCCTCAATGAAGGCTATGAGGGCGAACATGATGGCGATGAGCGGCACAAAGCTGATGACGCCGCCAACGCCGCCGATGATGCCGTCCACAATAAGAGATTTCAGGGCTCCGTCGGGCATGGCGCCGTCAACGACTCCGCCCAGCCAGCCAAAGAAGTCCTCGACCCATCCCTGGGGATAGGCGCCGTATTCTATGGTTATGTAGAACATGGCGTAGAGCACGGCCACCATGATGATGGGGCCAAGGACCACGTTGGTCAGCACCTTGTCCAGTTTGTCGGACAGGGCCAGACGATCCTTGCCGGGATCCTGCCTCACAACGTCTTTCAGAAGGCCGTTTATGTAGCCATAGCGGGCGTCCGTGATCACGGATTCGCAGGTAGCGTGGCGTACCTCGCGCACGCGTTTTTCCGTGTTCGCGCAGATTTCCAGGATTTCGTCCGCAATGTCCCCATGGGTTTCACGGAAGGTCTTGATGACCTCCTGGTCGCCCTCAAGCAGTTTGATGGCTGTCCAGTGGGGATGGTAGAGGTTGGTCAGGGCCTTTTCCTTGGCAAGGCGCTCTTCGAGCGGGCCAAGTACAGGATCAATCTCCGGACCGTAGCTGATGCGCAGGGGTTCCATGCGGCCCTTCTGGCCAAGGGCTACTGCCCTGCGCAGAATTTCCTGCGCACCCTCGCCGGTGCGGGCCACAAGGGGCATGCAGGGCGTACCGTCCAGATGCTGGGAAAGGCGCTTCATGTCGATGTGCACGCCGGCCTTTCTGGCTTCGTCCATCATGTTGCAGGCAAGCACAATGGGCATGCCCATTTCCATGATCTGCACGGTCAAAAGCATGCTGCGCTTCAGGGCCGAGGCGTCAGCAATATCAATGACAGCGTCCACCATGCCGAAGGAAAGCTCGCTACGAGCCACCAGTTCTTCCTGCGAGTAGGCTGTCAGGGAATAGGTTCCGGGAATGTCCACGATGGTGACGGGCTTGCCGTCCACATGGACGTTGCCTTCCTTGCGGTCAACGGTCACGCCGGGGTAGTTGCCCACGTGCTGGCGGGCACCGGTATAGGTGTTGAACAGCGTTGTCTTGCCGCAGTTCGGATTGCCGGCAAGTGCAATGCGCAGCTCTCCGGTCCGGGAATATGCGGATTCCCGGCTTGCGCCGGCCTCTGCTCCCCTGGCTTCCTTTTCCTGGCTGCAGCAGCATTCGGTTGCCATAAGTCCTCCCAAAATTTTCCTTTTTTCGTCTTTTCCCATAACAAAAAAGGAATTTTAAAGTCTTTTTCATCCAGACAAAGCCCTATGGGACAACAAAGGGCGCAACAGGAAAAGCATTTTCTCCTGCGCACCCGTACGCTCGCAACATCAGGGGCCTGTTTGCCCGGGGGTTGCCGGATGCCAAATCTCGTAGCGACCTTGTAATTGAACTTCATTTTCATTGTCAACCGTAACAGGTTCAATATTTTGTATTTTGTCACACGTACTTTTCTCTTTTTCATACCCAACTGTCATGACAGGCGTACAAAAAATTTTTTTTGCAGCCAACGGATTTTCTGTACCGGGCAAAGCCCTGGCTACAGGGAGGAACTGCAGCACTGTTCTGCCCAGGCCACCTGGACCCTGGGCACAAAAAAGCCCCCACGCAAATCCCAGGGGATCCTGTGGGGGACAGAAATTCAAAATGTAGTAAGAAGGCCCTGCAAGACGGCCTTTCCCACGTCGGGAAGGGTTGTCCTACATACCCTGCTTGCGCTCCCACAGACGCATGTCCAGCATCTTTTTGCGGCGCGTACGCACAAGGGACTTGGCGGCAAGGGACACGTCCTTCTTCAGGCCCCACTTTTCCTTGTAACTTTCGGTAGTGAGGCCGTGACTCTTGAGATGGCGGTTTCCGATAACCTTGTATTTCTTGCCACACTCAAGGCAGGTTACGTAGCTCTCGCCAATGGAGCTCTTGGGATCCACGGCAGGGGCAGGCTTGGCCTCCTCGGGGTTCATGACGCTACCCAGTGCCTGCACCAGCTCGCTGACATAGGATGCAATTTCGGTTGCGGTCATGGGCCGCACACCTGCTTGTGCGCGAGCGATTTCAATGGCCTGTTGCATGATATCCGTGTTCGCCACGTTGATTCCCTCCCTGAGAAGAACTGAATATAGGCTGTCTTGGAACCTCATATAATCATTGTTTTGTTCACTTGTCCAGTCAAACTTTCATTTTTTCCCTTTGTGAAGCTCCCTGCTTGTATTTCTTCCCAACCAAAATCCAAATGCCACCCTTTACCATGGCATTGCCATGGCGGGATTTCCTCCCCAGGGCGCTTTTGCCAGCTTCACTTGTGACACTGTATCTGTCGCCATGTCTGATACAAGCAGAGAACATATGCCCAAGAACCAGTCCCCCTTCCCTGCACTCTTTCTTGAGGACGCCCTGCTTTTGGGCTATCTTGCATCCCCTGCCAGCCGAACAGGCAACCGGCTTGCCCCAGGTCCACGCTACAGGCCCTGCAAAAGCTGCGACCCATCGGCTGGGCACCCTGTTCCTTCAAGACCAATGAGCCTCCATGGCCCGGCATCCTGTCGTCTGCCAGGATTTTTTGGGCCGCTTGGCACCACACACTTTCTCGCAAACAGGAGGTTGCGCTCTTTCTCTGCATGCCCTGCAGGGGAATTTGCGCAGACATGCATGGCAAACAACTTTCCCTCTCTTGTCATTGATTCGGCACTTGCAGTCCTGTGGCCAGACACAGCCCTGGGCATCCTTGGCCTGCAGGCAAGCGTGTTCGCGGAGACATCCGCCATATGGGAGGATTTCGAAAGGACATCCGGACCAGGGCTTCGGCAGGCCCTTGCCGACACACCCCTTGCGCAAATGCCGGGCATAGCGGAGTCCAGAGCAGCCCTCAAGGCCTTTGGAGCAGACCCGGGGCGCTATCGCGTCTCCTCCGAGGCGCTCTACCGCAGGCTGCGCCAGGGAAAGGACGTCTACCGCATCAACTCCCTGGTCGATACCAACAACGTCCTCTCCCTTGCCTGCGGCCTTTCCTGCGGCATCTACGATGCCTCGCGCCTTGGCCCTGACATTGTCCTCAGGCTCGGTCGCGAACAGGAAACCTACCAGGGGCTTGGCAAGGGCGATCTGCCTTTGCGCAACCTGCCCCTGCTCGCGGACGATACTGGCCCCTTCGGAAGCCCTGTGAGCGACAGCGCCCGCTCTTGTGTCACCCAGGACACCACGCGTGCCTTGCTTGTCGTCTACGGCTTTTCCGGCAAGACGGCCCTTGCCCCTGTCCTTGATCTTGCCAGCGAACTTTTTGGCCGCCTCGCGCACGCCCAGGTTCAGCTTGCCACCATCATCTGATCCCCATGCCAGCCAATACCTCGCAAAAGACCCTTGCACTGGGCTTTTTCTACGCAGCCCTCGCGGCAGCCCTGTGGTCGCTCATCACTCCCTTTTCCCGTGAACTCTTCAGCCTTGGCACCTCGCCCCTGGAAACAGCCTTCTGGCGTTCGCTTCTGGGCGGCCTGTGCTTTGTGGGCTACTCTCTTTTCACAGGCTGTCTGAAGGTCCCCCTGAAGGAGGGCATGCAGATGCTCGTCCTTGGGGGCCTGCTCGGCGCCCTCATGTTCGGGGCCTTCCAGGTCTCCATAGAAATGAGCGGCGGCGCCACGGCAGTTGTCCTGCTGTACACAGCGCCGGCCTGGGTGGCAGTGCTTTCCCGCCTGCTCTTTCACGAGGGCATTTCGCGCACCAAGCTGTGGGCCATAGTCATTGCCCTTGCGGGTGTTGTGCTCGTGAGCCTTGCCGGGGGAAGCAAAAGCGGCGTCTTTTCCCTGGGCGGCATAGTCTGCGGCCTGGCCTCGGGCCTTGGCTACGCGGCCTACTTTCCCTTCACCTTCTACTTTGTGCAAAGACACAAGGCGCAAACCATCTATTCCTATGCCTTTCTGGGCAGCGCCCTTGTTCTTCTGCCCTTTGTCCTGCCCCTGGACATGGGCAAAGGTGCCGAAATCTGGGGCCTGCTTGCCTTCATGAGCATTGCCACCAACTTCCTGGCCTACATATTCCTTGCCCTGAGCCTCAAGTGCATAAGCCAGGTGCAGTCCGCAGTGGTGGGCAACATCGAGCCCGTGCTCGGCACCTTCTGGGTCTGGCTCTTCTTTGGCGAAAACTTCACGGCCATAGGATGGGTCGGATGCGCGCTCATCATGGGCGCTGTTCTTTTGCTCACCCTGGAAAAGGGCGTGAAGAACTCGTCCTGACAGGATTTGCACAACAAAAAAGCCTCATCCGAAATCTCGTTCCGGGTGAGGCCTGTTCTTTCCAGCTTGCGCCGCACTGGGGGAAAATGGTGGGCCCGGAGGGATTCGAACCCCCGACCAAGAGCTTAGAAGGCTCCTGCTCTGTCCAACTGAGCTACGAGCCCAAACGGCACAAAAGGTTACTTCTTGCAAAATCGCCCCTCTGTCAAGATTTTTCTTTGCCCCGAACAGGAAGGACAGGCCGAAACCGCGGCCCAAGCTCCCCCGGGAAGCGTAGGGTCCCTGCGCATTCGGCAAGGCCATTGCCCTGTCCTGAGCCCTTTCCACGCAGCGCGCAGCAGACACAGCGCGAAAACACACAGCTACCATGGCACAGACTACACATTCCTCACCCATTTCCACAGTTGACGATCTCCTGGCCTTTCTCGATAGGCTCAACTTCTTCCACATGGATCTTGGCCTTGAACGCATGGACAAGGTCCTGCAGGCACTTGGCCTTGCGCGGCCGCCCTATTTCACGGTTCAGGTCTGCGGCACCAATGGCAAGGGATCCACTGCCACCTTCCTGGCAGCGCTTCTGCGCGCCCACGGCGTGCGCACAGGCCTCTACACCTCCCCCCACTTCTACAGCCCTGCCGAGCGGGTGCAGATCGACGGCCAGTGGACAAGCCTCGAGGACTGGATTGAGCCTGCCAACCGGGCCCTAGCCATCTGCCCGGAGCTCACCTACTTCGAGCTTGTGACAGTCATTGGCCTTGAGCTCTTTGCCAGGGAGCGTGTTTCCTGCGCCATCCTCGAGGCAGGCCTTGGGGCACGGTACGACGCGACTACAGCCACTGCCGCGGACTGCGTTGTCCTGACCCCCATTGCTCTCGATCATGTGCGCATCCTTGGCTCAACCATAGCCGAGATAGCCTGGGAAAAGGCCCATTCCATCCGCTCAAGCGCCCCTGTTGTCACTGCAGCCCAGACAGTCGAGGCCATGGACGTCCTCCAGGGGCGCGCCCGGGCCTTCAAGGCTCCCCTTGTGAAGGCCTCTCCCCTGCCGGCCGACCTGTGCCCAGGCCTTGCCGGAGCCCATCAGCTGGACAACGCGGCGACGGCCCTTGCGGCCTTCTTGCAGATTGCCCCAAAGCTGCACATTGTCCCTGACAAAAAGCTTGTGGCCCAGGGCCTCGGGGAAGCCTTCATCCCCGGACGCCTGCAGCTTGTACGAGCGCGCAAGGCCGGGGAAGGACTTTCGCCAAGACCTGCCTTCCTGCTGGACGGCGCCCACAATCCCCATGGCATGGGCACCCTGGTTCGCGCCATACGGGACGGGCAGGTACCCATGCCCGGAGCAGTGGTCTTTTCCTGCCTTGCGGACAAGGACTGGAAAAGCGTGCTGGCCCTTCTTGCTCCCCTGTGTGCGCATCTTGCCTGGCACATCCCAAAGCTTGCTGGCGAGCGCGCCGAGGCTCCCAAAACCGTGCAGGCCCATCTGGCCAGCCTTGGCGTTGCCAATGTCACCACCTACCCTGATGCCAGAGCCTGCCTTGCCGCTCTCTCTTCCCCAACCTTTTGCGACACAGCCCCTGTACTTGTGACAGGATCGCTCTATCTTCTTGGGGACTTCTACGCAGTCTGGCCAGACGCCCTGACAAGTCGCAACAGCTAGCCCAACAGCCCTTTGGAGAATATCATGCCAGATCCATCCTCCCTCTTTCGCGCCATTCCCTCCACAGACAAAAGCCTCGAGGCCCTGCGCAAGGCTCTTAGCATGAGGCAGGACGAACTGTCCCGCGCCATTCTCAAGGCCCCCCATGCCCTTGTGCGCGAAGCTGTCTGCGCCTACTGGGACGCCATGCGCCTGCGCGTGCGCGAGGGCAGGGTCAAGGATCCGGCCTTTCTCTCCCTCGAGGCCAGGCTTTCCCATCTCATCCGCTTTGTGGGCAAGTACGCAAGCCCGAGGCTGCAGAAGGTGATCAATGCCACGGGTGTTGTGATCCATACCAATACCGGCCGTTCCGTGCTGGCCCCGGAGGCCAGGGAGGCCCTGCAGCTTGCAGCCGCAAACTACACCAACCTGGAGCTCGATAGTGCCACTGGCGGCCGCGGCAGCAGAAACAGCCTTCTTGCCCCGCTCCTGCGCACCCTCACTGGCGCAGAGGACGGCCTTGTGGTCAACAACAATGCAGCCGCAGTGCTCCTGGTCATGGACACCTTCTGCAAGGGCAGGGAAGCCGTCATCTCCCGCGGCGAGCTCGTGGAAATAGGCGGCTCCTTCCGCATCCCGGATGTCATGAGCGCCACAGGCGTGCACCTGCGCGAGGTGGGCACCACCAACAGAACACACCTGAAGGACTACGCAGCGGCCATTGGCGAGAACACGTCAGCCCTTGTGCGCGTCCACACCTCCAACTTCCGCGTCATAGGCTTCCACAAGGCCGTGGACACCGAGGAGCTGGCCAGGCTGGCCCACGAGCACGGCCTCATCCTTATCAACGATCTCGGCTCTGGCTCCCTCACGGACTTTGTGGCGGCCGGCCTTCCCGGAGAGCCCACTGTGCAGCAGGCCGTGGCCATGGGAAGCGATCTTGTGCTCTTTTCCGGGGACAAGCTGCTCGGCGGCCCCCAGGCAGGACTCATAGTCGGCAGGGCGGACCTTGTGGCAAGGCTGCGCCAAAATCCGCTCTTGCGCGCCCTGCGCTGCGACAAGCTTGCCTACGCCGCCCTGGAGGCCACGCTGCGCCTCTACCTCGACCCCGAGCGGGCACGGCAGGGCGTGCCCACGGTAGCCCGCATTCTGGCAAGGCGGGACGAAATCGAGCCACGGGCAAGGCTGCTTGCGCAGCTTGTCCAAGACCATGCAGGCGAGGCCTGCATGATTTCCCTCATGGAGGGGAGCTCGCGCTGCGGAGGAGGTGCCTTTCCGGAATACCCTCTGCCCACAATCCTGTGCGCCGTACACCCGAAGGAAACAACCCCGGAGGACATGCGCAGGAGGCTTTTGGGCTTGCGTCCCATCCTTATAGGAAGGATCGAGGACAACGCCTTCTGTCTGGACCCGCGCACCCTTGAAGACGAAGACTTTCCCCTCGTTGCCAGCCTTGTGGCCAGGGCCCTGCGTGATCCCCACAAGGGACTTGGCTAGGGGGACTTTTTCCCGCACAAAACAAGCCTTGCAAAGACAAGCAACACAAAACCCGGGTTCCCCAAGGAATCCGGACTCAAAAACGGAGATACTATGGCTGAAGAACTCAAATCGAAGGCCGCGTACACGCCGAAAAACGCCTGGTCCGTCTACAGGGGCGAGACCGAGCAAAAGGCTGTGCGCGAGTTTTGCGACTCCTATATCGACTTTCTTTCCAGGTGCAAGACCGAGCGCGAGACCGTGGCCTACTGCACAGAGTACCTGCGCGCCCATGGCTTTGGCGACGATCCCGCAGGCAAGGCCTATGTCACGAACCTGAACGGCAAGTGCCTCTTTGCCTTCAAAAAGGGCACGGCACCCCTGAAAAAGGGCGTGCGTCTCATCATAGCCCACGCAGACTGCCCGCGCCTGGACTTCAAGCCCCATCCCATCATGGAGCAGGCAGGCTTTGCCCAGGCCAAGACCCACTACTACGGGGGCCTGCGCAAGTACCAGTGGCTGGCCCGCCCCCTTGCCCTGCACGGCGTCATCGTGAAGGAGAACGGGGACGTGGTCACGGTCTGCCTTGGCGAAGGGGAAGGGGAGCCTGTGTTCACCATCGAGGATCTTCTCCCCCATCTTGCCCAGAACCAGGTCACAAAGACCGTGCGCGCGGCCTTCGAGGCCGAAAAGCTCAACGTCATCCTGGGCTCCAGGCCTCTTGACACGGATGAGGACAGCAAGGTTTCGGAACCTGTGAAGACGGCCATCCTCGATTTGCTGCTCGAAAAATACGGTGTCAGCGAGGAAGATTTCCTGAGCGCGGAAATAGAGGTGGTGCCTGCTGCCAAGGCCTCCTACGTGGGCCTGGACTCTTCCCTGGTGGGCAGCTACGGCCAGGACGACCGCATCTGCGTGTACACGGCCCTGCGTGCCCTGACGGACAAGGAAGGGGAAAGCGAAAACTGCGTCCTCATCCTGAGCGACAGGGAGGAAATAGGTTCCGAGGGCTCCACTGGCGCAAGCTCGCGCTTCTTCGAGTACTGCCTGGCAGACGTGGTGCAGGCCCACGAGCCGGAGACAGCCCTGCGGCACACCATTCTGGCAAGCTACGCCCTTTCCGCGGACGTGACCGCAGGCCTTGATCCCGACTACCAGGACGTGCACGAAAAGACCAACTGCCACAGCCTTGGCTACGGTGTCTGCTTTGAAAAGTACACAGGCTCTGGCGGCAAGTACGGCGCAAGCGAAGCCCATGCCGAGTTTGTGGGCATGATGCGCGGCCTTCTGAACAGGCGCGGCATCCCCTGGCAGTCCGGCGAGCTCGGCAAGGTGGACCATGGCGGCGGCGGAACCGTTTCCCTCTTTCTGGCTGCCCTGGGCATGAACGTCATGGACTGCGGCCCTGCCCTCTTGAGCATGCACAGCCCCTTCGAGCTTTCGAGCGTAGTGGACGTGTACTCCTCCTACCAGGCCTACAAGGCCTTCTACGAGGGCTAGCCCGTCTCCCGAAAGTCCCACAGATACGTCAGCGCCCGTCTTCCCCAGGGGGAAGACGGGCGCTTTCTTCTCGTTGCGTGAATCTCTTCTATTGATGATGGTCCGCGTCAAAGACGCGCATGGACTGGCAGCCACGGCCCATGGGCCTTTGCAGCTGCACGCCAGCCTCCCTTTGCAGGCGCAGGTTCACAGCGGCAAGGGTTGCGCGCAGCTCGTTGCGCAGCCTCTGCAGATCAAGGCCGAGTTTGGGAAGAGCCTCGGGATCCGCGTTGTCGCTGTAGGTCAGAGCCTGCAGTTCGTCCACCTTGCAGTGGATCTGGCCGTCGAGTTCCTGCAGCCTTGGCAGGGAATCGCTCACAATGGCGCTGGCCTTGACCCTTTGCTCCTGGGGCAGCTGCTCAAGGCAGTTGTAGAGCGAATTCCAGCCGTAGCCATGCTGTGTCGACGCTTCGTCCCTGTCCTGTGCGGAACTTTCATCCCCGCCATACTGCGCAAGACTGTCGCGCATGGAAGCAAGGGGCGAGGACTTGTCTTCCCTCTGGCCTTCCCCTGCGCGGGCTACGCAGACCACGGCCAGTGTCAGGACAAGAAGCAGGACCGTTGAACGAAAGCAGTACACCATGAACTATCCTCTTAGGCTTGTCCCAGGGACGGGACACAAGGGAAATTTGCAGATGTATTTCTTTACGGAAAATGCCGGGGTTCCTTTAGCCCCCAGGGGACGCCGGGCCTGAATGGTTGTGCGGCCAGGATTGGGGCTTGCGTCCCCGGGTGCCTGTGCCATGCCAGGGAGAGGCAGGCATACACCCCGAAAAAATTGCACAATGCGTGCCATTTTGACAAGAGCCCCGAGAGCGCAGCCCCAAATGACATGCACACGCAGATACTTTCCTTTATCAGAAAACAAATATCCTTAAAATAGCTGCTTATTTTTTGTATAATCCAAAAATATCATCATTACCTACTGTATATTGCAGATGTATTGCGTGGGTAAAAAGACATACTTCAGAAAACATATTCTTGATAACAACCTCAACAGAACTTATCTGTACAGCGTATACTGAAAAAAATGTCTTTTGCATGAACTTCACAGACAACTTGCCGATGCCCCTCCCGGAGGCTCGCAGCGCGGTCTGCGCGCCTGGCAAACCCATTCTTGTGCATACTTTTTCAACACGTGGCCAGGGACCCGGCAGCATGTGGATAAATGCTAGACACCCCTCTTGCCAGCATTGCCGGACAGCGTGTGCCGGGCAGACTGCCTCCACCTTGCACGACCTGTTGCGCGATAGCCCTTGTGTTTTTGCGCATCCCTTGCACGAAAAAGATGCGCAAAATCAGATAGATCAGTAAATTTGCATACTAAAATATCAATACATGAAAATATACTGTATTAGGATATTCAGATGCTTGTTCGGATTCGCGGCAAGGTGTCGCTTTTGCCTTCTGGGAGGGCTCATGCACAAATTTGCAAAAACTTCTTGCCAGCCTATGGCTTACGGACTAAAATATTCATCCCCCTTTTGGGGTTGGTGTTTTCCACTTCCCGCATTGCCCCCCAACCGAGGACAATCATGTACATTATAGAAATTTTCGCCATTGCCGTGGCGCTTTCCATGGACGCCCTGGCTGTCTCCGTGACCACAGGGGTTACCCTGAAACAGCCAAATGCGAGACAGCTTTTCCGCATGCCCGCGGCATTCGGCATTTTTCAGGCTCTCATGCCCATCACTGGCTGGTTTCTGGGCAAGAGCGTGCTTGATCTCATAGCGCAGTGGGATCACTGGGTGGCCTGTGGCCTGCTGGTACTTGTGGGCGCAAAGCTTCTCCACGAAACCCTGAGCGGAGAAGGCGACGACGCAAAGCCCGTGGATCCCACCAGGGGCTGGACCATTGTGGTCCTGGCCATTGCCACCAGCATAGACGCCCTGGCTGTGGGCTTTTCCTTTGCCATACTGTCCAAGCCCATTCTCTTTCCTGCCGTTGTCATAGGCCTTACCTGTGCTGCCATAAGCCTTGCCGGCATGCTGGCCGGCTCCTGCATTGGCCGCATCGAGGCCGTGCGCAAGTGGAGTGGCGTTGCCGGCTCCTGTGCGCTCTTTGCCATTGGCATCCTCATTCTGCACGATCATGGCGTGTTCTAGCCAGCGCCAACAGCAAGGCCTTATCCTGCGGTACAGGACCAGCCATTCTCTGCACCACAGACAAAAAAACGCCCCTCGAAGACACAGAGGGGCGTCTTTTGACCTTTTCGGGACCGGGTGGCTACTCCGCTTCCCTTTCCTCAGCCTCGTCAAGCCAGCCGCTCAGAGCGTCGATAATCTTTCTGGCCTGTTCCGGGCTTGAAATGGTGAACTTGGACTGGGCGCGGTACACACCGCCCGACTTCTTGTAGCGGCGCAGGGTGTACTTGTCCGGACCATAGTCGCCACGATCCTGGCGCCATTCCTGATAGCGGAAGAGTATGGTAGTCCATGCTCCACGCGACAAAACAACCTTGTCCAGTTCCCGCATTATGACGTTGCCGTTCTCGTCCTCGAACTGGACAGTGAGATCATCTATATTTTCGTTCAAAGAAATTCCCCTCTTGCTTGATGGTTGGGGCTTCTTTCGGCAGTCTGTTTGCCGTAAGGCCCGTGCACCGGCAAGAGGCTAGCACACAGATGCAAGAAAACACAAGACAGGGAATCTGTTCTCTCCTGTGGGGATACGGCCCCTGCTAGCCGTAGACCTCGTTTACGCAGGCAAGGGCATTCAGTGTGCGCGGGAACCCTATGTAGGGCAGCATCTGGGCCAGGGCGTCGATGAGGTTTTCCTTGCTGTTGCCCATGTTGGCATTGCCCTGGGCGTGGGCCTTGACCTGGGGCTCGCACCCGCCAAGGCTGACAATGACAGAAAAGGTCAGAAGCTCGCGCAGCCTGAGATCCAGGGGCTTGCGGGTATAGGTGTCGCCAAAGCACCAGGCAGAAAGGTAGTTGACGACCACGTCGCGCTCTTCGGGCCTGGCTTTGGCGTGCATGCTGTCTATGCCCTGGCCGAAGATGGCCTTCTGGGCCGCAAGGCCGTCGGCAAAGCGGCTTTCCTCCGTGACTGTGCCTGCCTTCTCAAGGGGAAGCGCAACGCCTTCCGCCTCCAGGGCGCGGTTGAAGTGGCGCAGGGTCTGGGCAGTCCTTGCAAAGCCTGCGTAGGGTGCGCACTGGTAGATGGCCTCGCGCATGACCAGGGGATCCATGTGCTGGCGCAGGGCAGCGCGGACAAGATCCTCCACGCCCTCGAGATTCTGGGCGGCCGTCCAGGAGCACAAGAGCACAAGCACGCGCTGTTCGTCCGTCAGGGTGCCGTGGTCCATGATCTCCCCATAGACCAGATTGTCGTGCACGGCACAAAATTCCGGGTCCGTAGCCCGCAGATCGTCAAGGTAGGAGCAGGCAAACTTCTGCCTGTTCGCCAGTGCGGCATCGCTTCTCATATCCATCTCCTCTGTCCGGCTTTCCCCGCCATACCTGCGAAAAAACAAGGCGCCAAAAGGGTGTCCGGGGCGGGCTGCCACACATTGGTCGTGCCTGAAAACACCGGACATGAAAGTCTTCTTGGGGGAAAGCAAGGAAATCGACCATCTGGCCAGGCACTGGCAGACCTGCCGCACGAACACCCAAGGATCGTCTCTACAGCATATCCCTTGGGGAAACCAGATGCCAATTCCACTAATTTCTTGCCTGAAAATTGCAGCCCCGCGTAGGCCGCGACCCAATGGGCGCGCTTGCCATGCGGGGCTGTGTGTTTCCCGACCTGGGGCACTATTGTGAAGTGCAAGGAGAGCACCCCCAAGGGTTCGTCCCCAGGGGTCCTGCGTCCGCTATCTGGCAGCCTCCCTGCCGACAAGGGCGCGCATCTTGTCGCGCAGCGCCCAGGGAACAAAGCGCAGCGCGCTGCTGTCCTTTTGCACAGCCAGCGTGCACAACTCCTCTGTCCTGAGGGCTTCCGGCACAAAGGCCAGGGCCATGCCGTTGCTTTCCACTGCCATGCGACAATACTGCGGGGTCTTCCTGTCCTCCAGAAGCCATTCGAGAGCTTCGCCATTGCCCTGCAAAGCAGTTCTGCAGATCTCGTCGTCCTTGCAGCGCAAGGGAACCTCGCGCAGGGCAAGGCCATTGTTCTTCACAGCCTCGAGGCAGAGTTCCTTGTCGCACAGGGCTTCCGGTACCCAGGCAAGGGCCATGCCGTCGGCCTTGACAGCCATGAGGCACATCTCCCTGTCGCGCAGTCCCAGGGGCACGTCTGAAAGCTCCCAGCCCTGCTGACTGACCCCAGCCATGCACAGTTTCCTTGTGCGGTAGACAAAGGGCACGTCCGCCAGGGAAATCAGTCCGCGCTCCAGGGCGGATTCGTACATGTCCTCGGTGCGCATGTCCTGGGGGATGTTTTGCAGGGAGAGCCAGTTGTTCTGCAGTCCTATGAGAAACCATTCTCTGATGTCCATGGCATTGCTCCTCTCTATACCATTTCAGTAGTTGCGTTTCCTGTATGCCGTTTCGGCTGTGTCGTCTTGCTTCTCCTTGGCTATTGAGGTTGCGGCCGCCTCGGGGTGATGGGCCTGTGCGGGACATCCTGCCCGCGTGCGTCTTCTTTGCAGGCAAAGTATGCCCGACGCAAACACTCCTGACAAGCACACAGGCTTCCCCATGCGGAAAATGGGTCTCAGGTCAGGGGCCCTGCCCTGTGCGCAAAAAAAAGGCCGCATCATGCCTTTTTTGCGCTTTTTTTGGGCCGTTTGCATCTGCTTGCGCCTGTGGAAAGGATCGTTTAGTCTACCTGATCGGTTTTCGGCTGACCCGAAGAAAGCCCCGGGCAGGGCCTTCTCGGGCACATCGAGCCTACGTGTCGCTCCAGCCGGAAAACCTGCCCGAAATGTATCGAAACCTGCAGTGGAACGTACCGGACATGTGCCGGACTGCATACGGGAACTGTATCCGAATTTCTTTTGCGGAGCGTTGTGGATGTTTGGAATAGGCAGCACCGAATTTCTTGTCATCGTCCTGGTCGCCCTGCTTGTGCTTGGACCAAGGAACCTCGCCAAGGTCTCCAGAACAGTTGGCAAGTACATGGGAGAATTCAGGCGTATCTCCACCGATTTCCAGCGCACCCTGAACGCCGAGGTGGCTGACGAGGAGCGCGAGGAAAACCGCGAGGCCATACGACAAAAGGTGGCCAAGGCCAAGGCTGCGCGGGCAAGGAGGCTCCAGGCCGAACAGAAGGCCAGGGACGAACAGGCCGCGCAGTCCGCAGGGGAAGCGACGCAGGCTTCGCCCGAGACTGGTTCTCTGGCCGACGCCACGACGAAAGCCCGGGGCCAGGCGCAGCAGGATCTCCATGCCGCGGCAAGCCAGGACATGGTGCAGCCTCCTGCGGGCAGCCCCCTTGAGGCCATGCTCAAAAAGACAGCGCAGGAAGCGGAAGCCGGCGACGCGCCCCAGGCTTCCGGCAGGACCCAGACTGGAGGTCAGGCATGAGCACGCAGGAACAGGAAAAGACTCTCGTGACTGCAACGGGAAAAGCTGCAGACCCTGTCAGGGACAATGCT
Organism: uncultured Desulfovibrio sp.; assembly: GCA_944327095.1. Classification (GTDB taxonomy): domain Bacteria; phylum Desulfobacterota; class Desulfovibrionia; order Desulfovibrionales; family Desulfovibrionaceae; genus Desulfovibrio. The sequence goes on along the minus strand of CALVGM010000091.1, from coordinate 141 downwards.
GCCAGGGAAGAAGAGGCAGCCGCATCTTCCCCTGCGCCCGAACAGCAGGCTTTAGACACGGCTCTGCCCAATGACAGACTCGGTAACAGGCCGGCCGAAACTGGCAGCGACGCATGGGAAGACGTTGCCACAGTGACCGGG
>CALVGM010000090.1 GCA_944327095.1 uncultured Desulfovibrio sp. | reverse complement strand
GGCTTCCGTGGTCACGCGGTCGTTGCCGATCTGGGCATTGGGGAAGATCTGGATGGTGATCTGGCCCTTGCTCTTCTGTTTCACAAGCTCGGCAAACTTTTCGTAGCCCAGGGTCACGTTGTTGCCTGGAGCCATGGGGTGACCAAGGCGCAGCTTGAGGGGACGGGCATCGGCGCTTGCGGGGGCGAGCACCAAGGAGGCCGCGATCAGCAACATGGCGCAAAAAAGCAGTTTTTTCATTGGGATCTCCTCAACTTGACATATGGTGTAACTAAAAAAGCATCCAAGAACCTTGGAGCAGTCTGTTGCTTGTCCTATGTCGGGTCTTCTCGCTGACACCCGGGTTGGTGACGCGCTCTGTCCGAGAGTGTGTGGCAGGCGAGGGCCAAAGCGTGCGAAATCGGCGTTGCAAGTTTGCCACGTATGTCTGCGCGCCCTGTCCTGGGGCGTCGCATTTTTGCCCCTTCCTGCCCCTAACCCGGGAAGTGCCGGGCTTGGGGAGGCACTTGCCTGCCTGCGAGCCCCATTGGCTGGCAAGTTCAGGTCTGCAGGCCCATGGAGCAAGGCCGATGACGATGACTGCCTGCGGGAAAAGGCATGTGAGAAAAGGGACAATTGCCTTGATTTGGCCGATACAGGGCAGCATTTGCGATTTCTGGTCAGTAATGCATGCACAGATCTTGCCAAATTCGCCAATTTATGAGGCAGATTGTGAAAAAATATGCGTAAGTCTTTGGTATGGTCTTCTTTAATTGTGCCTGTTCTGGAAAGCTCCTGTCTCAATTTCGAGATGATCCCCAGGGTAAATGATGCAAATTCGCCCCAGTGGCAGACGCTGATGTTGCAGATTTGAGACTTGAGGTTTTCTGTGATTTTTCTGTCTCCGTCACAATCTCTTGATATACCACATTCTTTTGTCTTCTCGGCCAAAATGGAAAGCTTCATGCATAGGCAAGCCAAACGGGTTTTTCTGTCCTGGAGGCCAGGTCTTCGGGGCAGGCGTGACTGTTCCAGGGTGGGACAGTTAGCCCATAAAATCACAAGCTCTGTTTTTTTGGGGGGCATGCCCAGGGCTGCGCGTCAAAAGACGCCGGATGTGGCGCCCATGGCTCTGTCGCCCTATGGGAATGCGCGTTCAAAATCACAGGACAGACAAGGAGGCGGCGTTTTTTTCCGGCCCAAGTGTCGGGCTTTCGCGCCGAGATGCACTTTCATGAAGATTTTCGATTTTCGTTTCCGGCCCAATACCAAGGTGATACTTGACGGTATTGCCAACAGCACCATGTTCAAGGCTTCCTGCGAGGCAAGCGGCTTTGACAAGCGCGTGGCGCAGACCCTGCCCGAGATCGTGGACGAGCTGAAGGGCCGCGGGGTTGTGGGCAACGTCATCACAGGGCGCGATTGCCGCACAACCTACGGCTTTCCGGACAACAACGGCAGCGTGCTCGAATTCTGCCAGGCCTATCCGGACTTTTTCTACGGCTTCTGGGGCATAGATCCCCATCGCGGCATGGACGCTGTGCGCGACGTGGAAAGGGTGGTGAAGGAATACGGCATGCGCGGCATTGCCACAGACCCCTATCTTGCGCACATTTCCCCGAGCGAAGCCCGCTTCTACCCCATCTACACCAAGTGCTGCGAGCTGAACGTGCCCGTGTTCATCACCATGGCTCCTCCGCCAATGGTGCAGGGCGCACTCAGCGAGTACACGGATCCCCGCGACGTGGACAAGGTGGCCCGCGACTTCCCTGAACTGACCATCATCATGAGCCACGGCGGCTATCCCTTTGTGGAAGAAGCCATCTTTGTCTGCCAGCGCAACCGCAACGTGTACATGGACTGCTCCGAGTACGAGCTCGCCCCCATGGCCGGCCATTACGTGGAAGCCCTGACCACGGGTGTTCTTGCCGACAAGATCATCTTTGCCAGCGCCCATCCCTTCATCGAGCAGAAGGACGCCATCAAGACCTACATGAACATGGGGCTTGAGGAAGAGACCCTGGCCAAGGTCATGTACAAGAATGCCTTCCGCATTCTCGGACTGCACGAGTAGAACTGCGCGAACAGGGCTGGCCAGGGACGGCAAGCCTGGCTGACAGCCGGACAATATGTGCATGGCGCCCCTTTGAGGGGGCAAAAATGAAGGGGGAGCTCTCGGGCTCCCCTTCCTGTTTTTTGCCTTGGCCTGCCGCACGGATGAGGGGAACCATGGCGTGGAGCCCTGCCGGGGAAACAGTAGAAGATGCAGCCTGCCCTGGGGCAGGTCGCATTTGTGAAAAAAAAGACTGTTGGCTTCAATGATGCAAATATGCGACTGATCGCAAATACAAGAAACATTAAAAAATAGCTATATTCCGGGCTATTATATAATACAAATTGGGTATCATTATCGATAGGCAGTAAAAATAGTGCATATATGCAACGTAAGGTGGCTGGCAAATTCGACCGTCAAAGCGGTACTGAGGTAAATTTGCAACATATGCTGCCTGCCCTTGTGCAAAAAGCGCACAAGCCCCGCAGGCTCCTGTGGCCTGACTGCCTGTTTTTGTAACAAATTTGAGACGTTGAAAAAAAGATCGGCTTTTTTGCAACCTTTGGCATGCTTTATGCTTATTAGCAGGCACAGGCGATTCCGAAAGTTCAATCCCAGCGGAACGCCAGCCCAAAGCACAACCAACTTCCAAAATCACCCATCTTCACTTTGGAGGAAACATATGACCGCTCCCGTTACCGAATGCTGCCTTCGCTCTCCCCAGGAAGAACGTCTGCAGGACCAGATCGATGGCAAGGTAGACCGCTACCGCAAGACCCACGAGCGTGTGTTCCGCATGCTCGAGCGTTTCGAGGGACAGAAACCCCAGATCGACATCGAACGCGCCCTGTACTTCACCCAGTCCATGAAGGAGACGGAAGGCCAGCCCCTCATGCTGCGCTGGGCAAAGGCTCTTGCCCACATCGCCAAGAACATCACCGTGACCGTTGAGGAAGATCAGCTTCTTCTCGGCCGCGCCGGTGGTCTTCCCGGTCGTTATGGCATCCTCTATCCCGAACTCGACGGCGACTTCCTCGACATCGCCGTGAAGGACCTGCCCACCCGCGAAACCTCTCCTGCCTCCATTGATCCCGAGGACGCCAAGAAGGTTGTGGAAGAAGTCGCCCCCTACTGGAAGGGCAAGACCTTCCACGATGACCTCAACGCTGCCCTTCCCCCGGAAGTGCACAAGCTGACCTACGACGATCCCCAGGGCCTCATCTCCCGCTACATCGTCAACGAGACCGCTTCCTTCCGCTCCTCCATTCAGTGGGTGCCGGACTTCGCCAAGATCATCAACCGCGGCTTCAACTCCATCAAGGCCGAGGCTCAGGACAGGCTGGCCACTCTGGATCCGCT
>CALVGM010000089.1 GCA_944327095.1 uncultured Desulfovibrio sp. | reverse complement strand
GGAAAGAACACACAACTTAAAATTTACTGATGAGAAGGAAGAACAGATACGACAGCTCAGGAATATGAATATTGCAAAAAAGGAAGGTATGATAAAGCTTGACTGTGTGATTATGTTTGGCCTACAGCCAGAAAAGCTGGTTCCTCAATTTGTGGTAAAGGCAATGTGCTGTCCAGGTACAGAAATACCTATTGGCAGCTTTTGGGAGAGTGAAGATTTTGGTGGCGTTCTCGAAAAGATATACCAGGACAGTTATGCCTTTATCATGAGAAATCTGCACAAGATACAGGGAAATCAGGATGTAAATGTTCCAGGTATGTCAGAAATACATCCTGTTGTTCTGGAAGAAATTTTGCTAAACGCCTTGATCCACAGGGATTACTTTGTATGCGCACCCATACGCATCTTCATGTACGACGATCGTGTCGAAGTCATAAGTCCGGGGCATTTGCCAAATAACCTGACTACAGAGGCAATCAGGAATGGAAATGTGAATCTGCGCAATCCCGTTCTGGCTTCCTATGTCGCCAAGGGCATTCTTCCCTACCATGGGCTTGGCACAGGCATCAGACGGGCCCTGGCTGCTTGTCCCGACATCATATTGCGCGACGAGCGAGAGGAAAATCTCTTTTCGGTCATTATCCCGAGAAGGAGCCATGACGCTTTCCGGGCCGCTATGGAAAAAGCGACTTCAGTGTCGGAGGAAGCGACTTCGATGTCGGAGAAAGCGACTTCGGCGTCGGAGAAAACGGCTTCAGTGTCGGAGAAAACGACTTTGGCGTCGGAGAAAGCGACTTTTGTGTCGGAGAAAACAAACTCCGTGTCGGAGAAAATGGCTTCGGTGTCGGAGAAAACAAATTCTGTGTCGGAGGAAGAGACTTCAGTGTCGGAGAAAATTTTGTCTGTACTTCACAAGGATCCGACATCCTCGGCTCGCAGCATTGCAGCTCAACTCGGCATCTCATCCCGCACAGTAGAAAGGCATCTTGCTCTCCTTCGGCGCAAGGGCATTGTGCAGCGCACAGGACCAGCCAAGGGAGGCAGCTGGGTGCTGCGCTGACAACAGGTTCAAGAACAGCAAGCTGCCAGGGACAGGAAGGAAATTCCCGTGCCCTGGCAGCTGCAATTTCGGTTTCTTCGCCTTGACCTTGGCCTTGGCCTACTGCCTGGTCTTCGAATAGATGAGCGACTTGTCTATGCCGTCCAGCATGTCGTCGTTCTCTATGGCCTTGTCCGTGGCGTCCATGTGTTCGAGCACGTCCATGAGCCAGGCGACCATTTCCTGCGCGGCCGTCTTGTTCATGTAGATGCGCGTGTGGATGGTGCGCACGATGTTGGTGTTGGGCTCCATGCCTGCCAAAAGCTCGTCCGTGGGCATGTTGCCGGTCTCGTCCAGGGACACGTCCACCTCGCGGTCGTAGTTCTCGCTCTGGGAGAAGAACTCCATTTCAATGGTGTCTGGGCCGGAGACACCCCCGTACACGCCGTGAGCGACTCTGGGTTGGATATCCTTGACCCTGTGGTAGCTCAGGGTGATTTTCCTCAGATTCTGCATAACTGCTTCCTTGTTGCTTGTCTTGTCCTTGCTGCCTGGGGTGTCCTTCTTCCTGATCCCGGCTTTTTCTCAGCGCTTGAGCAAAAGCCAGGCAGGCCCCGCAGCGTCGAGATTGCTGGCAATATAGTTTGCCCTGTCCCCCGAGCCGCAGTAGATGTCTATGCGGTTGCGCTTGATGGCGCCGCCCGTGTCCTGGGCAAGGCCTAGGCCGCGCAGGGGAGCCTGGATGTAGGTCTGATCCGGTATGTTGACCCCAAAGGCCACAATGCCCCCCAGAGGGAGGAACTTTCTGTCCACGGCCAGGGAAACATAGTCGTCCACAGTCTGGTTGATGGCGCCCACAGCGCCCCTGGTGCTGAACCTGAAGAAGACGTAGGAGGGGTTGGCAAAGAAGATCTCCTGCATCTTGTCCGGATGATCCCTGAACCACTGGCGCTGCTCAAGCACGTCCCCGCTGTAGAGGACATAGCCCTTTTCGCGGATGATGCGCCCGGAGGCCCTGTATTTGTGGCCGTTTTGGCCAGCGTAGTTCAGATAGGCCGTGGTGCCGTCGTCAAAGACCAGCTTTCCGGACCCCTGAATCTGCAAAAAGTATACGTCTACGGGATCCGCCCAGGCAAGCTCCAGGTTTCTGCCAGCCAGGATCTGCCTTGGCCCGTCAATGGCCTCGCGGGTATACCTGCGATTGCGCCGGGACTTCTTGAGCTCCGGGGGCATGGCGTAGATGGCCTGGCTGTACTTGGCAGTCCTTGTTCTGCTGGCCCTGATGGTGGGCTGGTAGTAGCCAGAGTACTTGATGCCGCCATCTACCGCCACCCAGCGAAACTTTTCGAGCAGCAAGGAGGGCTCGCTGTCAAGGCGTGGCAAAAGGGTGCGCAAAAGCTCAAGGCTCTCCACAAGCTCTGCCCAGGTGACCTTGAGGCCAGGGCGGTTGACGGCAAGGCTCTTGGCAGGCCTTGTCTGCGCGTACACCAGGGACTTTCTGATGGTGGGCGCCATTTCCCTGAAGGAGAGGAGCTCCTGGTTGGCGGGTTTGAGGTACCTGGCGAAAAAGTCCGGCTTTTCCTCCAGGGCCACAGGCGGACCATAGGGGACAAACTTCGGCGCCTCGAGCTCGGGCTTTTTGGCAGAACAGCCGGCAAGGAGGAGCAGGCAGAGGACAAGGGAAAGAAGGCTGGAGATTCGGATTTTGTGCTGGAAAGGGGACAAGAGGCACCTCGACCACGCAGGGCATGAGGTTTCTGGCAGGCGCTGGGCTTGCGCCCCGGTCTGCTGTCGGTTCGCGCGCCCGGGCGCGGAAGGGACTAGGGAGATACGTGATTGCAAAAAAGGCCCATGCAGGATGTTCCTGCAGGGCCTTCTTGGCTGTACTTGTGGTGGCCCCGGCGTGAATCGAACACGCGGCCTACTGCTTAGGAGGCAGTCGCTCTATCCGACTGAGCTACGAAGCCATGTGAGGGGTATCTAGTAGCCAATGCCCAGCTCTTTGTCAAGAGAGAGGAGATTTTTTGACGAACATGCGCAACAGATTTGTATTCTTGGTAAAATCAGGAAAGAGGTGTGGTGTTCGATTAGTCTGTGCCCACAAAATACCTGTTTTTTCCCAGTTCCTTGGCCCTGTAGAGGGCCCTGTCGGCCCTTGGGTAGGCTGTGGAAAAGCCCTCGCCCGGCACGCACCTGGCAACGCCTATGCTGCAGGATATGCCGTGAACACCGTGTATCACAAGACTTGTCACCCTGGCGCAGACTTTGGCAGCCCGATCCTCTATGTCCCTGAGCGTGACGTCCTCGCAGAAAACGGCAAATTCGTCTCCACCAAGCCTGCCCACAATGCCGCAGTCCTCGAAGGTCGTCCTGAGAATGTGGGCAATGCTTATGAGCACCCTGTCGCCGTTGGGATGGCCGTAGGTGTCGTTGAGGCGCTTGAAATTGTCCACGTCGAGGATGAGCAGAAAGGAGGAGGACGCGCTGTCCTCGAGGGAGGCGTTCACGTGGCGCACGAAGGTGTTCTTGTTGAGCAGCAGGGTCATCATGTCCCGCCTGGCCTGAAAGACCAGGCGCATAAAGTAGTTGCCGAAGACAATGAAGACAACCTCGATGATGATGCAGACCGAGACTGTGACCACCAAAAGCTGCATGCCGAGGTTGATGAGCTTGACGCGCACCTCGTCTTCGAGCACGACGCCATAGTAGTGCAGAAGATTCCCGACCCTGCCGTAGAAATGGTACATGAGGCCGAAGAAGAACAGCAGGAGCAGGGCGATGAAGGAGAGGTTGATGATGTAGAAGGTCCTGTTCCTGATGTTCCTGTTGGAATAGCGCAGCTCGCTTGACAGACGTGACATGAAATCTGTGTGCAGGAATCTGTCGAGAAGCAGTACGGCAAGGATGTTGGCTGCGTAGTTGGCAAGCCCCGTGGGGGAGGCAAGCCGTTCCAGACCATGGGCAAGGGTGATGTGGGTCTGTGGAAAGAAGAGATCCAGGCACAGGAAGACCGCAGTCGAGTGAAAGAGGTTTGCCACCAGGACGCCTGCGACAATGCAGGCTTTCGATGGCCTGTACTCGCGAATGGAGCGGAAGAGGCAGCCGGCCAGGCAGCCAAAGGCCACGCGCGTGCCAAGGCTCAGCACAAGGCTTTCCGCTGGAGAGCCGCTCAGGAAGGGCGAGAAGACCTGATCCGCACAGGCTACGGCGGAGATGGACGCCTTCCAGATGCTTGTCAGGCCAAAGACGCAGCCAAGGATTGCTCCGGCAAGGGGACCGAGCACGTAGGCTCCGAAGAGCACGGGGATGGTCATGAAGGTGATGGAGATGGGCTCTACCACAATGTAGCCGAAGGCTGAAAAGGCCAGTATCACCTCGGCTGCCATGAAAAAGAGAAGAATGTACAGATAGAGCTGGCGGTCCTTGATCACATGCGGTTTCGTTGCCTTGCCGGGAAAATGCGTGAAGGGGCGATGGGGCAGAGCATGAATCTGTCCGGCTGCAGGCAAAATGTAGCCATGATTTCCCGGACCTGTCCAGTCCACCTGGCAAGCGAAAGTTCCACTGACCCCCAAAACGAACGATAATTGACCCCCCAGACAGAGGACAGGGATCTGGCGAAAGCCGCAGGCCCCCAAAAAAAGACTTTCGGGCAGATTCCGAAAGTCTTTCTCATACGCGGCACAGACCGCGGGGATGCGGGACGCAATGTCAGGGAATACGCTGGCCTAGAAGGTGTAGGCGAAGATGAGCTGCGCCTTCCAGGCGTCCTGCTTGCTGTAGGCCTCGCCTCTCTTGCCTCCCCAGGATCTTTTCCAGGTGTCCTGGTCAATGAAGTTTACAAGGTAGCCCAGCTCCAGGTTCACCTGGAAGTTTTCGTACATTTGGTAGACGTTGACCAGGTTGAATTCGAGGATGCCGTCGTTGGTTGTCAGGTAGTGCTCCAGATCACTGTAGGCGGGCTCGTCCACGCACGATCCCCAGCTCCAGGGATTTTTGGCGTATCTGGCCATGGATGGGGAATTGGTACCTCCGCGGTACACGGCCCTGAAGGTATGCTTCAGATCCTCTACCAGGCTGATATCCCTGATCTGCACTCCCACGCCCCAGGTGCCGGCGTAGGAAAGGTTGCGGTCGTAGAGATCCGTGGAGCTCGCCCAGGCCAGATTGCCGTCTCCGAGGAAAGAGGTGAAGTTGCCTGCGGCGGAAACAGTGGGCAGGCGCTCCGAGCCGTTGCCGGGATTGCCGTCGTCGCCGGAACCGTACCAGCCAAGGATGCCCGGCACGCCCCAGTCCATATTGTATTCCACCAGGGCCTTGGCAAGCCAGCCCTCGCGTCGCGTGCTGTAGCGCTCGAGAGCGCCATCGCTGCGCAGGATGTTTCCGCGCCCCATGCTCTCCAGATAGCCGTAGTTGATGTCGAACTCGATGTTCCAGGGCTCCCACAGGGTCAGCTTCACGGGCAGGCCTGCCCAGAAGGCCGAGGTTGTGGCGCGCTCGCGCTCGAAGGATGCACTGCTCCAGCGGCCATTGTCGTTCTCGTAGCCGCTCATGGTGAACCAGCGGCGCGGGTTGTCGTTGTTTCTGAAGGTGTTCTGCCCGACGCTGCCGTACATGACCCAGGGCGTTGCCTCGATACCGTCAAAGGTCAGGGGTACGGCCAGGGAAACAAGATCCATGTTGTCCAGGTAGCCGTCCCTGTTGTTGGAGGAGGGATCTGTGGCCACAGCCTCGTAGTTGTCGTTGTAGGGCCTTGCCCAGAGAAGGGTGAGGCCCACGTTTTCGCTGAAGCGGTAGTTGGCCACAACGCCGGCCACGTCGTCGTTCAGGATGGCGGACCCGCCTGCGGCAAAGGGCAGGGGCAGGCCCTGCAGGCCCATGCGCACCCTGAGCTCTGTATTGGGCAGGGTCCAGTCCAGATAGGCGCGCTTGAGCTTGATGACATTGGTGCTGTCCGCCCCAAGGGCCCCGCCTGTGGAGGCCTGGCCCCAGTTGGTGTCACCTATTTCGAAGAAAACCGTGCCGGACAGGTTCTCCGAGGCCACGGCGTCGAGTTGCAGGCGCAGGCGCTGGCCGGCGGAGAAGATGTCCTTGTTGTCGGCCTTGTGTCTGGCGCCGTTTTGGCGCTTGTGGCTGAGCAGGCCGCCTTCGGCGGCATTGAAGCCCATGAGCCACTCGCCGCTGATCTTGAAGTCTATGGCTTGGGCTCCGCCGGCAGCGGACAGGACAAGACCGGCTGCCAGAATCAGAGTGGCAAGTCGTTTCATGCGTACTCCCGGTGTTTTGGCTTAACCTGGGCAGGGCCCGTCCGGGAGCGGAACAGGCTGCCCCTGTCAATGCGCGGTTGATACAATGGTCCTTCCCGTTCAGTCTTGGGGAAGGACCAGGTGGGCATTGGACGCGTGTGTGAAAGCGCTATCTGGGGCTTTTGGCCCAGGCCCAGGGGCAGGGGCCAAAAGCTGTCTTCACTTTTTGGGGGACAGGAACCTTGCGCACATTTCCCCGCATGGCTACAGGAGGCGTGCGCAAGGCCTTGCCCTGCCTTTTCCTGTGAGCTTTCCTGGCATGTCTTGAAACTATAGCCAGGAAAGCAGGGCAGGCAGGATGGGATCCTGGACCCTTTTTTGGGGGCCCTCGTCAGGGTTCCTTTTTCGAGTCCTTCTTTGGGGGATTTATGGGTGCACAAGGATCTTGATGTTCTCGTCCTTGTTGTTGATGAGCTCAAGGAAGCCCTTGTCCACAATGTCCTTGAGGCCAATGCGGCCTGTGATAAGGGGTTCGGCCTTGATAATGCCCTTTGCCATGAGGCGCGCAAGGCCCTTGAAGTCCTCGATGGTGTAGGCAAGGGAGCCCACCACCTTCTTGTCCGTGCCGCTTAAGGAGAAGAAGTTGAAGGAACTTGGTTCCTCGAAGATGCCCACAATGACCGCAAGGCCAGTGTTGCGGATGACGTCTATGGCCAGGGGACCTGTGTGCTTGTTGCCAATGCACTCGAAGGACACGTCCGCGCCGGAGCCGTTGGTCAGGGCCCTGATGGCCGCCACGGGATCCTCTT
>CALVGM010000088.1 GCA_944327095.1 uncultured Desulfovibrio sp. | reverse complement strand
GTGGCCTTGCGTCTTTCCGGAGTTACTGTTACCTTGCGCAACAAGGAAGCCGACTATATCACTGTTGTGCGCTAGTTTAAGGAGAAACAGCCCCGAGAGGGGCTGTCTTGCTGATACATGACAGGGATTGGTGCGGCTTTGATTTTGTTTTGGAGGGTAAATACATGAATACCGGACTCAAGTACGCTCTTATCTTTGCCGGCGGTGTGGCTGCCGGCGTGCTCGGCGCCATGGTTCTGCAGCGTGGCTGCACAGGCCTCAAGCCCGTGGCCGCAGGCATCATCAGCCGCGGCATGGACGTCAAGGACGCCATTGCCGGCGCTGTGGAGAAGGTGAAGGAAGACGCCCAGGACCTTATGGCCGAAGCCAGGGCCGAACAGGCTCAGCGCAAGGACCAGGAAGCACAGAACGCCTAGTTTCAGGGCTGCGGGCGGGGAACTTTGGTTTCCCGCCCAAAAAAACGGGAACAGGAGGATGGCGCTTTTCTTTCTGCACATGCGGGAAGAGCGCGCCATCCTTATTATAGAGGAGCGCGAATGAGTTTTGTCATCGTACACGAACTGCAGGGGTTTTTCTCGGACGGCCTTGTCACCTGTCAGGGAAGAATGCGCTGCCGCTGCGGCACTCGCCTCACCATGGACGAAGCCACGCGGCTGGCCGACGATCTGGCGGACCTGGAAGGCGTTGTGGGCGTGACCGTGAATCCGGTCATTGGCAGCGTCCTCTTTTTCTATGCCGATCTTGCCTCCAGGCTCGAGGCTCTGAAGATCCTGGCCAGGGCCGGAGACGAGATAGAGGAAGCGCGCAGGGATCCCCAGTTCCGTGCCGAAGACCTCCCTGTTCCAAGGGTCGAGGGCCCCATGGCCGCCCTGCTTGAAATCGTGCGCCACTATGTCCTTCGTCCCTTCCTGCCCTGGTGGTACAGCATCCCCATGGCCATAGGCCATGCCATCCCCTACCTTCTGAAGGGCCTCAAGGAACTTGTCATAGGCCACCTCAACGTGAGCGTCCTGGACGCCGCGGCCATAGCCGTGTGCCTGTTGCGCCGCGACTTCAGGACAGCCAGAACCCTTACCCTGCTCCTTGGCATAGGCGACGAGCTTGAGGAATGGACCAGGCAGAAGTCCCTGGCCTCCCTGAGCGAGAGCCTGGAGATAGGCGCGGAATGGGTGTGGGTGCGCGACGCGGACGGCACCGAGCGTCAGGTTGCCATGAAGGATCTTTCCGCAGGCGACGTGATCGTGCTCAGCGCCGGCAACGCCATCCCCGTGGACGGCGTGGTGGTGGACGGCGAAGGCGTTGTCAACCAGGCAGCCATGACCGGCGAACCCATTGGCGTTGTGCGCGTCAAGGGCCACAGTGTCTTTGCCGGCACAGTCATGGAGGAAGGCAGAATCTGCGTGCGCGTGAGCAAGGTCGGCGACCAGACGCGCCTCAAGCAGATTGTCAAGTTCATCGAGGAGAGCGAGGGCCTCAAGGCCGGCATACAGGGCCGCTTCGAGCGCATGGCGGACATGGCCGTGCCCGTTACCTTCGGCCTGGCCGCCCTGGTCTACCTCATCACCAGGGATCCCATCAGGGCCTCCTCGGTGCTGCTTGTGGACTACTCCTGCGCCCTGAAGCTCACTACTCCCCTCACGGTGCTCGCCGCCATGCGCGAGGGTGTTCTCAACAGGGTCGTCATCAAGGGCGGCCGCTACCTCGAGGCCCTGCGCGACGTGGACACCGTGGTGTTCGACAAGACCGGCACCCTGACCAACGCGACCCCCAGGGTGGCGGAAGTCATTCCCGCTCCGGGCTTCGACAAGGAAACGGTCCTGCGCGACATGGCCTGCCTCGAAGAGCACTTCCCGCACCCTGTGGCCAGGGCTGTTGTGCGCGCGGCAGCTGAACACAACCTGCGCCATCCGGAGGAACACGACAAGGTTCAGTACATTGTGGCCCACGGCGTGTGCTCGCAGCTCAACGGCATGAACGTGGTGGTGGGCAGCCGCCACTACGTGGAGTACGACGAGGGCATAGACCTTGGTCCCCTGAAGGAGGCCGTAGAGGAACAGGCAGGCATGGGCAGGTCCCTGCTCTACCTTGCCGAGGGCGGAAAGATCGCCGGCCTTGTGGCCATAGAGGATCCGCCGCGTCCGGAGGCTGCGGCAGTCATCCGCGCCCTGCGCGAGGACGGCGTTGATCGCATCCTCATGATCACGGGCGACGACGCAAGGACAGCCAGCGCCATTGCCGGCAGGCTCGGCATTGGCGAGTACAGGGCCCAGGTTCTGCCCACGGACAAGTCGGACGTGGTCTCGGAACTTGTGCGCGAGGGCAGACACGTGCTCATGGTGGGCGACGGCATCAACGACGCCCCTGCCCTGTCGGCAGCCACAGTGGGCGTTGCCATGACGGACAGTACGGAGCTGGCCCAGGGCGTTGCCAACGTGCTTCTCACAGACACGTCCCTCACAGGCCTTCTCACGGCAAGAAGGCTTGGCAGGCGCGCCATGCAGCCCATCAATTCCAACTACTTCTACACCATGCTCTTCAACTCCCTCTTCCTTCTGGGCGGCATCTTCATGTTCCTGACACCAGGGCTTTCCGCCTTCCTGCACAACATGACCACTGTGGCCCTGAGCGTGCGGGCCATGCGCCGCCACCTGCAGGAAGAGGATCTCGCCCTGCCGGCAGCCATTGAGGCCGCGGCGCATCGCTAGGAGGACAGGCATGGCAAAGGTATCGCAACTGGAAATGCTCTCCTTCGCGCGCTACGTGCGCAGCTTTATTCCCGGGCGCGTGCGCGTGCGCCATCCCGCCCTGCGCAAGCCCGCTGTGGCCAGCGAGGCTTCCATGAGGCTCGAGGGCATAGAGGGCATTCGCTCCGTGGACGTCAACACGGATACGGGCTCCGCGCTCATTCTCTACCGCGAGGACGTGCTTTCGCAAGACGATCTTATAGCCGAAGGCATCAAGTGGGCGCGCTGGCTGAACACGAAAAGCTAGGCCGTGACCCCTCGCGAGGGGCACAGGCAAATGCATGGGGACAACAGGAACAATACCTGCTGTCCCCTTTTTTTTGCGCCCCGCAAGGGCCCAGGTGCCCCAATACGGGCTCTCCCCTTGTGCCATCTTTCTCGCCCTGACCTCCCATATATCGGCGGGTTCTTGCCCAAAAGTACCCTTTCTGTTGCCTGAGCGACAAGCGCTGGCTTATGAATGCGTGCAGACTCTTTTGTTGGAAAGCCCCTTGTAGTGCGCCCGGGAATCCGGCCTGTCACACAATTTTAACGCAAAAAAAGCCGAAATCTGTGTCAAATAACACATACAATGCGAAAAATCGTTTGGTACGTGAAAAAAAGCATTTGTTAGTTTGGGTCCATACCTAACTTGCATACCGGTCCTGTCCGTCTGGGAGGAGGCAGGACCAGGGAGGGAAATGAATGGATAAGCCACGCAGTAGCCCCATGATCAAAATCTTTCTGTGTGGTTTGATCGGAGGTGTTGCGCTGCTCGGCATTGCGGCCTACGCGATGACTGTCAGCGACTCGCGTCCGTTTTGTACCACCTGTCACCTCATGACCGAGGCCGGGGTGACACACAAGATGTCCACGCATGCTGATCTTTCCTGCAATGATTGCCATGCGCCACACAATCTGCTTGCCAAGCTTCCCTTCAAGGCCAAGGAAGCTGTGCGCGACTTTGTCTACAATGTTCAGGGTGCGGATCTGCCTCTTGGTCCCAACAGCGTGACCAGGGCAGTGGTCAGCGCCAACTGCATTGCCTGCCATGCACAGACAAACGTGAACGTGGCCAGCATGAACGTGAAGCCCTATTGTGTCGACTGCCACCGCAACGTGGCCCACATGAGGCACAAGCCAGTCAGCTCAAGGATGGTTGCTTATGAGTAGCAAGATATGTAGAGGGACCGTGCTGCTGGGTCTCGGACTCAGTCTGGTCCTCGCCGGTGGATGCAATGATGTGAGCACGGACCTGAAGGCTCCCACCTACTCCACATCCATCAAGCAGGATGCCACCAGGATCTCGGATTTCCAGAAAGACTTTCCGCTGCAGTACGCGTCGTACATGAAGAACAACGAGAGCCAGGTCATGACCGAGTACAAGGGCTCCGTCAACTTCCGCAAGAACGACAACGTGAACCCCCTGCCCAAGGGATGGAAACACGCCCAGCCCTATCTGAAGAACCTGTGGCTCGGCTATCCCTTCATGTACGAGTACAACGAGGCGCGCGGGCACACCTATGCCATCAAGGACTTCCTTGAAATCGACCGCATCAATCGCTACGCCGAAAAGGGCGGCCTGCCGGCCACCTGCTGGAACTGCAAGACGCCCAAGATGATGAACTGGATTGCCGAGTACGGCGACAAGTTCTGGTCCAAGGACGTGAACGTTTTCCGCACCAAGGACGCCATCGACGAGAAGGACGAGACCATTGGCTGCGCAAACTGCCATGATCCCAAGACCATGGAGCTGCGCCTCTACTCCGAGCCCCTGAAGGACTGGCTCAAGCGTTCCGGCAGGGACTGGAACAAGATTTCCAGAAACGAGAAGCGCAGCCTGGTCTGTGCCCAGTGCCACGTGGAGTACTACTTCACCCACAAGGACAACGGCCCGGCATCCAGGCCCGTGTTCCCCTGGGACAACGGCTTTGGTCCCGAGGACATGTACCAGTACTACAAGGACCATGGCGCCAAGGACGCCAATGGCAAGGAAACCCCCTTCTTTGACTGGGTCCATGCCGCGTCCGGCGTGAAGATGATCAAGATGCAGCACCCCGACTACGAGACCTTTGTGGACGGCCCCCACGGCGCTGCCGGTGTCTCCTGCGCGGACTGCCACATGCCCTACCAGCGCGTGGACGGCAAGAAGGTGTCCAGCCACTGGATGACCTCGCCCCTGAAGGACCCCGAACTGCGCGCCTGCCGTCAGTGCCATGCGGACAAGACTGCCGACTTCCTGCGTGAGCGCGTGCTCTACATTCAGAAGAGGAGCTTTGCCCAGCTTCTGAAGGCCCAGGAAGCTTCCGTGCGCGCCCACGAGGCCGTGCGTCTTGCCAACGAGTACATTGCCAGCAACCCCGCTGCCCTCAACGCCAACCATGTGGAGCTCATGAACCAGGCCCGCGAGATGGTTCGCAAGGGCCAGCTCTTCTGGGACTACGTGTCCGCGGAAAACAGCGTTGGCTTCCACAACCCCACCAAGACCCTGGACACCCTGATGTCCTCTGCCCAATTCAGCATGCAGGCCGTGGCTCTGGCCGAACAGGCCACCAACTACGCCATCAGCCCTGCCCTGGCCGGCGACATCAAGACCATCGTTCCGCCCATCTTGGAACACAGCAGAAAGCTGCAGCAGGATCCTGCTCACCTGCAGTCCAACCCCTGGCTGAAGCTTCTCCCTGTGCTGCCTCCTGCGGAACAGGTGTGGAAGGATCAGGAAAAGGTGGCTGCCAAGTAGCCGGCTTGACAAGCAAGTGAATCCCTGGGGATGTGTCCGTTGTGGGCGCATCCCCTTTTTACTGCCCTGGCACAGGGGCTGCGACCAGCTTGCAGAAAAGGGTCAGGCAGGGCAGTATCCTGACAGAGTTTTTGGGGAGGAGGCAGACAATGCACTACACGGGCGTGTACAACTCGCCATTGGGAGAGCTTTTGCTGGCCAGCAGCGACACGGGCCTGTGCGGTCTGTGGTTCAGGGGGCAGAAGTATTTTGCAGCCGGCCTGGATGGGGAGCTCTGCGAACAGGAAACGAAATACACAGCCAGTGCCAGGCAGTGGCTGGACGCCTATTTCGCAGGGAACAATCCGGACTTTTTGCCTGAGCTCTGCCTTGAGGGAACAGACTTTCAGCTGGATGTCTGGACAGAGCTTTTGCATATTCCCTACGGGCAGACCACAACTTATGGTGCCATAGCCAGGACCCTTGCCGAAAGGAAGGGAAGATCCGCCATGTCCGCCCAGGCAGTGGGTGGAGCTGTAGGCCGCAACCCCATAGCCATCATCATTCCCTGCCACAGGGTACTGGGCGCAAAGGGCAGCCTGACCGGCTATGCCGCAGGCTGCGACGTCAAGCGCCAGCTGCTCGCCCTGGAAGGCCACCACAGATACGAGCATTGATGCAGCCGGAGGTCGCAATGGAAAGACAATGGCCTGACGGGAAAACACGCTGCAGGTGGGCAAATCCCAAAAATCCTGCCTACATACGCTACCACGACCAGGAATGGGGCAGGCCTGTGCACGACGACGCCATCCTTTTCGAGATGCTGGTTCTGGAAACCTTTCAGGCAGGCCTTTCCTGGGAGTGCGTCCTGAACAAGAGGGAGGCCTTCCGAAAGGCCCTTGACGGCTTTGACCCGGTTGCCATCTGCGGCTACGGAGAGGACAAGGTGGCGGCCCTCATGAAAAACAGGGACATTATTCGCAACAGCCGCAAAATCAGGGCTGCCGTGAACAACGCCAGGGTCTTTTGCGACATCCAGAGCCAGTGGGGCAGCTTTGACGCCTACCTGTGGCACTTTAGCCAGGGCGCAGTGATTCGCGAAAGGGGGCAGACACGCTCTTCCCTCTCGGACGCTGTGGCAAGGGATCTGAAAAGACGCGGCATGCAGTTTGTGGGCACAGTCACAGTCTACGCCTACCTGCAGTCCGTTGGCGTCATAGACTCCCACGATGAGGACTGCTTTCTTGCGCATTCCACAGGGGACACTGTATGAGGGCAGGACAGCGGCAAATTGCCGGTTCTGCCTGTTCCTCCCAGGGTCCTTTCTCGCCTGCGCACCGGACTCGGTGCAAAAGCTGACCTCTGGCAGGGCCGCGAGATTAACGGAAGTCCCAAGGTATTCCTCCCTGATTTCGACAGTGACTCTGGGGATGAGCTGGCCGTCCATGGCGCTACCATCAGCCGCGTTGTTCAACGTGAGGCCGAAGTCGCGGTCCAGAGGAACGGCCCCCTTTGCGTGTGGCAAGAACAGTCCGGATTCCTGGGCAAGGCCAACGAACCCGGTAGAGCCAATGATCACGGTGGCGGGCAACGACGTATCGACAACGAGCCTGGTCATCCGTTGTACTCCAGAAGAGAGAGCTGCACTTCCGCGGACAGTGTGACGCCATAGTGCAGCTGCCTGTGCGTCACCTCGTACTGCTGCAACACGAACAGGCCGTATGAGCCCGATCACCAGAGGCAACGCCTCGCCGGCAGAGGTCAGGGCATCCAGGAGACGCAGCCGGAGATTCGCTGTCGAGACACTCGACAGTGGCACAACCTGCACGGTCAGAGTCACCGGCATGAGATTGGCGCCGTACTGCACTTTGGGCTTGCCGTTCACCACATTGTGAATGGCGTAGGCCTGTTCCCTGGACGTCTTCAAACCCCGGAAGGTGCAGACCTCCAGGTTCGTCACGGTGAACGGGAAGGCTCCAGACAGTCCCTGTACATGGCCTGTCCCTCTCTCTATGCAATGCTATGAACACTTTCTTTTGGCGAGACGGGGCTTGAACACCTTTGTCCAGAGACCCTGTAGAAGTATGAAACCAAGAAGCACTACGCAGGAAAAGGGCACACTGACAATCCATCCTCCAGTGGCAAAGTACCCTAATGGGCCAACATACGTGCCTACCACTGTCAGCACTCCGGCTGTCATAACATTCGGTTTTCTGAACCACAGAATCAGGGCAAGGGCGAGTACGGCGTACAGCCAATACATCTCTGGAAAGTCGTCTGCTATCCAGAGAAAGCCGTCCAAAGATCTGAGCCATAGCAAAGGGAAGTACGAGTCCCCTGCTAAAATACCCCAAAATATCGAAACCGAGTTCAGAAAAAACCACGTGAGAGCGGTCAGAACGATGTAGTGCCGTAATTTATTCATACCTGTTCATAGCTAAAACTCTCAAAATCTTCAACAAGATGTGGTCGCGAACAAGAACATCTGCTCGATAATTGCGGATGGTGTTCTGTCCTTGAACTCGTGTTTGCGATCTATGAGACACGAATCAAAACCCTCTATCGAGCTATCGTCTTCACTGTCAGCCGCAAAGGTTGTCAATTCACTCAAAATTGTGGCTACTGCCCTCGCGAACAGCCGGAAGACATGGCAAGCACTTCTATGGGATCGCTTCTTGTAAGTTGCATGATTTTTCCCTATCCTTCCCTTCACTAGCGCAAGAGAGACAAAGGAGGTCGCAATGACCGCAATTGCTTTTGACACCCTTGCCTACAGCAAGAAGCTGCGGGCGGCGGGAATGCCTGTGGAACAGGCTGATGCCTTTACCAGGGCTCTGCAAGACGCCATCAGGCCTGTGGACACCTGGGAGCTTGCCTCACGCCAAGACCTCGTGATCTTGCGTAAAGACCTTGTGATCTTGCGTAAAGACCTTGTTGAAGAAATGGCCAGGCAGAGGGGTGAACTCATCAAGTGGGTGGCAGGTGCCGTTCTTGCTCAAACAGCTCTCCTTGTGGGTGTGATCGCTCTTTTCCAACAGCCATAGTGCACCGCCTGTGACATGATTTTTCCCTGCCCCTCTCTGAAGGGGCTTTTCTTTTGCCCCGCCCAAAAGGGACAGGCAGCTTGCCCTATCAAGGAGAATCCGACGCCCTTCCCGTCCCTGTCTCGTACCAGCGTGTGAGGAGAGTCATGTGGTGCCATGTCCTCCACATGCGCCATTTTTTTTCACTTGAGAACATGCGCAGGAAAGAGTATCCCGGGCCTTGCGTATCCCCCTTCATGTCTTTCATTCCCCCGAGGAGCTTCCACAATGCATTGCATAGCCATTCGCCACGTCGCCTTCGAGGATCTCGGCGTTTTTGGCGACGTTTTTCGCGAACAGGGCATCAGCTTCGAATACTGGGACTGCGACCAGCCCCGCGACGAGCAGGCCTGGATGAAGGCCGACCTTGCCATAGTCCTTGGCGGCCCCATTGGCGTGGGAGACAGCGAGCGCTACCCCCTGGTGGGGCAGGAACTGGCTCTTGTGCAAAAGCGTCTTGAGGCGCATCGCCCTCTTTTGGGCATCTGCCTGGGGGCCCAGTACATGGCGCATGCCATGGGCGCACGGGTCTACCCTGGCCCAAGGAAGGAAATCGGCTGGGGCACTGTGCGCCTGTGCCAGCAGGGCGGTTTGCTTGCGCCCATTGAATCCGCGCCTGTGCTGCACTGGCACGGTGACACCTTTGATCTGCCCGAGGGGGCCACACTTCTGGCCTCAAGCGAGCTCACTCCCCATCAGGCATTTTCCCTGGAATCCGGGCAGCTTGCCCTGCAGTTCCACGTGGAAGCGGACGCCAGAAAGATGGAGCCCTGGCTTGTGGGGCACTGCTGCGAGCTGGCCCAGGCCGGCATCGATCCCCGTCAGCTGCGCAGGGACGCCCAAAACCTGGGAGAGGCTGCGGCAAGGGCCGGCCGCGAGGTCTGCAGGCTGTGGCTGGAAGAAAGCCGCAGGGCACTTGCCGCACAGGCATAAGTGAGAGTCCCCAAAGGGGCTGCGGCCCCTCTGAACAGAATCATGCTGCCCACGCAGGCAAAAAAATCCCCCACTCGCAAGGATGGGGGAATTTTTTTGCCAGGGAAAATCAGGTTATTCGCCGTCCTTTCCGTTGTCGGGCTTGAGCATCTGCGCCACGATGTGGTTCGCAATCTCGTCTATGGTAGGCTCGGTTGCGCCTTCGGCAGCCGGAGTGCTCTCTGGCGCGGTAGCCTCCCCTGCTGCCTCAACGGGCAGAGCCTGTTCCACTACGACTGGCTCGGCCGTTTCCTGCACAGGTTCCTGCGCAGGTTCAGGGGCAGTTGTCGTGGCCTGCTCGGCGGGTTCCACGTTCGCTGCCTCGGGTACCTCGGCTGGCTCAGCGGCCGTTTCCGTCACGGCACTGGTCTCTTCGCCCTGTGCTTCGGCAGCCACCCGGGCAGTGTCACTCTCCCCGGAAGACAGGTCTTCGCTCACAATTTCCGATGCAATTTCCGTGGCGATGCCGGCTTCCTCGGCGGGCGTTTCCTCGGCGTTCTTTCTGCGCCTGCCTCTTCGGCCCGTGACAGGCTGGCCAGCGCGCTTTTCGAAGTAGAGCATCTGCTGGTAGGTCAGACCCAGAAGCTTGCCGGCCTTGG
>CALVGM010000087.1 GCA_944327095.1 uncultured Desulfovibrio sp. | reverse complement strand
GTTCATGTTGAAGTCCTTGTAGTCGCGATGGACCAGCTCGTCCATGGTGGCGCCGTCAAGGGCGCTCTTCACCTTGAACATCTCGAGGCCCAGGGCCTTCACGTCGTCAACGCCCGCGATCTTGGCGAGGTCGGCAACAGCCTTCTTGTCGTCCTCGGTGCAGGTCACGGACTTGAAGATGACGGTGTCGGAGAGGATGGCGCAGAGCATGCCACCGGCGATGGAAGCGGGAATCTCCACACCGTAGAAGTCGTACATGTTCTTGACGACGGTACAGGAGCAGCCCACGGGCCAGATCCAGCACAGAAGCGGGCTGGAGGTGGTGATGTCGCCGAGCTTGTGGTGGTCGGTGATGCCGAGCACGTTGGCCTGGTCAATGCCCTTGGGGGCCTGGGCGAGATCGGAGAAGTCGACAAGATAGATGTCCTTGCCGGCCACGTCGTCCACAACTTCGGGAGCCGTGAGGCCGAACTTCTGCAGCACGAACTCGCTTTCGGGGGTGGGTTTGCCCTGAGCGGCAGCCTTCACGTCCAGGCCGCGTTTCTTGTACAGGTCAGCCACTGCAATGGCAGCCATGATGCTGTCCGTATCGGGATAGATATGGCCAAGAACAAGAGCAGACATACTATCATTCCTCCAGGAATAGGATTTTGCGTCTCCCTTGGGGCCTTGCGGCCCGGGAGCATTATAAGCAGTTTGGGGCAGAACTTCTTCTGCCATACCGGCCTCACCAAAAGACCTTGTTCGGGATAGCACAAGCTCCAAGTTTTGCCAAGTCCCCTCTGACAACTTTTTGCGCAAGTAGGCTGTTCCATGTGCCAGGGGACCGACAGGGGAGCATTGATCGCAAGAATAAATCTCCATGGAATTACTGTATTTTTCCATTCATTGCATTGTATTCGATAACCCTGTCTTCAAATTGTGGCAAACATGTTCATCCATGCGAATTTTTTCTCAAGGAACAGAACAAGGCGGAACAAAGGGGCTAATGCCCCTTGTGACCCCTGCCCTGACCGTCGCGATCCGGCTCGTGATCCGACGCATGATTCGGCGCATGAGCAGACGTGTGGCCCTCTGCCTGATCGGAAAGGGGGTGGGCCCTGTCGTAGGTCGCAACCAGCTGGCCCAGGCTCACCTGGGTGTAGCGCTGGGTTGTGGCAAGGCGCCTGTGCCCCAAAAGTTCCTGCACTGCCCGCAGATCCGCGCCTGCGGCCAGAAGGTGTGTGGCAAAGGAATGGCGCAAAACGTGCGGGGAGATGGTGCGCGCAAGCCCTGCCCTGGCGCACAGGCTCTCGATGATGCGCCTGGCCTCCCTGCGGTCCAGACGTTTGCCCCTGGCTCCGGTAAAGAGGGCTGGCTCGCCCTCGGAAGCCACAAGGCCGCGCACCGCAAGCCAGGCCTTGAGGGCGTCCACGCAGGTGTCCGAAAGGGGAGCCAGGCGCTCGCGGCTGCCCTTGCCCATGACGCGCACATACCCTGCCGAGGGGCTTGTGTCGTGCGCGTTCAGGGACAGAGCCTCGGAAATGCGCAGGCCAGAGCCGTAGAGAAGCTCGGCCAGGGCAATGTCCCTGCGATCAAGGGCTCTGGCCCTGGCTTCGTCCGTGCCCCTTGCGCGCCCCTTGGGGTGCGCAAGCGACTTGTCGAGCAGATCGCAGGCCTCGTCCACGTTGAGGGCCTCCGGGGTGCGCTGTTCCTGCTTCGGATTGCGTATCTCAATAACAGCAAGGCTCGCAATCTCTCCCCTGTCGTGCAGAAAGCGGAAAAGGCCCCGCGCGGAAGACAAACGCCTTGCCATGGAGGAGCGGGCAAGGCCCTTGCGAAAGAGAAAGGCAAGCCAGGCCTGCAAATCCCCCCGCCCAACCTCCCCTGGCCTTGCCAGGGTGAGACCCAGGGATTCAAGGAAGACTTCAAGATCTGCCAGGTCGCTTTCGTAGGCCGCAAGCGTCGCGGGCGAGGCATTGCGCGCAGAGCGCAGATGCCCAAGAAAGGCCGCAACCTGCGCTACAGGCAGGCACTTTTCTGCCCTGACAGCCCCCTTTTGGGGCGCGATTTTCTCAAGGGCGGATGCCCTCTGTCCCTCTGCCCGTTTTGCGTCCTTGCGGACGTCCTTTCCGGCATCCTGTGGCGCGTCTTGCCCAGAGCCCTTCCGTCTTCTCCAGAGCATTTCCTGTCTCCCCCAAAGTTCGCGTTCTGCCTGTTTCCCGAAACGGGCATCTGTTTTCCAAAGGACAGGAAAGCGCCCTTGTCTTTTCGCCCTTTCAGGCTGCCCTGCCCCAAGACATCCGCAAGGCACTTGCCTTGCCCTGCCTTTTGGGGCACAAAGGCCCGTACGGCAAACACTCCCCTGGGGGAAATGCCTTTTGTTTGTCGAAAATGCAAGGATATCAAGATGGACAAATTTGAGATACTCTTCGGCTCAAACCCCGTCCTGCTGGCGCTTGTGCCCTTCCTGACAGTGGCACTCCCCATGCTCTTTCTGTTCGCCTTCGCCACCTTCGGCTTCATGGTGGGCTCGCTCGAGGTCAAGGGAGTGCGCAGCGGCAGAACCCTGTTCGACAGGGCAGCAAAACAGCTCGCCACAGCAGGCCTGGTCCTTGGCTGGACACTGCTCATTGGCAGCCGCGTCTGGCTCTTTGTCAAGTCCGATGGCTACATCCCCCAGTCCTTCCTTGCCACGGTAGTCGAGCTGAGCTGGGGCGTGTTCGGCTTCGCAGTCATAGCCTCGAGCGTACACTTTGCCGTGTGGAAGCCCCTTGCGAACCACAAGTACCTGCACGCCTTCCTGGCCTATTTTTCCGGCATCAACGGCCTCTTTGCCCTCTTTGTGCTTATGGGCTCCGTGCGCCTCATGGCCGCGGCAGAACTTCCCAACGCCCAGGAGCTTGCCCTCATAGACGTCTTCAGGATGAGCCCTTCCTCTCCCCTGGCCAAAGGCCTTGCACTCATTCTGCCCCTGGGCCTTGCCGTGCCGCCCCTGGCTGCCATCTGCTGGCTTTTCCTGCGTCGCCAAAAGGAAGACTACGGCCGCGACTACTACAACGCCCTGCTCAAGTGGTGCGCGTCCTGGGGCCTTGTCTTCTGGCCGCTGGTGACGCTCGTGCTGGCAGCCACAGTCTACATGGACCTTGAGCCCATCCTTGGGGGCACAACACCCCTTGCCCCCAAAGCCCTTGTGGAGCCCGTGCTGCGCGTTCTCCTGCCCCTCGTCATCTGCCTTGTCCTGTGGCAGACAAGAAGAGCCGAGCTTCCCATGCGCATGAAGCCCTACCTCACTATCTGCTTCTTCCTGGCCATGGGAACTGTCCACTACCTCTACACCTGCGTGACAGGCTTCACGTTCTAGCGCTTCCAGACATGGCTCAAATCAGTGCCCCGCCTCTCCCTTGTGGGAAAGGCGGGGCATTTTTTGCCATGCGAGAGGAAGCGGAGAAAAAATGAAAGGGTGAAGCGGGCATGGCTGTCTTCTCGGTTTAAGGATGTTGCTTACCTTCCGGTTGGCTCAAACGATGTTTTTCGACTTTGTGCACAAAAAAAGGCCCTTTTGTGTACACAAAGTTCCTTGACCCAACTGGCGTGTAAACAAAAACCGAACGCCACAGGGAACAACGTCTGCCCAGCACAACGGCTTGCAAAGGCCAGCCAGGCCCAGGCCCCAGAAAACGAATCAGCCGCTCTTCACAAAAGCGTCACGCCGGACAACACGTTTGCCACGGAAAATACCGGGAATTGTGAAGATTGCGCCATCTGTCTGTCGCTTCCCTGGCGAACCATGCCGACCATCACAAAACCATCAGCCTACGGTCAGCATGTTCGCAACAGGAGGACGTCATGTCACAGCAGGTTTCAGTCCTTCCCCTTTCCCTGTCTCCCCAGGGTGGCCAGCGCCTTGTCCAGGCCCTGTTCGAGGCAAGCGGTGTTTCCCTGCCTGCGCCTGCAGCCCAAGTCGCGTCAGGACTGCTCGGTCTGAACGCCCTGGGCGAGTTGTACTGCCAGGTCCAGGACAGCCTGAGCGCAGAGGAACTGGCCCAAAAGACTCTCAAGGCCCTGAACATACGCGTTGCAGCGGACTTTTCCGCCATCCCTCAAACAGGTCCCCTGCTCCTTGTCTCCAATCACCCCTTCGGCATGCTCGAGGGCCTGGTCCTCATGGCGCATTTGAGCAAGGTGCGCCCGGACGTGCGCATCCTGGCCAACAATGTTCTGGACCGCATGGCCTCCCTGGCCGAGCTGCAGGTGCTTGCCCAGCGCCTTGTGCCCATTGACGTCAGCAGCGGCTCCGGGGCCGCGAGCAACCTGCCCGGCCTGCGCTCTGCCCTGCGCCACCTGGAACAGGGCGGCGCCGTGGTGGTCTTTCCTGCAGGGACTGTCTCCCACTGGCAAAAGGGCCAGGGCATCTGCGATCCCAGATGGCACAGCACTGCCCTGCGCCTGAGCGAAAAGAGCAAGGCTCCTGTTGTTCCGCTCTTCTTTGCCGGCCGCAACTCCCTGGCCTTCAGCCTGGCAGGCCTTGTGAACCCGTCCTTGCGCACCCTTCTTCTGCCCCGCGAGCTTTTGAACAAGCGCGGCAGGACCATCGAGGTGCGCTGCGGAAGCCCCATGGACGCCGAAACCCTGGCAGCCCTGCCGACACCCGGACTGCGCAACGCCTGCCTGCGTGCAAGCTGCTATGCGCTTGAGGACATGGGCCGCAGAACAGACGAAAGGGCCTGTCAGCAGCCCATAGCCAGCCACGCGGCCAAGGCCAAGGTCGAGGAGGCCCTGCAGGCGCTTCCGGCGTCGAGCCTGCTCGCGGGCCAGGGAGACTACCAGGTCTACGTCTTCAGGGGCAGCGAGCAGGAATTTCTGCTCTCGGAAATAGGCATAGCCCGCGAGGAGACCTTCAGGCCCTGCAACGAGGGCAGCGGCAGGGAGCGCGATCTCGACAGGTTCGATCCCCACTACGACCACCTTCTGCTCTGGAACACCAAAGACCGGGCCATTGCCGGAGCCTACCGTCTGGGCCTTGTGCCGGAAATTCTTCAAAAACAGGGCGTGCAGGGCCTCTACAGCTCGACACTCTTTGCCATGGACAGCGACTTTCTCGCGCGCTTCGGGCAAAGCGGTCTCGAGCTTGGCCGGGCCCTGGTGACAGCTCCCTACCAGCG
>CALVGM010000086.1 GCA_944327095.1 uncultured Desulfovibrio sp. | reverse complement strand
AGGGTGCACAAGTCCGGGCGTTTGTGGAGATCGCGGGCGTGCAGGATGCCAAGGGCGCCAAGGCCTATGAGGGAAACGCGGACAGGGTGGGAGAGAGACATGGAAAACCTCGTGTTGCTGTGGTGGACGAAAGGACCTCTTGCCTTGAGCCCGTCCACGTCGGGCAGGGGCGGGCTCAAGGCAAACCTTGCACCCCTTGGGCAAATTGGCAAGGGGCAGGACGGATACTTTGGAAAAGACTGTCGGCCAATTTAAAAGACACATTTGTTTTTGCCGTAAAAATCCTGCTGATATATACGGCAATACAATGCTTGCGAAAATATTTGCCGAAAAGGACAAGATCAATCAGGTGCCCCACAAACCGCACGGGAATGACAAGGCCGCATGCCTGAAAGTGACGAATGAGCCTGGCAAATGCGCTGAGAGCCTCAGCATTTTGAGTCTCATCCTTGTGGCTCTCGTGGTGTCTCGGGGCAGAAGTGGCGCCTCACAACCTGACGGACACATTGACTGGGGAAAACATTCGGCTAATTATACGAATTAATAAATTATAGCCGAGAAGTGGTTGAGCTCTTCTTCGGCAACAGTTTTGGCAGAGTTCGAAAAAGACGTGGTGCAGGAATGGAGGTATTGGGCATGTCCTATCTCAAGCGACACCTGGAAGACCTTGTTCTGGCTTTGAGTGATGCGTGGCCGGCCATTTTGCTCACAGGCCCGCGTCAGGCCGGCAAGACCACAATGCTCAGGCATCTTGCCGAGCTGGAGAACAAGAACAGAAACTACGTGAGTCTCGACGATTTGACAGCCAGGGAATTGGCCAAAACCGATCCCGGGATGTTTTTGCAACGCTACAGACCCCCGGTTCTCATAGACGAGGTCCAGTACGCGCCGGAGCTGTTTGGCCATATCAAAATCCATATTGACGAGACCAAGCGTCCGGGCGACTTCTGGCTCACAGGTTCCCAGATTTTCCGCCTCATGCGTGGTGTTCAGGAATCCATGGCCGGGCGTGTCGCTGTACTCCATATGTCCCCCCTGTCTCAAAGAGAAATCACAGGCTGCGCGCAGCAGACCTTTTCTCTCGATTTCGAGACGCTCCTGAAACAAAGCAGCGCCATTTCCCCAGTCTCCGTCCCCGCCATGTTCGAACGCCTCTGGTTTGGCTGCATGCCCGGGCTTGTCAGCAACCGACGCATGAACCGCGACATCTTCTATTCGTCCTATATCTCGACCTACGTGGAGCGGGATGTGCGCGATCTTTCCGGAAATATTGACGTTCTCAAGTTCTTGCGTTTCCTGAGGTCTGCAGCTGTGCGCGTCTCACAGCTTGTGAACTACAAGTCCATGGCGGACGACGCAGAAATCCCCTTGACCGTAGCCAAGAGCTGGCTCGACATTCTTGAAACACAGGGCATAGTCTTCCTGCTGCACCCATATGCGAACAATGTTCTGAAAAGAACCATCAAGACACCCAAGCTCTACTTCTATGATACAGGCCTGGTATGCTATCTGGCCAGATGGGCTTCTGCCGAAGTCGCGGAGACAGGTATCATGAGTGGCGCACTTCTGGAAAACTTCGCTGTCTCCGAGATTGTGAAAAGCTACCAAAACGCTGGCCTTGATCCCTTTGTGCACTACTACAGGGACAGAGACGACAAGGAAATAGACCTTCTTTTGGAAAGGGATGGCGCTGTGTTTCCCATGGAGATCAAAAAGACCACAACACCAGACAGGCGCATTGCCAAAGGCTTCGGCGTGATAGACAAGTCACCCCTGAAAAGGGGCACGAGCGCTGTCCTGTGCCTGGCAGACAGTCTTGGCGCCTTTGATGCGGACAACCTTGTTGTCCCCATCTGGCTGATATGAGGGGATGAGGCGACACGCTGCTCTTCCCCTTGCGCCATGCTCCATGACTTATCCCGGGAGCTCTTGGGGGCATGCGTCACGGAACAGGCATTTTTTTCGCCAAGTGAAACGTTTTCTTGTGAAACACTTTTTGACATCTCTCCGACTCGTGTCATTATGGCTACAAACTGTGGACCCGGCCCATCGGCTCGACGTGTTGCCGAACAGCACGCTGAAACATGCCCGGGGAAACGCCATCACGCTGAAAGGAGGAGAGAATGTCAGAGAACATCCAACGGCTTGCGCGAACCCTGAAACTGCTACAACTGGAACACTGGCTCGGACTCGTCCTTGGCGTGGTGGCCTTTTTGCTCATCGCGCTGAATGACCCCTGTTTCGGCATGCCGGACAAGGCCTGGAAGTGCCTTGGCCTTGTGCTGCTCATGGTTATCTGGTGGGCAAGCGAGGCTGTTCCCCTGCCTGTGACTGCCCTGCTGCCCATGATCTTCATCCCGCTGCTGGGGCTCGGGACCACGAAGACAGCCACGGCCCCGTACGCAAATCCCACCATCTACCTCTTCTTTGGCGGCTTTTTGCTTGGCCTGGCCATGGAGAAGTGCAATCTCCACAAGCGCATTGCCCTCAACATCCTGGCACGGGTGGGATCCGATCCCAAGCGGCAGATCGCGGGCTTCATGATAGCCACAGGCTTCATCAGCATGTGGGTGAGCAACACGGCCACGGCCATCATGATGCTGCCCATAGGCGTTTCGGTCGTGTCCGTCGTGACCCACGGCCAGGAGCCCGGGGCAGCCAGGCGCTTTGGCAGCGCGCTCATGCTGGCCATTGCCTATGCCTCGAGCATAGGCGGCATGGGCACGCTGATTGGAACACCTCCCAACGCGCTTTTGCGGGCCTTTCTGGCCGAGCGGTACGGCATCACCATAGGCTTTGGCCAGTGGATGCTCATCGGTGTGCCTCTGGCCATCCTTCTCACCATCATCACCTGGTGGTGGCTCACGAGAAAGGGCTTCGACTTCGAGCAGACCAACGTGCACGAGCACATTGAGAAGGAACTGGCCGAGCTTGGCCCCATCACCCATCCCGAGGTGCTCACCTCGCTGCTCTTCAGCGGGGCAGCCGTATGCTGGATACTGCAGCCCATCATAGGCTCCTTCCTGCCCTTTGTGGACGACACCTTCATTGCCATCACCTTCGGTATCCTGCTCTTCATTGTGCCTGTGGACTTCAAGCATCATTGCTACGTCATGGAGTGGAAGGACGCGCGCAAGCTCCCCTGGGGCATACTGCTGCTCTTTGGCGGTGGGCTTTCCCTGGCAGGCGCCATCAATTCCTCCGGCCTTGCCACCTGGATGGCCGAAATCCTCAACTCCCTGCAGCACATCCCCTTTGTCCTCATGCTCTTCATCCTGGTCATCGTGGTCCAGGTCCTCACCGAGTGCACCTCCAACACAGCCACAGCTGCAGCCTTTCTGCCGCTTGCCGGCATCATGGCCGCGGCCCAGGGCCTGAATCCCGCAGCCTTTGCCATCCCGACGGCCATTGCCGCAAGCTGCGCCTTCATGCTGCCGGTGAGCACGCCGCCCAACGCCATTGTGTTCCGCAGCGGCGTTCTCACCATCCCGGACATGCTGAGGGCAGGCATGTTCCTCACCTTCACAAGCGGCATTGTGGTGACTTTGCTGGTCTCGACCATAGGCCCCCTGGTGTTCTGGTGATCCCGATAAGCCTGACAGATGATCCAGTGAAGTGTCGGGCTCCGTAGCCTGGCTTCCATACCCTGACCCGACTGTCTGCCCCCCATTGCGCTTGTGCTTTGGGGGTTTTTTCTGTACTTGAGTTGCCGCACGAGGGGAGGCCCTCCCCAATCAGAAAGGAGACTGTTTTGCGTGAACGCAAGCGAACACAGGCCAAGCGCCATTTTCTTCTACACTGCCCGCTTGCACTGGCTGGGCAAGAGCTACATCACGCAGGAGCTGGAAAAGGCCGGGCTTTCCGGGATTGTGCCAAGCCACGGCGACATATTGAACGAGCTTTTGCACCGCACAAGCTGCAAGATGAGCGAGCTTGCGCGCCTCATCCACAAGAGCAAGTCCACCCTGACAACGCTGGTGGAAAAGCTGGAGCGAAGCGGCTACGTGCAGCGCACTCCAGATCCCGACGATCAGCGGGGCGTGCTCGTGACCCTCACGGACAAGGGGCGCAGGCTTGCCCCGGTGGTGGAGAACATCTCCAAAGGCCTTGACGAGATGCTGCGCTCGCGCCTTTCCGCAGAGGAAATGGCTGCGCTTGAGGCCCTGCTCAAGAAAAGCGTCGGCGCCTGACTCCCCTGGCAAGGGCCCAAAAAGAGGGCGGCACCCTCACGGGATACCGCCCATGTCTTCTTAGGAGTTCAGACTTCTACCACAGGCCCCTTTCCTGGCAGGGACGCTTTACGTAGGGATTGGGGTTGCCCTGCAGGTTTTCTATGCGCCTTGCCCTGGTGCACTCCCAAGAGTCCACGGGGTAGGTCTTGTCCCAGGCCTCGAACAGGCGACGCTGCTGTGAGCTCAGCCTGTATTCCGGATAGGCCCAGGCCATGTAGAGGCCAGCGCGGGCGACCTGGCCCTTGGCCCGCGCCGGAGGCTCGAAGCGCTTGCCATCCACCTTGGCCTCGCAGCTGCCAAAGTCCGGGGCAACGCCCGGAAGCTCGCTGTACTGGTAGTTGCCGCGAACAGCGTTCACGGCCCCAATGGCCGGAAAGAGGTTGTACATGTCGGCCTGCATGTAGCGGTAGCGCTGGTTCACCTTTTCCGCGCACTTGCGCCCCTTGAAGGCTCTGCCCTTGTTGTTTACGCAACTGGCATCGCCCTCGCGCCATTCCCTGAAGGCCCGGCCGAAGTTTTCCGCAGGAACAGCGTGTTCCCACTCGACCCGCATGGCCCGCTTGGCGTGGGACGGGGTGCTGAAGCCCTCGGGCAGACGTATGTTCTTTCTGCTGTCAAAGGACGCGCCGCAGTAAATCGTCACCCTGTGGTCGTGGTAGACCTGGCGCTCAAGCAGGCGCTTGGCCGTGTTGAAGCTGTCGTTGGTGGTATTGCCCTGTCCTGCAGCCTGCAGGGGCTGGGGAGCCAGGGCAAGGACAAGCGCCATCAGAGCGGGCGCGAGAAGCCTGGCTGAAAAAATCCGTCGCATGGCTACTTTTCCTCACCGTTCTTTTTGTCGTCCTTCTTGCCAATGGCCTTTTTCAGGGCGTCGCGCCAGGCCTTCAGCACCTCTATGCGGGCGTACTTCTTGTCCTCGGAGGAAATGATGCGCCAGGGAGCATAGGCTGTGCTCGTGCGCAGGAACATCTCGTCCGCGGCCACAATGTACTGATCCCACTTGCCCCTGTTGCGCCAGTCCTCGGCCGTGATCTTGTGACGCTTCCAGGGAGTCTGCTCGCGTTCGCGGAACCTGCGCAGCTCCTCGTCCGGGGAAATGTGCAGCCAGAACTTGAGCAGGATGTTGTTGTTGCGCACAAGCTGCTGCTCGAAATGGTTGATCTCGGCGTAGGCCCTGCTCCAGTCCGGGCGGGGCGTGAGCTTTTCAACCCTCTCGACCAGCACGCGGCCGTACCAGGAACGGTCGTAGATGGTCACAAAGCCTGCGCCCGGGATGTGGCGCCAGAAACGCCACAGATAATGGTGGGCCAGCTCTTCGTCTGTGGGCGAGCTGATGGGGATGACGCGGGCTATGCGCGTGTCAACGCCGCCCAGAAGCCTGCGTATGGTACCGCCCTTGCCGGCAGCGTCCATGCCCTCGAAGAGCAGGGTGCTCGAAATATGCTTTGTGTAGGCGTCAAAGGTGAGCTCCTGCAGTTCCCTTTGCAGGGCCTTGAGCTCCTTTTTGTAGACATCGCGATCAATGGTCTTGGAAAGATCAATGACTTCCAGGGTGTTGAGGGGAATCTTGGCCAAAAAGCCCTTGCGTTCCACAGGCTGCCCCAGCCAGTCCACGTGGCTGCCGGGCGTTGGCCCGCTTGCGCAGGCCTCGTTACCTGCCCCTGCCTCTGACCCTGCAGCGCTCTTCGTGGCATCCTCGCTGCTCTCGTCCTTTCTGGGAGCAGGACTGGCCTCGCTCTCAGCGGAAGCCTTGGCTTGTGCGCTCTCCTCGGCAGGAGTGGTCTTATCCGGACCGATGCAGGGCGTGTTCTCTTCGTTTTTCAGAACATCAAGGCCTGCCTGCACAGCGATCTCCATGCCGAGAGCGCGGTTCACGGTGTCGATGATGGCCTTGCCCACCGCAAGGTTGCGGAAGTTTTCATCCTTGGCGTCGATGATGTTCCAGGGAGCGTTGGTGCGGTCCGAGAGCGTGATGGCTTCCGCAGCCGCGTCCACCAGGGTGTCGTAGAGTTCTGCACCCTTCTTGCGCAGGGGCGCCAGGTGGTGAATGTTCAAAGTGTCGATGCGCTGCTGCAGGCGTTTTTCATAGGTCTTCTTGTCCAGATGCAGCCACAGCTTCACTATGATCATGCCCGAGAGGGCAAGGCTGTCCTCCAGACCCTTGAACTCGTTGACCAGGGAGTAGTATTCGCTCTGGCCTATCTCGCCAGTGCAGTACCTGTGCAGCAGGGTGCCGTACCAGCCGTCGAAGAAGAGGGCAGTCTCTCCCTTGCCAGGCAGGCAGCGCCAGAAGCGCCACTCCAGGGGACGCTCCCTCTGTTCGTCCGTTTCCCGCCAGAACACGTGGTTGGTGAGAAATTTTTCGTCCATCCACTCGGTGATCTTGTTCATGACCTGGCCGCGTCCAGTGCTTTCCAGGCCGCTGACTATGATGAGCAGGGGAAATTTCTTCTCCCTGCAGATCTGCTGCGCCTCGTAGACCTTCATGCGCAGCATGGGCTCGTACTGATCGTATTCCTTTCCGGGACAGCTTCTGCCCAGTATGACAGTGTCAAACATGTATGGCTCCCGGGGTGTCCGATAGGCACACCCCATCTGTTGTATTGGACCTCCTCCTCCTTCCCCTCCGAGACCGGCTTTTCGGGGATACGGGGTTCGCGTGCCAGTATGGAAACGAAGAAAGGTACACGGAAGCCGTGGATG
>CALVGM010000085.1 GCA_944327095.1 uncultured Desulfovibrio sp. | reverse complement strand
ATGCGCACGATATCCATTGCCAGATTTCTTTCAGGGGCTTCAGCCATTGAACAACCTCCAGAGTGAAAAGGGAGAAAAACTGTGTGGAATTGGGGCTGGCGGCCAGCCGCACAGCAGGCCGCAGCCCAAAAAATCAGGGCAGGTTGAAGTGCCCGACCAGGGGGACGGTCCAGGAGCGGCCAAAGGGCTTGTCGCTCACGTACAGGGGCTGCGGCTCCTGGCGGCGCTTGAATTCCATGCCGAACACGCGCTGGCGCACCTCGTTTTGCCGCGCGTGCAAATTGGCAAGGGGCCGTCTTGGGCGTGCTGCCAAAAGCGCGTCCAGAACCTCGTCCAGCTCGCCGTAGGGCAGATCCTGCATCTGCCTAGAGCTCTTGCAGGAAGGGGCCTTTTTGAGCATGGACTCGGGGAAGAGACCCTTGCGATCCGTGTTCAGCCAGTGGGCCACTGCGTAGACCTGGCTCTTGGTGAGATCCGCCACAACGCCCAGGGAGCCTACCGTGTCCCCGTACAGGGTGCAGTAGCCCATGGCTGCCTCGCTCTTGTTGATGGTGGAGAGCACAAGGCCCTCGGAGCGGTTGGCCAGGGTGGTCATGAGGGATCCGCGAATGCGTTCCTGCAGCTGCGGCCTTGAGGTGTCGGGCACGCCCAGGGAAAAGTCCTTCATGGCCTGGGCAATGGATCGCTCGTACTCGGCCATGAGCCCGTCTATGCGGATGACCGAGACCTGGACGCCCAGGGTATGGGCAAGCTGCGGGGCTCCTGCCACAGCGTCCGGGTTTGTCTCCGGCGAGGGCATGATGACTGCGGACACGTTGTGCGCGCCAAGGGCCTCTACGGCAATGGCCAGCACAAGGCCCGAGTCTATGCCTCCGGAGATGCTCACCAGGGCCTTTTCCCTGCCGCACTTGTGCACAAAGTCCCTGGTGCCGAGCACCAGAGCCCCAAAGACATTTTCCTGCCAGCTCCTGCCCACAGCTGCCACTGGGGCTGTGCCTGTGGCCATGTCCACGATGAGCGTGTCCTCGGCAAAGGCCTGGCCACGCGCGTAGACCGTGCCTGTGGGGTCCAGGGCAAGGCTCTGGCCGGCAAAGACCAGTCCGTCGTTGCCGCCCACAATGTTCACCGAGAGCAGGTGGATGTGGTGCCGTGCTGCCACGTGGGTGAGCATGGCCTCGTGATCCGCACGCTTGCCTATGACGTAGGGCGTTGCCCGCATGTGGATGATGGCGTCCACGCCGCGGGAGATGAGGTCGAGCAGGGGCATGTAGCCTGTGCCGCGCACTGTCCAGAAGGAGGAGTTGGCGTCCTCCTCGCACAACACTATGCCGAGCCTCCAGCCCGAGAGGTTGACAATGCCCAGGGACACGCCGCGGTCGAAGAACTCCGCGTCCGGGTCGCGCGAGGCCTCGGGGCGGACCTTGCGGGAGATGACGTCCCACTGGCCGTTGTGGATGTAGACAGCCGCGTTGCTCAAAAGGGACGGATCGTACACGCTGACCACCGGCGCGCCAACCAGAAGGTGCGGGCCGGACACAAAGCGGGCAGCCAGGATGTCGAGTCCCTTGCGGCAGCCTTCCACAAAGTCGTTCATGGAGAGAAAGTCCCCGGGGGCAACGCCGGAAAGGGCAAGCTCCGGCGTCACGCACAGATCCACCTGGCCTGCGCGGCGCACGGCCTGGCTGATGCGCTCTATGTTGCCGGCTATGTCTCCGGTCACGGGATTGCACTGCAGGAGGGCTGTTTTCAAGGGCGTGTCCTCACTTGTGGGCCAGGGCCTGCAGGCTTGCCTGGTTTTTCATCCCCTCGGGCGTGGCGAGCCATTCCGTGGAAAGGGCGCCAAGGAGGCGCCTGCCTGCCAGCACATCCGCAAAGTCCCGCAGCATGCAGCCGTGGTCAAAGCACATGGGGGAGGGTGGCTCGCAAGGATCTGCCCAGAAGGCCGCCCTGGCGTCGTCGCTGGCCTTAAGAGCCGCGGGGTCAAGGGGTTTGGCAGTGAAGACAGTGGTGAGGGTGTGGCAGCGGGGATCCCTGTCCGGGCGCGAGTAGACGCCAAGAAGCCCTGTGAGCGCGACCTTGAGGCTCGTCTCTTCCAGGGCCTCGCGCAGGGCCGCGTTCTCGAGCCACTCCCCCTCGTCCACAAAGCCGCCGGGCAGGGCGTAGCCCAGGGGAGGATTCTTTCTCTCTATGATGACAACGCCCAGGGAAGGCTCGTGGATGAGGATGTCCACAGTGGGCAGGGGGTTGGCGTAGACGCTGAACTGGCCCTTGCAAAGCG
The DNA here is from genome assembly GCA_944327095.1 of uncultured Desulfovibrio sp. Taxonomy (GTDB): domain Bacteria; phylum Desulfobacterota; class Desulfovibrionia; order Desulfovibrionales; family Desulfovibrionaceae; genus Desulfovibrio. Next base: position 5,079 of record CALVGM010000085.1, on the reverse strand, counting down.
GGCAGGTGATGTTCTTTTTCAAGATGGTATCCCTTGGGGAGATCCCCAAAAAAAGGCTGCGGCCGCAAGGCCGGATTCGGGGAAGTATGCTCCCAAGCAGGCAAAGAGGCAAGCACAAAGCAGGATGAGATCAGGTCAGCGCTGCACGGCAAGGACAACCCTTGCAAGGACAGACTTTCTGCAAAAGGCCATGCTCCAGTGGAAGATGGTGTGGATTGCGGGATTGGCCCTGAATCTTGCGTCGTAGTGATTGTCGGCAATCTGCCGCATCCCCATGTCGAGCAGGGCAGGGAGATCTTCCTCGCTCCTTGCGCGCTTTACCTCTATGACCGCGGCCTTGTCGCCTTCCCCTACAAGGATGTCCGATCTGCCTTCGCCAGTCTCGAGATTGGAGATGGTGTAGGTATTGGTCGAGAGAAAGATGCCTGTCAGCACGCCATGGTAGAAGTGCTCCCGGTAGTCGAACATGCTGATGCTGACAAGAAGGATGTCGGAAAGAAGCTTTGCGAAACGATCCGCGTCGGGCTTCCAGAAGGCCTCATGGAGCTCGCTTCTCTGGGGACTTTGCAGGCGATGGGAGAACCACTCCCTCAGATCCTCGCAAAAGATTTCCCTGACCTCCTTGTTGGGGATGGTCAAAACGTCTAGGCCCGGAAGCGCATAATTGGCGTCTTGGGGCACCTTTGTCAGGTAGCCTGTGAGATAGAGAAGGGACCAGATGTTGGCCGGAGTGGAGGCAAGGTTTTTGTAGCCTGGAGTATGGTTGATTTTGGTTGTGAGCGTGCCCCCTTCCAGAAGGATATCGATGCTCGGGGTGAGATCCGTGGTACTGTTAGCCACAAGGCGTCGCACAAGAGCGTTGTCGCTGGAATGCAGCCAGTAGGCCCTGGGAGCAGCACCCGGATCGTCTTTCAGGTCGCGTACATACTTCATGATGCTCCAGGGACAGTAGATTTCCTGATTGTTCCCGAAGCGATAGCCGTCGTACCAGGCCCTGATGTCTTCCCTTTTGGAGGAAAGGTGAGCCTTGTCCAGGATTGCGTCCACTTCTGCCTGCGTGAAACCAAAGACATTTGCGTACCTGGAATCGGAAATATCCCAGCACTCCAGATTGTTGAGGCCACTGAAGATGCTCTCCCTGGTGATGCGCAAACAGCCTGTGAGAACGGCAAACAGGAGGTTGGAGGAATTTGTTTTCAGGGCAGAAGAGAGAAGACCCCGCATGAAGCCAATCATCTCGTCGTAGTAGCCGTTTTCTTCTGCCTTTGCCACAGGAACATCGTATTCGTCTATCAGGACAATGACGGGCTTCTCGTAATGGCTGGCCAAGGCATTAATCAGAGTTTCCAGTGACAGGCCAAGGGTATCTTCATCAGCCGTTCGCTCCAGATACTTTTGTAGTTGGACCTTATCCTCTTTTTCTACTTTTTCAGAAGAAATCAGGTATTTGTGATTCTTGCAAAATTTTGTGATTTCTTCCTGAAATCTAGTCAAGGCACGAACATAGGTTGGTTTGTCGATATCCTTCAGGGAAAGGAAGATCACAGGATACTGATTCATCCATTGGGCGCACAGCTCTTCATTGGCCGACACCGCAAGCCCGGCAAAGAGATCGCGGCTCTTCCTGTCAATGTCGAAGAATTCGGCCAGCATGGACATGAAGAGGGTCTTGCCGAAGCGCCTGGGACGCGTGATGAGGCTCACCCTTGCCGACAGGGGCAGAAAGTCGTTCAGAAAGCCTGTCTTGTCCACATAATAGTAGTTGTTTTCACGAAGATAGGCAAAACCTTCTTCTCCTATCATAATCTTGAACTCTGACATGACTCCTCCCTTGGTGTCGGGTACTCGAAGTTGGTGTCCTTACCGCTGCACAGCAAGGACAACCCTTGCAAGGACAGATTTTCTGCAAAAGGCCATGCTCCAGTGGAAGATGGTGTGGATTGCGGGATTGGCCCTGAAGCGCGCGTCGTAGTGATTGTCGGCAATCTGCCGTATCCCCATGTCGAGCAGGGCAGGGAGTTCTTCCTCGTTCCTTGCGCGCTTCACCTCTATGACCGCGGCCTTGTCGCCTTCCCAGACAAGGATGTCCGATCTGCCTTCGCCGGTCTCGAGATTGGAGATGGTGTAGGTATTGGTCGAGAGAAAGATGCCTGTCAGCACGCCATGGTAGAAGTGCTCCCGGTAGTCGAACACGCTGATGCTGACAAGAAGGATGTCGGAAAGAAGCTTTGCGAAACGATCCGCGTCGGGCTTCCAGAAGGCCTCATGGAGCTCGCTTCTCTGGGGACTTTGCAGGCGATGGGAGAACCATTCCCTCAGATCCTCGCAAAAGATTTCCCTGATCTCCTTGTTGGGGATGGTCAGAGCGTCTGTGCCAGGAAGCGCGTAATTGGCGTCTTGGGGCACCTTTGTCAGGTAGCCTGTGAGATAGAGAAGGGACCAGATGTTGGCCGGAGTGGAGGCAAGGTTTTTGTAGCCAGGAGTATGGTTGATTTTTGTTAGGAGCGTGCCCCCTTCCAGAAGGATATCGATGCTCGGGGTGAGATCTGTGGTACTGTTAGCCACAAGGCGTCGCACAAGAGCGTTGTCGCTGGAATGCAGCCAGTAGGCCTTGGGAGCTGGTTGCGCTGTTCGATGGTCGGCGACATAGTTCATGATGCTCCAGGGACAGTAGATTTCCTGATTGTCCCCGAAGCGATAGCCGTCGTACCATTCCCTGACTTCTTCCCGCTTGGAAGAGAGTCCCGCCTCTGCCAAAAGCCTGTCTACCTCTTCTTGCGTAAAGCCAAAGGTGTCGGCGTAGTCGCAGTCGGAGATATCATAGCACTTGAGATTGTTGAGGCCACTGAAGATGCTCTCCCTGGTGATGCGCAAACAGCCTGTGAGAACGGCAAACAGGAGGTTGGAGGAATTTGTTTTCAGGGCAGAAGAGAGAAAACCCCGCATGAAATCTATCATTTCATCATAGTAGCCGTTCGCTTCTGCCTTTGCCACAGGGACATCGTATTCGTCGAGCAGGACTATGGCGGGCTTGCAGTGCTGGTAGCGCATTGCCCTTGTCAGGATCATGAGAAAACTCCTGAGCTCGCTCACTGTTGCCCTGTTGTGCTTGATCCGTGTCAGTACTTCCCTGTCTGCCGTATCGACAGCATTGCTTGTCAGCAGAGAGTCGTGTTCCATGACAACACTGCTGAAAACCCGTTGCAGTTCGTTCAGAGCATCGGAAAAGGAATCTCCGTCCACGTCTTTCAGGCTGAAAAAGACAACGGGATACTGGTTCATCCATTGGGCGCACAGCTCTTTATTGGCCGACACCTTGAGCCCGGCAAAGAGATCGCGGCTCTTCCTGTCAATATCGAAGAATTCGGTCAGCATGGACATGAAGAGGGTCTTGCCGAAGCGCCTGGGACGCGTGATGAGGCTCACCCTTGCCGACAAAGGCAGAAAGTCGTTCAGAAAGCCTGTCTTGTCCACATAATAGTAGTTGTTCTTGCGGAGATAGGCAAAACTTTCTTCTCCTATCATGACCCTGAACTCGGACATGATTCCTCCTTTCGCTGCAGGTACTCAAGGGGGCGCAACTCAGCGCTGCGCGGCAGGGGGATTTGTGCGGGACTTTTGCAGGAGGCCATGGTGCGCGGATTGGGGGGTGGCTCTGCCTCCTTGCGCATACGGTCTTTTGCCTGAACGTGGGCATGCAAGATGGAGTGACCACAAGGCCAAGTATGACCTTGCGGCATGCAAAAGTCGAGATCTGTCAGGGAACCAGCCTCGTTGTACGTATCCCGAGACGCGCGAGCTCGTCCCGGGAGATGGCCCCTTCCCTGTGGAGCAGGATTGTGCCTGGGGAGGGAAAGGAGAGAATGGTGGAGGGTAGGCCGCCAGCTGGTTTTGGGGGAAGGTCGAGCACAGGAATGTCCCCTGCAAGCTCCGGGTCCAGAAGCCTTGCCTCTGTTACCGGCTCGCGGCCGGAGATATTGGCTGAGGTGGCTGTGATGGGTGCGCCAAGAATTCTTGCGAGCTTGCGGGCAACAGGGTGGGGAGAGACGCGTATGGCTACGCACCCCTTGCCGTCGAGCAGGGGAGCGGCCATTTGCGAGGCCCATTTTGCGCGCACGCCAAGCACCAGGGTCAGGGGAGCCGGCCACAGGGCAAGGAGCCCTTTGGGCACAGGGGAGATGTCGCACAATTTTTCCACCATGTCCGTGTCGCAGGCTATGAGGGGCAGGGGCTTGCTTGCCGAACGCTTTTTGGCCTGATAGACAAGGGCGCAGCCAGGGCTGCTGAAGGCCGAGGCTGCCAGGCCGAAGAAGGTCTCGGTGGGGAAGATGAGGCAGCGGTCGGCCTGAAGTAGGCGGGCAGCCGTCTGCACGTCGGCAACGGTTTTTGCTGTCCCTGCTGCAACGTTATCTTGGGAGATGGTCAGGAGTGCAAAAGCCCTGCGTCTTGTCTGTGTGGGCAGGCTGAAGCTGCCCTGCTGGAAGGAAGCCTGCGACATGTACGAAAAGCGCTTGGGGCGCTTTCGCAAGCTGCAGGTCACGGAAGTGAAGGACGCCTCCGCTGCCTCGGAAAGGGAGCGCTCCCGTATTGAGGGCGAGCGTCTGCTCGAAAGTGTGCAGGCAAGGGATCTGGTGGTTGTCCTGGACGAGCGGGGAAAGGACTTGAGCTCCAGGGGGCTTGCGGACTTTCTGGATCGGGCGGATGCCCGGGGGCAGGGCGCAACCTGCTTTTTGGTGGGCGGTCCTTTCGGGCACACGGAGGCTGTGCGGCAGCGCGCGGACTTTCTCTGGCGCCTCTCAGCCCTTACCCTACCGCACGAGCTTGCCAGGGTGGTCCTTATGGAGCAGCTGTATCGGGCCGAGTGCCTGCGCAACCACGTGCCCTATCACCATTAGAGCGGTTTCCATTTGATATTTTTCTAGTTTCCTGCTATATATTCCTAAGACCGTAGAGGGGGGGGGAGCTCCTCCCCTCCCCAGCAAAATAGCCCCACGTCTTGGAGAGCAGCATGAAACATGGTTGTGATGATATTCGTAAAATGGTCATTGATGGATATAAGAATGGTAAATTTACTCAAAC